>CAXTXB010000628.1:0-3480 GCA_964247965.1 uncultured Dictyobacter sp. | reverse complement strand
CCAAGACTGATCCGGAGAAGCGGCACAAGGGTATCAGCCTGCTGATCGTGGAGCGTGGCATGCCGGGCTTCCAGCGCGGTCGCAAGTTGGAGAAGATGGGCCTGAAGGCCCAGGATACGGCCGAGCTGTTCTTCGAGGACGTTGAGGTTCCTCTCAATAATCTGCTGGGCGAAGAGGGGCAGGGATTTTATTATTTAATGAGCAAGCTGCCCGAGGAGCGTCTGAATGTGGCGATTCAAGCCGTGGCGGCCTGTGAAGTCGCGCTGGATATCACGCTGGAGTACTGCAAGGAGCGCACAGCCTTTGGACAGCCCATCGGGAGCTTCCAGAACTCGCGCTTCAAGCTGGCGGAAATGAAGACCGAGATCGAGGTTGCCCGCGTCTTCGTGGATCGCTGCATCGAGGAGTTGAACGCGGGGGAACTGAGCGCAGAGACCGCGGCCATGGCTAAATGGTGGACCAGCGATCTGCAGAAGCGGGTGCTCGACCAGTGCGTGCAGCTACACGGCGGCTACGGCTACATGCTCGAATATCCCATTGCCCGCGCCTACCTGGATGCCCGCGTCCAGAGCATCTATGCCGGCACGAACGAGATTATGAAGGAAATTATCGGCCGCTCGATGGGCGTGTAGTTATAGAGCCGGTATGAAAAATATTATTGTAGTAAATGGCGAGACTGATTGGTCAGCATATTTTCCTGGCTATACAGTTCTTTATCGCCGCATCCAACACAGCTCGTGGCTCTACTCCGAGGGAGCATTGTGGATCTTCGATACAAATGGGGGTCAGCGCGTGGATGCGGTGCTCTGGCGCGTAGGGGCTATCAAGCCACATCCGGGGCAGCGTCACGCGCTGGAGCTGATCAGGATGGCCGATGTGCCTTGCCTCAATCCTGCACGTGTGCTCCTGAGGGGATATGACCGCCTCTCGATGCTCAATGACCTGAGAGAGGCGGGCTTGCCCGTACAATCCTTCTCAGTCGCACTGGGCGAACACATGCTGGATCTACTGCATCCCAATTTTCCGGCGGTACTCAAAGTGGGCAATTTTCATGGTGGCTTCGGTAAGATGCGCGTGGAGGACGAAGAGCAATGGGCCGACGCTCGGGACATGACCTTTATCACCGAAGATTACGCCACGCTTGAACCCTATATCGATTACGCGCGCGATATTCGCTGCCTGGCCGTGGGCGAGCAAGTCTGGGCGATGACGCGCCGCGGCAGCTCCTGGAAGGCCAATACTCAGACGCAGGAATACAAAATCATCCCCGTACCTTTTCAATTAGAAGGCTACACACGCCGCGCCATGAATTATCTACAGGCAGATGTCCTGGCCCTGGACTTCCTGGAAAAGCACGACGGCTCTTATACGCTCCTGGAAAGCAACGACATCCCCGGCTTCTCAGGCTTTCCCACAACGGTTCGCGAGGCCGTCGCGCTCCGCCTGCGCACAAAACTGGAGGGGAATGCCTGAAGCCGTTGATGTTCAACAAAAGGAACATTAACGGAGATGCTTCAGCAGAGCAAGTTCGTACGGCCTGAAACCTGCGTGCTGATAAACGTCGGCGGCTTGCTGGTTTCTTGCCAGGACTTGAATTTTCAGGGTGGTCGCACCCTGTTGTCTTGCAAAAGCTTCCGCCTGTTGCAGGAGCATAGTCCCAATACCTTGACCTCTATACCCTTGGAGGACGACGATATCAGAGACATAAGCGTAGTCCACGAGATAGGAAAGGTACGTCTCGTTCTCATGTTCAAAGCGAACATTGATGAAGCCAACGACCCCTTCCTCTACTTCTGCCACGAAGATTCTGCCTGTATGCTGATTATGCGCTTCCTGCAGTTCTTGAAAGTTGCGCTCGACAATCTGTTCTCCTTCGACACGATCTGCCTCTAAAGTACGCTCAAAATCTTGTAGCTCAATAATACATTGTTTCACAGGGCCTTGATCCTCTGGCCTGTACACTCTCACAATGGCTCCGTTTTCCATGTCTTTTTCCCTTTTGTTCAGTAAAGCAATAGTTTGTTTCTATCTTAATCAGGTTACACTAGTAGTGGACCGACCTACATCATGTGACCGGCTCAGTGACCACGACAACCGCAAGGGATCAATGCTGTTGAAAGAAGAGAAAGGTCAAAAAAGATGCAGACGCAGGGCCTTCTGCGTCTCTGCGAAGCAGAGCACGCTGATTGCATCAGCCGAATCCACGCTTTAGCACTGCATGCATATCTTCCCCTTCGAGAAGACTCGCGCACCTGTGAACATTTTTTCTTTCGGAAGGCACGCACTGCGATTGAACTCTGTGTGAAGCCGGCAGAACATGCAGTGCTAAAGCGTGGCTGTGGCTGATGCAATCAGCACGCTCTGCTTCGCAGAGGTGAGGGGGTCCTGCATCTTTTTTGACCTTTTTCTTCTTTCAACAGTATTAATCCCTTGCGGTCACTCGTCAAAAGAGTTGTGCCAGAGCAGTACTAGTCTGTCCAGATTGTTTTTGATAACCTTCTGATTGATGTGAGTGGGACATATGGTATACTTCCATTAATGCGCAAATAGCGCATCGAGAAAAGAAAGTCTCTTTTAATGATAAGATTGTAACATTTCCTGATTTGAGCTTCTGACAATGTGAGATATCTTGCTCAGATAGCTTTTACAACGTTTTGGAGAAGAGTTTAATTACTACCATTTCCTGGTATGGGAGAAGATAGAGGGAGAAAAAGAATGTGGCCATTTGATTCGAATAATCGGCAGATGTATCAGCAGTACGCACAGGCCTACAATACACAAAATTACGATGGCATCGATCACAATCAGGCTATTGGACATATGCAACAGTTTGCGCAGTATGCTCCACCTGAATTCCAGCAGCAGGTTTATCAACAGCATTTTGAGCAGATGCCGTATGAGCAGCGCGCGCAGTTTGCCCAGCAGATGCCTCCTCAATATGGCATGTATCCTAACAACCCGCAGGCTATGGCACAGGGCTTCTACCAGATGGGGCAGCAGCCAGGTATGCTCTCAAGGATCTTTGGGCAAGGCAGGTCAGGAGGGGCGTTCGGAAATCCTCTGGTTTCGGGAGGGCTCGGCGCACTCGTGGGGATTGCAGCCACGTCTATGCTGGGTCAGCAGGGTGGTATGTTCGGTGATCGCGATGACTATGGTCGCGGCAATAACGGCGGCTTCTTTGGCGGTGGGGACCGCGACGACTTCGGCGGCGGCAATAACGGCGGCTTCGGTGGCGATAATGGCGGCGGCTTTGGCAACGATAATGATGGATTCGGCAACGGCAATGGCGGGGGCTTTGGCGGCGGCGATAACGACGGCAATGGCGGGGGCTTCTTTGGGGAGTGATAATAACTAACGCCTCCTCCCTTCGCCTCTGCTTCGCAGAGCGCGCTGATTGGATCAGCCACACCCACGCTTTAGCACTGCATGTTCAGCCAGCCCCACGCAGATCACACGGGGACGCATCTCTGCTTCGCAGAG
>CAXTXB010000627.1:0-3503 GCA_964247965.1 uncultured Dictyobacter sp. | reverse complement strand
AGCGCCTGACGGTTATGAGGAAACGCAACGATGTTCTTCAACGCCACCAGAGGATACTCTTCATTTGACTCGCTCACTACATCCTGGCGTTCTTGTTCACTCATTGGTTCCTGCCTATCTCCTAACAAATTCAGTGAAAGAGGCTTTCACCCCTTTTCTTGAATAAAAGCAGATGAGTCTGCACTAAGCAGACTCATCTTCAGAATACGCGGTGTTTCTTTCGCCGCGCGTGACCAGGAGTGGTTTATTGTGAGATGTAATCACATCACCATTTATAATGATCTTTTTGACATCGCCACGTGAAGGCACTTCGTACATAACGTCCAGAAGCACTTCTTCAATGATTGTGCGCAACCCACGAGCACCAGTACGCTGTTTAAGAGCGCTTTCAGCCGCTGCCTCCAGTGCATCGTTGGAGAAGACCAGCTCTACCCGTTCGAGCTGCATAAACTTCTGATACTGCTTGATAATAGCATTCTTCGGCTCGGTTAAGATCCGGATGAGTGCATCTTTATCCAGGCTATCCAGGGCTACCTCGACAGGTAGACGGCCTACGAACTCTGGAATCAACCCATATTTGAGCAGGTCATCAGGTATAAGCCGGGTCAGAACGTTTTCCTCTTTGCCACCTTCCTCGGTCTCATCCTCTTGCGTCTTATAGCGGAAGCCCATATTCTTGTTGCTGCCAATGCGCTGCTCGACGATTTTATCAAGCCCCTCAAATGCGCCACCACAGATGAAGAGAATATTCGCCGTGTTGATCTGAATGAAATCCTGGTGCGGATGCTTACGTCCACCCTGCGGCGGTACATTTGCCACGGTTCCTTCGATGATCTTGAGCAGTGCCTGTTGTACTCCTTCACCCGAGACATCACGAGTGATAGAAGGATTGTCTGACTTGCGTGCAATCTTATCGATTTCGTCGATATAGACAATACCTCGCTCCGCGCGAGCCACATCGAAGTCGGCCATCTGAATCAGACGCAGCAGGATATTCTCCACGTCCTCTCCGACGTAACCCGCCTCAGTTAGTGCTGTCGCATCGGCTATACAGAAAGGCACATCCAGAACCTTCGCCAGCGTCTGGGCGAGTAAGGTCTTACCACTTCCAGTTGGACCGATCATCAAGATATTGCTCTTGCCCAGCTCCACATCGTCGATCTGCATATTCACGCCAACACGCTTATAATGGTTATAGACCGCAACGGCTAGCGTTTTCTTAGCTCGCTCCTGCCCAATAACGTATTGGCTGAGCTGTTCGAAGATCTTCTTTGGTGTTGGTAGTTTCCCTGTCTGAAGGCGCGGTTTAGCGACGGTGGCTTGCTCTTCCTCGATGATCTCTCGACAAAGATCGATGCATTCATCGCAGATGTAGACTCCACCAGGGCCGGCTATCAAGCGTTGAACCTGATCCTGGCTCTTGCCACAAAACGAGCAACGGTATGTTGTACGCATATTCTTTGAGTTTGCCACGTCTGTTACCTTTCGTGCATGTAGAAAACAGCACCTGGTTGTTGCATTGTTACTCTCTTGTTTCCGTTGGCTGATCTTCGTCCTGGTTACTGGATAGAGGTATTGCTGACTCTTCAGCCTGTCCCTCTTCAGATGGAGATGCCGCTGATTGTTCTGTCTGTTCCTCTTCAGTCTCGACCGTTTGAGATTCACCGGCGAGAGCAGCCGCTTCAGCGTTTGCTATCGCTTCCGCTTCTTCCACAGCTTCCTCGTTCTCCTCCTCATCAGGGTCGGGATCGGTGGTTAATTCTGTTAGGCGCGAGAGGGTCTTTTCACGTCGATAGCTGAGCACAAGGGCGCGGACCTGCTCTTCTGTCCGGGGCAGGGCCTGTCCCATCTGCTCATAGGCATTGAAGAGTGACTCTATCTCTTCTGGCTCGACTTGTATCTTCTCCAGCCTGGCAATATCTTCCAGCACCAGTTGCCGCTTCACGCGATTCTCAGCGTCCGGTCGCATCTCAGCGCGGTACTCTTCCGGTGTTTTATTCATCATCTTCAGGTACTGATTCATGTTAAGATGCTGTTGCTCCAGCATATGCCCGAATTGGTGCTCCATGTCGGCAACTTCTTCATCGATCAGCAAAGGATGAATCACAAATTCCGATTGCTCAATAACGGCCTCAAGGATCTTTTCGCGCAGCTCTTCTTCCTGAGATCGCTTCTTCCTTGTAAGAATATTATCGCTGATGACCTTGCTCAGGTCCTCGAGGGTCTCGTACTGACCGTCACTGATTTTCTTAGCAAACTCATCGTCGATTGCGGGAGTTTCTTTGGCTTCCACCGCGTGGACCGTAACCTCGTAATCTGCCTGTTTGTTAGCTAGTTTCTCATTGGTATAGTCGGCAGGGATAGTAGTTGAGAAGGTTTTACTCTCACCGGCTTTCATGCCGACCAGGTATTCGTCCATGCCTGAAAACAGGCCGTGACGCTCATGGGTGAGTTCAAATGTGTTATCCTTCAGGTCAGATATCTTCTGATCTTCTGCAGTGAGTTTCAGGTCCGCCTTCACGCGATCATCATAGTCGGCAGCGCGGTCGACTTCCTGCCACTCTGCGAGCCTGGTCTGATACGACTCCAGCTCTTTGTCAACCTCTTCCGAAGAGACTGTTGCCTCTTCACGCTCAAAATGCAGCGCCTTATAGTCTGCAAGTTTCACTGGTGTGACTACGGGAACTGTTAAGCTGAAGTGGTAGTCCTGACCTAATTCGAAAACCGGGGCTTGCAATTTGGGCTGGCTGATGGGTGTCAGCTCATGTTCTTTTACCGCGTCGCTATAGACCGTTGAAATCAGGTCGTCCAGGCCTTCCTGATAGATGTATTCTTTGCCTAGCCTACGTTCCAAAATAGTGCGAGGTGCTTTCCCTCGTCGAAAGCCTTGGATATCAACTTTCTGCACCAATTTACGATATGCCTTCTCTGAGGCTTTTTCCATCTCGTCCCAAGTGACATCTACGTTCAGGACGGCCTCACTTGTTGGCAGTTTTTCAACAGAGACCTTCACATTTCCTCCAAATAGGCTGTAATGCTATCTTCATTTTACCTGGCTGTACTTTTCGCAACTACTTCCTTTCTGTCCGTGTGTTCATCCTGGAGTATTGCTTCTAACATCAGTATACAGCGTTTATGTATCAAGAGATTTTCTAAGTCGCACTATTGGGAAGCGTAGGAGATAACCACTTTCTATCCATAGACCACCCCATAACAGAAGCTTGTATGTGCCGTATTCTCTGTCTAGCTGTATTTTACAAACGTGTCGTGATCTACGTCTGAAGTGGTGTACATCTACGCTTACCAGCTAGTATGGGCGAATGTTCAATTGGCCCCTACCTGGATAAGTTAGAGCGGGAGACGGGATTCGAACCCGCGACATCTTCCTTGGCAAGGAAGTGCTCTACCACTGAGCCACTCCCGCAAATCTGCGTTACCACCGGGTATATGGGCGGTGAGAGACTCGAACTCTCACGGTTCATCACCAACAGATCCTAAGTCTG
>CAXTXB010000626.1:0-3506 GCA_964247965.1 uncultured Dictyobacter sp. | reverse complement strand
GGGGCTGATGGGCCACTTTTGCGCCTGGCACAGACATAATGCTAGACCCATCCGTCGTAAGAGAAGAGAAAAGGATTGCACCAATGCACACTCTGATCGCTTTCAGCGCCCCAGCGTTCATAGTAGAGTGGGTCTACGCGCGTTACAGGGTTGTATGTGACTTTCTCCCAACTCATCAGGTCGTCAGATACAGCCAGGCAGACGGTGGCTTCATTTTTACGGCTGGTGCTTGTATTGCCTGTGTACGCCAGCCAATAACGCTCGGCATAGTATAATATTGATCCAATTGCTGGATGCGCTGGAAGCGGTGGGTACGCCTCATCCCACTTTTCGGCTGCGTCACACTTTAACGCCAGGTCCAGAGTTTCCCAGCGGGCCAGGTCCGCGCTCATTGCGTGCCCGATTTCACCGAAGGCCAACAGATTTTCGTTTTCGGGCGTCGTGAGGTAAAAACAGTGAATTATGTCTTCTTTAACATAATACCAGGCATCACCAACATGCTTGCTGGGATGAAGAGGCATGAAACAAACTCCTTGGTTTCCTGATCTACGCTTCTGTCAGAAAAGCTTTCTTTACTGTGCTCAAGAAAACCTTTTCGTACAGATAGCTTAACCGCGACTGAGCGGCGTTTTTGACTACAAAGTCGTTAGATGATTGCGGACGGCTATGACGATTCTTCTCACTCAAGTACGTGCTTCCACAGCACGAGCAATCTGCGTTGCGCTCTTGAATCTCTTTGAAAATGTGCGATGCTTTTCATCACCTTGTACATAGTAGTTTTTGTCTTTAATGAAGCTTTTATGCTCACCTGATAGATACAAAGAGCACAAAACATACGAGAGGACATAGTGTTGTTGTGTCTGGTTGTACTCATGGAATTTTTCCTTAACCCATAATTACAACTCATCCATCAAATTTATCATAGCACAAAAATTGCGTTCACGACAAAAAAGCTAAGCTAAATAGTATTTATGTATCAACCCATCACCTCCACCTTCCTACGCTCTGACTTGTCGCGGCTTTGCCGCTCTTTATGATTAACATTAAACTTTTTGCACTTTTTGCGCTTTTCTAATTTTTTGTACATTGCGTAAAAAATTAGAAAAGTGCAAAAGGTGCAAAAAGTTTAATAAGAAGAAAGCACGCCGAAGGCGTGCAGATGAACGAGCGAGGAGAGGTGCTCAGTGTGATGGGGATCAAACACTGTCTTACCTGCTCATCGAGAAAGATTATCGGGCTAGAATACACAACAACTGCAAGGAATTCCCGTTATGCGAGTTTGACAGAGAGCCTTTTAGTGATCTTTTCGTGATTTCCAGCAGGTAGGGCTTTCCTGGTGTACTCTTCAGAACCCGGTGGCAGGTTTACGGTGAAGGTCGTTCCTTTGCCTGGTTGGCTATCCACGTTGATTGTGCCTTTGTGGGCGCGCACAATCCATTCGACGATGGCGAGGCCGAGGCCGCTGCTGCCTCCTTCTGTACGCGTACGTGCGGGATCGACGCGGTAGAAGCGCTCGAAGATGTGGGGCAGATGCTCGGGCGCGATGCCGACTCCGTTGTCCTGGATGCTAATAGAGGCTTGCTCCTGTTTCCAGGCGACTGATACGGTGACGGTTCCTCCACGATTGGTATAGAGGATGGCATTGTCAATTAGATTCATGACCATCTGAATGAGCCGTGCTTCGTCTGCCAGGATTGTCACGGGTTCGAGGACGCTTCTTTGAATGGTGACGCCATGTTCTACGGCCAGCGGCTCGGCATTGGCTGCGACGATATCGACGAGCTGGTCGAGTTGCACAAGTTCGCGCTCAAATTTTGTTTTCCCTTCGTCGCCACGCGCTAATGCCAGCAGATCGTTGATGAGCCGGCTCAGCCGCTCGGCCTCCGAGTTGACGTTACTGAGCACCGAGATGTATTCCTGCTGCGTGCTTGCGTGCAGCAAGGCAACGTCGGTTGTGCTTCTGATAACGGCAACGGGCGTACGCAGTTCGTGCGAGGCGTCGGCGACGAAGCGGCGTTGCCGGGCGAAGGTGTGGTCCAGACTTTCAAGCATTTCGTTGAGGGTGATAGCCAGGAAGTGTAGTTCGTCATGAGCCTCCGATACCGGTACGCGCTGACTCAGGTCGCCTCCTTTGATTGAGCGTGCCGTTCGTATCAAACTGTGGATGGGCGCGAGTGCCCGCGATGCCAGCAGGTAACTGCCTACAGCGCTAAAGGCGAGCACAACGAGACCTAGAAGCATAAGCTCTTCAACTATGTGGTGCAGCGTCTCGTGCAGATCTTCCAGCGATTGCCCGACCTGGATGACGCCAAAAGGCTTTCCATCCTCAGTGAGCACACGACTATAGAGCCGTACTTGCTCGCTACCATCCTGGGTGGTAATTGTATCTTGCCAGGGCTGACCCTGTAAGGGCTGCGTTATGCTAACGGCGGGGACTTTGAGGTTGAAGAAAGCGGGTGTGGCGTGTACCGGGTGACCCTGCGCGTCCAACAGGCGCACAAGTATTTCGTAGTTAACGTCTCCATCGGAGACATGCCGCTGGCTCACCTTTTTATCAAAACCCGGTAGATCGGCTGTGGCATCATGAACACTGATTCTGCCGTTTCTATATGTAATGTCGTTTGCAATCTGCTGTCCGTGCGCTTGTATTGCTGAGTCAAGGCTTTTGCCTAGCGAGAACTCAAGGTGCAGGTAGAGGAAGATGCCGGCTAAGAAGAGGAGCAGTGCAAAGACACCTGTATACCAAAGGGTTAGCTGCAGGCGCACTCCTAGAGGTCGGAACGGCCAGATAAGACGTAAAAAAGAGTTCATGTGGTTAACTCCTTCAGTTGATAGCCGGCACCATGTACGCTCTGGATCACGTCAGGTTCCCCTTCCGCACATAATTTGCTTCGCAGGTAGCGAATATAGACATCGATGATAGTAGATAAATGGTCGGCATCGTAATCCCAGACATGTTCAGCTATCATGGTTCGACTTAGAACATGCTGTTGAGAGCGCATCAGAAAGTCGAGCAATGCGTACTCTTTATTTGAGAGAGCTATGCTGCGTTGACCTCGCCATACCTGGTGTGTCCGTGTATCCAGAGTGATGTCCATGAAACGCAAAACTGGCGTCCCTGATGCATGATCGGGCCTGAGCAGGGCTTGCACCCGCGCCTCTAGCTCATAAAAGGCAAATGGTTTGACGAGATAGTCGTCCGCGCCCAGGTCAAGGCCCTTTACCTGGTGATCCATCCTGTTTAAGGCTGTCAAATACAAAATTGGTATCTCTGGTTGCTGTTCGTGCCGCTCTTGCTGCTTCCGCCGCAGCCTTTGACAGATACCCCACCCGCTTAGATCGGGCAAGAAGATATCGAGGATGATCAAGTTATATACATTCTTACCGACCTGTGCCAGTGCATCCTCTTCGCTCTTGACCAGGTCAATCGTATAATAACGATTCTCCAGGCCCTTTTTCAGATCTTGCCCTAGCGTGGGATGATCTTCTACCACTAATATACGCAC
>CAXTXB010000625.1:0-3521 GCA_964247965.1 uncultured Dictyobacter sp. | reverse complement strand
TGATGCACCTCTAGGAGCTTGCTCAAAGTCCTTCTCTTGTCCCATCATCTTTTTTCATTCCTTCTTTCCATATGTTTGTGTCACTAACGTTTTGTACCGCTAATGTACTGAAACAGGATAGCATCAGGTAGGCCAACAGTCTTGCTCCTTTATAGTCACTTTCTTCAGGAAAAGTGGTTCTGCTCCTCTCATATCACCTTAAAGAACTATCATTTTTAGCAACACAATACCTCTTCTAGGTCATGACTTTTCACCTTCTCAACGCTACACTTACGACATAGGAATTTTAAAGTCGTTTCTTATCTTGAGGATACGAGGATGTACACACTACAACCGCAACAAGAATCACCTGATACCATGCTTCTCAAGCAAGCACTAGCCCGATGCTCAGGAAGAAGATGCCGGAGAGGAGCGCACCAAGTGCTGTTCCCAACGCAATTAGTGTCTGAAAAAAGGAAATGAGTTGTGGCGCACGTCTTTTGGAAACGATGACCTGCACTGCTCCAAGCTCGGCAGACTGGAAGAAGCCTTGAGCAATAACGAGCAGGAAGAAGGTCACGTAGAGGGTGGGCAGGAAGAGATTTCTTGACTCAAGATATGATGCTAAAGGCAACAAGGCCAGAACCACCTGCACGAGGTTTGCCACAAGCATCACCGTCTTGCGGTTCCACCGATCCACAAAAACACCCACGAAGGGAAGGATGAGAAACTGTGAGAGATACTGCACCCCAAAAATGATCGTGGAGACTGACGCAAGCGTGAGGGCCGCGCTTGCTTTCGCAGCTGGTGTTGCGTCAGATGTGGTCAGATAGGTCAGTAGCCAAACTTGTACCGTTAAGAGGTAGAAACCATCGCCGATGAGCGAGATACTCTGTCCAATGAGCAAGAGGAGAGAGTTGCGGTTCATAAACTCGCCTCTTCCCTCTGGGACTTCGTAGCCGTTGGCGGTGGGAACAGCTACGCCCGATGTTGGAATGAGACCAGGTTCCTTTTGCATGTTTTTTTCTTTTCGTCGAACGCTTGGAAGGCTCATCGCTGTGCCCCCAGCTACTCACCGGACTGGGTGCATCTCGCATCAAACAAACGCAAAGAAACACCCTCCACATAAAACCATCAAGAAGTTCACGCCAGTATTCACCTCATAATAAATTATCACAAATGATATATGCAGGAAGACACATCCCATACTCGACTGAGGAGGGATGTGTCTTCCTTTCTCCATTAACACTCATTCTCGCTACGACAGCTTACTTCTCTGCGTATAACGTTGACGTAAGAATACCAGGGCGAGGAGAAATTTCTCATGGCCTGAAAAAAACAATTTCTCACTCTGACCGTTGTCAAGGTAAAACTATTGCCACGCTGACCATCTCCTCTTTATTGGTGCTACAGTGAATGATTTCGCGCCGTCTGCTTTTAGAATAACTATAAAGGAGCATGTCTTTTCGCTCCATCTCCGCTTTTAGAATGACTATAAAGGAGCATGCCTTTTCGCTCTATTTCCACTAATATAAGTATTATATTAGCGGAGATAGTTGCCCATCGCAGCCTCTCCCTTTCTTGTAGTGCCGCTAGCACTGCGAGCGGAGACCTGGCCTTTTTAGACTGCTGTTTATGCTTATGCATAGTGGAGACCATAAAATAGGCCTACCTAAAAGGCTGGATTTGCGTTTTCCCACTGTGCAAGAATAGAAAGGAAATTGATCCCATGCCAGCTTCAGATAGAAAATTAACGATTGGCATCCTCGTTTTTGATGATGTGGAAGTACTCGACTTCAGTGGACCTTTCGAGGTCTTCTCAGTCGCAGGACGTTTGACGGCGACTGGCCAGAACCAGGGCGGAACAGACACAGCCACACATGTCTATCTCCTTGCACAGAGCGAACAACCTGTGAAGGCTCTGGGTAATTTTATCGTGCAGCCACACTACACCATCCAGAATCATCCTGAGTTGGATATTGTCGTCATCCCTGGTGGATGGGGAGTGTGGGCTGCGAGACAACAAAAGGAGATAGTAGAGTGGGTGAGACAGATCGCTCAGCGCGTACCGATTACCAGCAGCGTCTGTACTGGAACATTTCTGCTGGGTACAGCAGGTCTCTTAGAGCATCGAAAAGCAACGACGCATTGGGAGAGCCTTGAACGACTCTCCCAAGAGTTCCCAGAGACAAAGGTCTATAGAGAGGTACGCTGGGTCGATGATGGTAATTTGGTAACGTCGGCGGGTATTGAGGCAGGCATCGATATGAGCCTACATCTGGTCGAACGTTTGTTAGGACGTGAGATAGCCAAGGAAACGGCGGTAGATATGGAGTATAGCTGGCGGGAAATAACCGTTAGCAAGTAGTAGTATGATGTTACTTCCTATGGAGAAAAAAATGCAGAAAAATACACAAAAGAACAAAACAATAGTAGTCACGGGTGCTACCGGCCAACAGGGGGGGGCGGTTGTGCGTAGTCTCATAACACGCGGCTGGAAGGTACGAGCACTCGTTCGCAACCCGGAGAAGCCGGCAGCCCAGCAGCTTGCCAAGGACAATGTCGAGCTTGTAAAAGGCGACCTTTTCACACCATCTTCCTTAGATAAGGCTCTCAATGGCGCGTATGGAGTCTTCAGTGTTCAAACGTTCGCCGAGACAGGCATTGCGGGCGAGATCATTCAGGGTCGCTTACTAGCAGAGGCAGCCCACAGAGCACATATCCAGCATTTCGTCTATACCTCGGTTGGTGCTGCTGAGCGCGATAATGGCATTCCCTCTTTTGAAAGCAAATGGCAGATAGAAAAGTACATCCGTGCCCTTAACCTGCCTGCCACTATTATCCGTCCTGTCTTCTTCATGGATAACTTTGAGAGATACTTTGGAGCACCGATCAAACAACAACAGAAGATTATCTTACCCGTGCATCCACATACACGCTTGCAGATGATTGCTGCAGAAGACATCGGTACCTTTGTTGCCCTCGCTTTTGAGCAGCCCTCAGACTTTCTCGGCAAAGCACTTGAAATAGCTGGTGATGAGCTGAGTATGACAGAAATCGCCGAGACGTTCAGCCGTGTCATGCAGCAACCTATCCAATTTGTTGAGCAGCCTATGGATGAGGCTGTTCAGAGTAATCCAGAGAATGCACTGATGATGCAATGGTTCAACGAACAGGGCTACAAGGCTGTTATTCCTGCTCTGCGTGCCCTGTACCCTCCATTGCTCAACCTGGAAACATGGCTACGCCAGAGCGGTTGGCAAGCCTAGTGCTCTGTCTTCACCTTCACTTTATAAGCCATACAACTAGAATGTATGGTTTATAGGGTGAGTGAAGAAACGGTCGTCCGCCCATCAGTATACGCTTGGTTACTTCTACAAAGGAGCTGGAAGTCTATACACACGGGATGGCATGGACGTGACCATCTGCGAGGGATTTTTCTTCGAGAGCGTCCATGGTCA
The DNA here is from genome assembly GCA_964247965.1 of uncultured Dictyobacter sp. Taxonomy (GTDB): domain Bacteria; phylum Chloroflexota; class Ktedonobacteria; order Ktedonobacterales; family Ktedonobacteraceae; genus Dictyobacter. The sequence goes on along the minus strand of CAXTXB010000625.1, from coordinate 81 downwards.
GATCAGGAATAGGAAAGGAACAACATATGGCTTATAATCCTTACGAACACTTGCCAAAGGTGCCCTCATTTGAAGTCACAA
>CAXTXB010000624.1:0-3524 GCA_964247965.1 uncultured Dictyobacter sp. | reverse complement strand
TTCTACGACCTGACTCGTAGAAAGGGCAGACAAAACACGCCAACCCTCATTTTTCAAAAGTTTGGGATGAGCTATTATTGGTTTAGTCCAGGCCGAGCCAGTGTTGATCGGCGCGCTCTTCCCAGGTGGCGCGGATTGTCTGGTACTCTTCATCGGGCAGGTTGCCGGGCGCTATATAGGCAGCGTTCTGGGTGTAGCGGTCCGGGTTGGCGGTGCCAACGATGGCGGTATGCACGCCGGGAATGCTGATGGTGAAGCGCAGGGCGGTGGCAATGGCTGCGTCAGGATCTCCCTTTAAGAAGCCATAATCGAGCTTCTGCAGGCGCTCCCAGTACTGATAGCCATAGTCTTCTTTTGTGATGTCAGGCGTCCCCCAGGCGAAATTGGCGATTGGGCGCTTGACGATGATGCCCATGTTGCGCTCAATGGCCATGGGGAGGGTGAAGTCAATGTTCTGCTGATCGGCGATGCTCAAGCTGGTCTGCAACACGTCAAAGAGGCCGGTACGGATGGCGTAGCGAGCGTTCTCGTTAGTGCCGCTGTAGCCGATGTAGCGCGTCTTCCCCATGCGCTTGGCCTTTTCCAGGACGGGAATAACATCTCCGTTACGCAGGACGTCGAGCGAACAGGAGTGCAGTTGAAGCAGATCTAGATGATCGGTGCGCAGACGGCGCAGGCTGCGATCAATGCTGGCTTCGAGCAATTTGGGATTCCAATCGGGGAGGTCGGGTAGCTCTTCTCCGCTCGCGTGACCACACTTGGTGAAGAGATAATAGTCGCTGCGGCGCGTGGAAACGGCGCGTCCAATAAATTCCTCGCTATCCCCATAGCATTCCGCTGTATCAATGACATTCAGGCCGGCATCGAGGGCACTCTCAAGCAGACGCCTGACATCCTCTACGGAGGAGCCCCTGATCTCGGAGCCACCAAAGCCGAGTACGCTAACCTGCATGTCGGTCTTGCCAAACTGGCGCGTTTCCATAACACTTACTCCTTACAAATACAAATAATAAACAAATAATGATCGAGCATGTTTTCTGTATACTAATAGGCTGGTAAATAGAAGCACTACCTGTTGATTCGCAGCAAGGCTCAACGAGGAAAGGCACCCTATGTGGCGTTATGAAGTGCCCCTCCTGCTAGATACCTGTCTCTTGCCTAAGGCACGTTCCACGCTGCGAGAACGTTTCATGCCAGGGTATTGCCAACCAAATCTTCTTTTGTCAAAGGTCCAATGGCTGCAACGGTCAGTGGATTGACTGGTGAGAAGCGATGAAGAACACCGAGAACCTGTTCCTGTGTGACAGCGTCGATGGCATCCTTGATCTCTTGAATCGGCTTGATCTTGTGTTCATACCACCATGAGCGCAGGATCGCGCCCATGCGAGCTCCCGAGCCCTCGCTGCGCATCACATTCTCGCTCTTCAGCTGTACTTTCGCTCGTTCCAGCTCATCTTGCGTGATGCCCTCTTGCTCCAGCTTGCGCAGTTCATTGACGACAACCTCTAAGCATTCGTGACCTTGCTCCGGAGTCGTTCCCGCGTAGACGCGCATCGCCCCGATATGCTTATTGCCCGCCAGGCCAGCGGAGACGCCGTAGACCAGGCCACGCTTCTCGCGTACCTCGACGAAGAGGCGCGAGGCCATGTTGCCGCCCAGGACCTCCGCAATGACCATCGCCGCATAGTAATCGGGATCGGTATAATTGGGGAAGGGGAACATCATCGCCAGGTGCTCTTGTTTGCCTTCGCGATATTCGAGCGAGACGGTCGTCTCTGGATGTGGCGTCTGTTCCACGGATGCGCTGGCCTCTCCCTCCCAACTGCCAAAGTGCTCTTGTACTTTTTCGACTACGTGATCCCAATCGAACTTTCCTGCAATCGAGAATAGTACATTGTTGGGGTGGTAGCGCGACTGCCAGAAGTTGAGCAAGTCCTGGCGCTGCAGGTTCTTTACGCCCTCATCAGTGCCAAGGATCAGCCGACTCAGCGCGGTACCCCGGTAAAAATCTCCGCGCACAAGCTCAAAAATGCGGCTCATTGGCTCGTCATCGCGGCGGCGAATCTCCTGTAGAATGAGATCGCGCATCTGGTTCATCTCATTGCGTGGGAAGGTTGGGGTTAGCAGGACTTCGCGCAACAAGTCAAGGGTGGCGTCAAACTTTGTGTTGACGATCTGGGCCAGGATTGTCGTTGTCTCCAGGCTCGTGCTGGCCCCTTTACGCGCGCCTAAGGATTCAAATGCCTCGTTGAGGGCGCGTGCATCTTTGGTTTTCGTGCCCTGGAAGAGCATATATTCAAAGAGGTGAGCAAGCCCCTGCTTGTCCTCTGGCTCATGGACGACTGCTGCATCTAACTGGAAGCCGAAGCTGATTGAGCTAAGGCTAGGCATGTATTGACCAATAAGCTCGATGCCGTTGGGCAATTGGTGGTGGAAATAATTGGGGGGTAACCCTTGTTGGTCACTCATCTATCAGGACTTTCCTTTCTTCGACAAGGCGTAACCGCTCACAAGAACATCGTTAAGTATATCACAGCGCAGGGTAAGAGTTCTCAGCAGAAATGAGCGATCTAAGATGCCGTTGTGCTCCGCCTTGTAAGAATAAGGCCACCAAGTGAGACCAGTAGCAAGAGGGCGGCGGTAGACAGGAAAGTAGCTCGAACGCCGATTGTTGGTAGAAGCACAAGCACGGGTAAGAACGTGCCAACGATGCTACCGGCGGTCGAGATGGCGTAGAGCATGCCTGAGGTACGTCCAGAACTGCCCACTTGCTGGATGCGCAAACGAATGGCAAATGGTGAGACACAGCCAAGGAGCACGGTTGGTATAGTGAAGAGCAGGATGACAGCGGCCAGGGAGCCATAAAATATGCCAAGAGGATCATTTGCGAAGGTAGTAAGCGACCAGCTTAGTACAGGGGCTCCAATAAGTGGAATGATGGCGATAAATACTGCTGCAAGCGCTGTAATTGAGTAGAGAATGATGGGCCGAGGATGGCGGTCAGAGAGAATGCCACCGACATAATAACCAATCGTGAGATAGAGCAAGATCAGGCCAATCAGATTGGCCCAGACGAATAACGAGGTGCCAAAGTAAGGGGCAAGCAGACGTGAGGCAGATAATTCAACGGCGAGCGAGGCTGCACCCGCTACAAAGACTATGATTATAATAAACCATTCCTGCAGAGAATGACTGTTCTTCGTTCCGACTGCCTGTATATTTTTCGTTTCTGTCGTGGTGGACATACAAAGAAACTCTCTTTCGTTAACGAGCATAACCAGACATATGCCAGTGCGCACAATGCAGCAACAACCTTACGACCACCTGCACTGTTTTGTCTTATTGTCGCATATCTACAGTCATAAAGCGAGAGAATCACTGAAGCCGCACCATTTTCACAGCGTAAGACTTTCTACGACTGGTATCTCGCGGCTTCGCTGCTCTTTACTTATTTTTTAGTTGTTATAGATGCTTTCCATTTCTGCGCTCTTTTGCACGAAGCGCAAAAGAGCGCAGAAATGGAA
>CAXTXB010000623.1:0-3556 GCA_964247965.1 uncultured Dictyobacter sp. | reverse complement strand
TTGCGGTTGTGGTCCTCGCTAATCTCTTACCCGCCCACCACGACAACCGCAAGGGTTTGTCGCTACGCGGACCTCCGGTGTGGAGCGAGAACGACAACCGCAAGGGTTTGTCGCTACGCGGGAGCTAGTCAATTGAATACACTTTCTGGAGTTTATACAATTTCCCGACAACCTTCATCTTTTTACACCATACGGTATAAAGGCCTTGGGCTGGCCACCGGGTGGTACTAGCTGGGGCACCAGGCCATTGGCCCCGGGTGCTACCTTCATCACATCCACATGGGCCAGCGATTGCATATGCTCGTGTACCCAGATGATGCCCTGACGCGTGACATTCGTAGACGGGTCCAGTTGACCGGCATAGGCATAGTTCGCGTTTGCGATCATATCGTCGATGACATTCAGCGTCGCCGGCTGCCGTAGCTGGTTGTCGCTCATCTTCATAATCTGCTGCGTATCATGCCGAACCTGGGTCAGCCAATACTCGACATTATTCATGGCACTGATCAGATCGTTGGCCTGCTTGCGCACTGCGGGAGTCACTGTGCTGGCCTGCAGCAGCCCATTAAGATGCTTATCGACATGGGCCAGGTAACTGGGTGGGTCCTGGTTAGGACCATTCACGGCCAGCAGGCCGATGCGCGCGAGGCGTTCGTTGACTAGCAGGGGCGAGCCTTTGGGCAGGTCCTGATATAAAAATGTTGTGCCGTCCAGGTACTCAAGGATACGCGTTGCCTGGCGGCGCACGTAGCCGGTATCCTTCGTCTCTTCCCACTGGCTGCGCGTGCTACTGGCCCACTCAAGCACTTTGCCCGTATTTTGATACAGCCAGTTGTTGAGTCCCCCTTGCAGCTCCAGCTCGTCCAGCGTTGGGTCTGCGGCGAGCAGGTGCCGCAGATGATCCAGATAGCTATAGTGCTGCGGATTATTCGCGCTATTGATCGGATCGCTGGGAATCTCGCCGTAGAAGCGCCAGGCATTGGGATCGAGCGTCGGCGAAATGGGAGGTACCGTCGCGTCCTCTTCCGTGACCAGCACACGACTGGTAATCAACAACAAATTTGAGTGCTGCGGATCGCCCGCATAGAGCAAATGGGCCTGCCCCCTATTCACCTGCAGCGGTCCCAGCGCGATAGACCGGGGGTCGCTCTGCTTCTTATCACTCAGCAACCAGACATAATAGCTTTTATGCGGAGCTGGATCAGGAATATTTGTGAAGTCGGCCGTCACGGTATCCGCGATTCCCTGGCTGCTATTCTCGCTGACCTGGCCGCTGCTCGCGTAAGAGACCTGACCTATAATGGCTGGCGCAGGGGTCGCCGCCGGCTGCAGCGTATGCGGAATGAGCAAGAAAGATCCAACCACACCAATGAGCAGGGCAACGGTCAGCACCAGGGCCAGCAGTGGTATGCGACGAGACCGCGCCGACCGTGAACTGAGCGGCTGCGTCAACGGCATGTCAGGCGCATTAGATGGCGCGGTTAATGGTTGCGTCAACGGCATAGGCGGCGTGGCGGTTGTGACGGACGATGTCAGTGGCTGCGTGGCAAACGGCTGAAAAGGGAGAGGAGTCGCGGTACGGGCCATTTGGGCCGCCTGAGAGACTTGCTGGGATATACGCGACGGCTGCTCCTTTGGGGCCAGCAGGGTGACATCCGGCTGCGAAGTCTGGGGCAAGACGTCCGGTCGTCCCGGACGAAAGGCCATAGTATGAACAGGATGAGGACCCTCACCGTTATCAGGCAGAGGAATGGTGCGTCGATATCCCCCATCCTGCGATATTTGCGCCCCTTGCACTTTCTGTGCCTCTTGTTGAGACTTACCACCCATCGAAGCAGCAGTTCCCGAGCCGCTGGTCGGATTACCCATCGTAGTAGCAATTCCCGAGTCGCTGGTCGGATTGCCCATTGAAGCAGCAATTCCCGAGCCGCTGGTCGGATTGCTCAGCGGAATAGTCGGCCGGCTGAGCGAGCGTTGGCGCGCCACCTGACCCACACTCACTGCGTGAATCAAGCTATCCATCGAGAGGTAGACCGGAAAGCCATTTTTAGCCGCCATCTGAGCCATCTGACCACCCTGCGCAATCACAAAGATGATCGTCAGATTCTGCTGGCGCTTCAGATACTTGAGCGCAGTGAAATCATCCGGGCGTTGAAAGACCCGCACCTGTTCGGCCAGCATGAGCACAACCGGCTTCTTCTGCCCCGCGATCACCAGGAAGAGGGCCACCCTCTCGTCATCTGGCTCTACGTAGAGTACACTGAAATCTCCCGTATCATTCTTTTTCATGGCTTCCTACCTCATTTCCCTCGTTTTAAGCTCATTCCACCAGGTCCAGGGATCGCTCTTATCATCCCCTTTATCCTCTTGCAGGGCTGGCAGCGTATACTGCTTGCCCTGGACGGAGACTACGTTATCGGACGGTAAAGCGGGCAACCGCAGGAGCTTACCGCCGCTCGACATGTTGACAAACTGAGCCTCTGGCTCCCAGTCGGATAAGTATGCAGATTCAGCCGCCTGAAGCTCTTCGTAATCATTAGACACCTCGAAGTCGCTCATTTGCGCCAGGCGCTCAAGTGTTTCCAGCATTTCCAGGACATCCACCGTATTTGTAGTAGTTGCAGGCATAGTTTCTTGCTCCATATTCTCAAGGTGGGTCAGATGCACACGACGGGGTTGCAGTCGGCCCGGCATCTGCTCACCAGTGAATGCAGGCATAGAAGAATAGGCTGCCTGCGAAAACGAATTATGCGATGTATTATTTGTTGTATTGTGTGCTGTATTGTGTACCGTATACCCTACCTGGCGCAGCGTACGCACATCTAGATCAAGGCCTTCGGCCGGTGCCGCCACAAGCAATTTGGCGGCCGAACGATACATGGCCACCCCTCCCAGACCAATCAGCGCTCCCCAGGCCAGTAGCCAGGACAGGGACTGCCCCAGCAGAAGCAGTGCATCCAGTCGGTGTGCGCCCTGCAAGAGGGCTGGCAGTTGAAGGCCAACGCCAGCAAGCTTAAACCAGGCAGCCGGAGGGAAACCTCCCAGTTTGTAGACCACCAGCACTCCCACCAGCGAGCAGACCATCGGATAGACCAGCGCATTGAACCAGGATGTCTGCCCGGCACTTACAGCAACAAGCCGTGCCACTCGTGGCGGACGCTCGATCGTTCCCCAGGTATGAATCACCACACCCGCAACCACCAGCAAGCCTCCAATATAGCCATCTAGTGGCAAAACCTCGTGCAGATAGAGAAAGGCCACAATCGCACCCAGGATCGGCTCCAGGATATAGATAAACGAGACGGTGATCGGCGAAATGTATTTCTGCAGCCAGACAGTGAAGATCGTCGGTAGCAGCGTCGTGCCAATCCCGATGTAGAGCACTGCCCACAGGTCCCTCGGGAATGAAAAGTGGACCATTTGCCAATCGCCAAAGAGCAGCGCGATCAGACTTCCCCATAGCCCCATCGTCAGCAGCTCGACTCCAAAGAGCGGCCAGTACGCCGCCTGCCCCTTCTGCTCGTGATCGGCCAGGAAGACATAGAATGTGCAGAAC
>CAXTXB010000622.1:0-3564 GCA_964247965.1 uncultured Dictyobacter sp. | reverse complement strand
CTGAAACATGCCATCCTCAATCACATCCTGCTCAATGCCTCACCCAACCACATCCCTGCGAGGCGTATAGAGAGAGTACAAGTACTCCCACTACTAATGTATAACATATATTAGTGCATTTTGCAACTTTTTTTATGAGATGTGTTTTAATAGATATGTATCAATGTATATCTATTAAAACACACTCCTTCCAATATAAGCGAATTTATAAAATACTACACCTTCTCGCCGCAAATCATAAGCCAGAGCATGAGGACAAAGCTGTCAGGCGCAGATATGAATTGTTCGCACGAAGCATGTGCAGCCACAAATTCTTGCTCAGTGACTAAGTTGGCCGTGACCAGGGCCAGAAGTCGGTCTGGGTCGAGAAGCTGCTGGAAAGCTTCCATTCCCAGATCATCACTATGAAAGGCGATTGTTTCCAGTTCGAGTTTCTGAAAACCTGCAGCCTGGAGAACGCGCCATAGTTGCCAGCCAATATGCCTATCTCCACCTCTCTGAGCTTGAATCTGCCCAAAGCGCTCCAGAATTGACCGTAATGCGGGCAGCGGGGGCTGAAGCATCCCAAATATCGCGTCATCAGAATCAAGAATCACTAGCTTCCCACCAGGTTTGAGCAGACGCCATATCTCGCGTGCAGCCTCAAGCGGTTGCGGGAGATGTTGAAAGACAAAACGCGCAAAGGCAAAATCAAAGCTATTTTCGGGCAGTCCCGTCTCCATAATTGGTGTATTGACGATATGTAGCTGGTCATATATCTTGTCGCGATAGACATGTTCATTAGCCCAGGAAATAAAGGTTGAGTCAATCTCTACCGCAGTAATCGGGCTGGCAGGCCACCCTGCGAATAAGCGCTCAGTGATAAAGCCAGGACCGCTGCCAACCTCAAGGATAGACATCCCATTGCGTAACCCCCACCAATCAAGCATCCGCCGTTCTTTTTCCCAACTCAATAAAGTTTGCGCACGCAAACGTCGAATATTACGATTAAGCTGCTGTTGATCATCGATATGAGAAACATTGAAATCTTGCATCAGAAAGTACATCTCCTCGCTATTTTTATTGTGTACAAAAACGTTTCTACTTAGAACAGTTTAATGGTAAAAGATCCTGTTCTGCACTCTCTTAAGTGTAGTAGAACGAACATTTAGGTGTAGTAAAACAAACATTCGCGTGTATGTTTTGATTACTCAAGACTCAAACATATAGCAATGCACAGCTTGCAAAATAAAAAAATAGACGTGCTATAATGAGATAGTAGTTAACCAATCCAAGTTATCATGTAGTTTGTAGCATCACTTTATATAAAAGTGATATTTCTACTCTATTGTCTGCGGCAAAGTGGTTGAGATAAATCAGGCGCTAATCAAATCTATCCTCTTTTAAGAAGGTGCCGCACGCATAGAGCAAGCAGATAAGGAAAAACTTCAATGAATAACGAATACCAGGGGAATCCTGATCAGCAAGGCAACCAGGATCAGTTTAGTAACCAACAAGGTCAGCAGGATCAGTTTGGTAACCAACAAGGTCAACAGGGACAATACGGTAACCAACAAGGTCAGTTTGGTAACCAACAAGGTCAACAGGGACAATACGGCAATCAGCAAGGTCAGTTTGGTAACCAGCAAGGCCAGCAGGGACAATACGGCAACCAACAGCAAGGTGGCATTCTAAGAGGGCCACGCGACATGGCGGAGAACCAGATCGATCAGGCTATTGATCAATACGCGAACAAGATTCCTGGCGGCAGTGGTCTTACTCCACAAGCTAAAGAGGCCGCCCACAACATCCTCGATGGTCTGGAAAAAGATGGCGAGAATCGTCTGGGTGGACTAGGTGGTGGACTATTTGGTGGCAACAAAGGGAATCAATAAGTGTTGTCACAGGGTGTGCTTACCCTTTAAATAAAATTTTTACTGGTTGTACATTTTTATAAACTTTTGCACCTGGTGCAAAAGGTTATTAAAATGTACAACCAGTAAAAATTTTATTTTAAGGGTTAGCATGCAGGTGATTAAGTGAAGAGAACTGCAGCAGGCAGAGGCTTTTACCAATAATAAATAGGTGCAGAGGAGGTAGGGCATAGAAGAGACAGTAATGGTTCAGTGCGTTGCCAGGGTCCTACACGCCTTAGCATAGCTTGCTCCTTTTGCAGCAATCCGATGCGAACACACAAAGGGCAAAAATTCACACCGCAGCCCATGCAGCATGCGCAGCACGCAGCCCCACACTCCGGACAACCCAACCTCGTTACCACGCCACAATACATGCACGGAAGCTCATATATGTTCATAGTTTCCGTCCACTTGCATAGGTTTCATCTCACTCCCTTTATAATCGGCGGCGCAAACTCAAGCACGCATTTACGCACCAGGTCCTCTGAAGGAATCAGTGCTTCCAATTGAGGACTGAGAGGTTTAAGAGGCATAGGTTTCGTGACAATACATTTGCCGTGTGAGCCAACAAACTGTTCGAGTGTCCAATCGCAATTCGAGATGTTGCCCCCTGCATGTATAAAGGCGGAAAAGGTAGCTAGAATATCACGAACCACGCCAAAGGCTGTTAATTCTAAAAGGCGCAGGCCTGAGACGGGCTGCTCCTGCCCATCCTGGTCATGATACATGATCCGCCGACCAGAGCGTGTGTCGATCAGCGAATACACAAAGACGGGCAGCATAAACGATACCTCTGCATTGCACAACAATTCTCCCTTCATGTCATCCTGACAATAGTAGCAGGATTTGTTGATCTCACGTGCGCAAACAACGTATATCTTTCGCTTAATATCAGGCTGATACCGATTATGTAGAGCAAAAGCAGTTGCAGCATCTAGATTGAGCAGAGGACGTATAAGCGCCCGCTGCTGCTCCTTTAGATAAAGAAAGAGCTGACGACGCTGACCACAAGTCCGAACCACGGGGCGCGCCATCTGATCCTCAATCATTGCCAACACATCACCAACCATCTTGTGGGTGCTCACTTTCATTTGACTATTCGACAGCTTCAGTCCTTCCAATATTGTATTTTCCCTAACACAATTATAGGATGCAGCACCGCAATTGTCCATAATTATTTTTAAGTATATTTTACAGTAAAATGGTAATATTATTGCTTTTACTCTACCAAAAACTCTTGATGCAAATTGGAGGAGGGCCCTACTTACGATGCCTATGACTCTCTGAAGAGCTAGAGTAATCTTCACGATATGCGCTGGCTTGCTGCGGGGCAGTAGCATTCTCATGCCTGATCTTGTGACGATGTTGAACACTCTTTTTGTGACGATGAGTGGGATGTTTCTCTTCAGCAGAATCATTCGTCTCGTCTTCAAAAGATTCTGGATTCCGCCTACGATCTCTTCCAGAAGATCTGTTTTGTAGCGAAGTCACAAAGCCTAGAATAAGAATAATCACTATCAACGCGGCTAGTAAAGTAATAACTCCCATAGAACAAAAACTCCTCTTTGATATTAGAAACGTACGTGCATCTATAGCGGATCAATGCATTGCTCTGATCCCCTATAGCTGGCATACTCCGCGTAGCGACAATCCCTTGCGGTTGTCGTGG
>CAXTXB010000621.1:0-3593 GCA_964247965.1 uncultured Dictyobacter sp. | reverse complement strand
GGATGCTCCCCTCCTAACTGCTGTTCTCTGATCTCCAACCCTCGCTGGTACAACGGCTCCGCCTCAATATACTGAGCGCGATCATGTAAGTACGACCCTATCTTGTCAAGCAAGGAAGCAGCATTGAGCGAAGTTATGCCTCCTTGTTCTATCATATCTGCACATGCTAGAGCCTGGGCTAAGTAGCGCTCGCACTGCTGCCACGTCGTGAACTCTACCTCTGGAAAGACGGCATTAAGCGCTTGAACTATATGCAGCGACCACTCGCTCTGTACTCCCTCACTCATGCTATCCTTGAGCACAGCCTGTACCAGCCTGTGAATGCTGAGCGTGTTGTCCTTGATGTCTCGGCTGATCAAAGAATAGGCTCCCAGCACGGCTATGGCCTTGTCCAACAACAATGGATCGTTAGCAAGTGATGAGAGTGGAGAATCTAGTTGAGCGGTTCCTTGTGTGATAATCTCTTCAGGAATGGCGTCAGGCTGTAGGAAGGCGCATAGACGCAGCAGATCCGCCGCCACCGTACTTTTTTGCTCGACCTTCTCAAAGGCGAGGGACCAGGTCGTGGCAACCGGCTCAGGATGGTCGTTGACCAGGTCGCTGTGATACTTCAGGAGATCAGTCCGGCGTTTGCGGTAGAGTTCGAGATAGTGTATGGGGCTAGATTGAGTTTCTTCGATGTATGCTCCAGCCTGGTCGAGGGCGAGGGGCAGGCCGCCGAGTTCGGTGTAGATTTCGCGGGCGGTGTTGATATCCTCTAGAGGAGCTTGCTCTAGTGAGGCGTCGGGCGAGGGGAGGAGGGCGGCGCGGCGGAGGAGGAAGAGAGTGCCGGTATCCTGGGACATGGTGTTGACTTCGATGCGGGCCGCCAGGCGTCCGGTGGATTGGGCATGGGTGGTGAGCAGGATGTGGCCGGTGAAGGCGGGCGGGAGAAACTCGCGGAGGATGGGCAGGTCGTCGGCGTTATCGAGGATGAGCAGCCAGTCGGCGTTGGTGGAGAGCCAGCGGCGGGTGGCCTGGACGGTGAGCATCTGGTCCTGGGCGTCCTGCTGGGGGAGATTGAGGCGGCGGGCGATGGAGACGTAGCCGGAGGTGAGGGATTCGCGGGTGTCGGCGAGGGTCCAGAAGACGGCCTGGTAGTGGGAGGCGAAGCGGTGGACGTATTCGATGGCGATCTGGGTTTTGCCGATGCCGCCCAGGCCGCCGATGGCCTGCGGCTGCGAGAGCGCGGCGGGCTGGCCGGGCTTGAGGGTGGCGGCTAGCTTTTGTAGTAGCTCTTCGCGGCCCGTGAAGAACGGGTTGCGCGAGTATGGAATTTCCCAGATGGGCGGACGGGCTGTGGTCGGTATGTTCAGGGTGAGGCGCTGAAGGTCTTCAAGCGCGGCGCGGATGCCACGGGCGACCTGCATGAATGCCTCGTCGCGGTTGGGCCAGTTCATTACAGGCTCGCGATTGCCCGGAAGAGGCTGGAGCTGGCCGAAGGGCGCGTGCTCCCAGCCATCCACGGAGCGCAGCAGGATGGGGATGACGCGCACACGGTCAGGGTTGGCCGCGGCACGCTCCATCGCGCGCTTCATCTCCACGCCATAGCAATAGTTGGAGGCCAGGAAGTCCGCGCTGACGAGCAGCAGGATGAGGGAGGCGCTATTCAGGTGAGAGTCAAGCGCCTCCCTTAAGTCCGCGCCCGCGCCCACCTGCCGCGTATGCCAGGTTGTGATAAGCCTCTCGTGGCGCAGTATGCTCAGGTGTTTGTCCAGCTCCACGAGCAGCGGCTCGTCGGCGGCAGCAAAAGAATAGAATACATCTAGAGGTGGGGCTACAATGCTCATCCTACTCGCTTTTCCTCTCCTGGCCGGGCTAATGCATGATATAGAACAAAGAAATCCAGCTACACTCCTGGAGAAAATGCTCCCGAGAGGGTGACTGAATTGACAAGTCAAATATCACAACAGAACCATCGCAACTGGAGTATACTCTGTTTCCGCTCGTACCGCAAGACGCCCAATATTAAGTAGCATTTGAAGAAAATACTATTCTTAATTCATCGTCGGGCAGGCAAGATTACGATTTATTCATTCTAGTAATTTTGTTCGCATTTCCACTCGACACCACGCATTTTCTTTGTTATACTTTCGAAAGATTCAATGCTTGCACAGCCGATTACAAGGCAGAGAGCAGAAACGTGTTACAGTTGTAGGGAGGAAGATTAAACTATTGAAAGCTAGACTTGAATGTTGAAATGGGTTGGTGTGTAGGGGGAGGATTGAATGGCAAAACGTTGGGATAGCACGTTAAAAAGGCTGATGGGTGAAGCCCCGCAGGATTTTGTTAGCTGGCTGAAGCAAGACATACAATTTGATGAAGAATTATCGCCCCATTTAGGGAGCCGGAATGTTGATGCAGACCTTTTATATAGAGTACTTTATGTAAGAAGCCAATTTATATTCCATATCGAGTTCCAAAAACTTAGCAACTCTACGATGCCAAAGCGATTATTGGGAATACAACACGTTGGCATCGCTCAAATATGAACTACCAGTCTACTCGATTGTCATCTATCTAAAAAAAGGTCGTTCCATTATTGAGCCCCCATATATTCAAATGCTGCCATGGGGGGAAGAAGTTCAACACTTTACATATCGAGTAATCAAGCTGTGGGAAATACCCACGGAGACAGTTTTAAACGCAGATTTTGAAGGATTGCTTCCATTGGTACCGTTAACATCTGATGGACTACGCTATGAAGCGATTGAGCAGGTTATTACGAGGCTAAATCCTGTCGGGGGTACGCCGAAGGTAGATCTGCTTTCGCTCACATATATATTAGCGTCATTGGAGTATACTGATATTAACGATCTACGTTGGCTGAAAAGGAGGTTTGCAATGATTGATGACATACTTAGAGAGTCCTGGGTTTACAAAGAGTGGAGACAAGAGGCAGAAGAAGAGGTAACCCAACAGGTTAGAAAACAAGATATTATCTCTATCGTCCAGGCTCGCTTTCCCTCACTTATAGAGCTGATACAGAAACAGCTTGAGCTACTGAAAACACCAGAGCAGTTGCAGCAGTTCCTCATTCAGTTAGCGCAGGTGCGGGACGAAGAGGAGGCACGACATGTCCTTCTTGCAGAAGGCAACGAGCAGCAGTAGCTTGCCATAAGTCAAATAAGAAGAGGTTTGCATCAGATATAAATAGGCTGAGACTCTTCCGAAGAGTTGTGAGGATGTGCTCACAACTCTTAGAAGTATAAATCATTTTGCGGGATGGGCGTGGCTTAAACGGTGATAGGAAGGTTGTAGCATGGACGTGTTAGAGGGGTATCATGGCTGTTTGTTGGGGCTGGCAGTTGGGGATGCGGTGGGGACGACGTTGGAGTTCAGGCCACAGGGGACGTTTGCGCCTATTGATGATATGCTGGGTGGGGGTCCATTTCAGCTTGAGGCGGGGGAGTGGACGGACGATACTTCGATGGCGCTCTGCCTTGCTGCCAGCCTGGTTGAGTGTCAGGTGTTTGATGCGCGCGATCAGATGCAGCGCTATCTGCTCTGGCGCGATCAAGGCTATATGGCGAGCAATGGGGTCTGCTTCGATA
>CAXTXB010000620.1:3054-3607 GCA_964247965.1 uncultured Dictyobacter sp. | reverse complement strand
GAAATAGAATTAAATAAAAATATAGAGAAGTATATCGAGCAGCGAAGCTGCGTGAACTTATCAAATAAAAAAAAGTTATATGACGGGAGCCCGACATTCTCTTACCTGAATGACAATTAAGATCCTATTAAACGGTAGCATTAAATCTATTCATGTGTCAACATGGTTCCAGTTAGTGACGCTTCCTCGATGGGTAACCGTGAGGAAGTGTCACTAACTGGAACCATGTTGAATATAGCTTAAGTGTGTGATATGCTACCGGGTAGAAAAGATGTGTAGCATATGCCCACTTACATTTGAAAAACTTTTTCTACGCTTCTGAGTGCTACTGGCTAGAAGAGGAGTTGTGGATGCCTGCCTCGATCTGGGGTGGACCTGAATCAAATACTGATGAGACTTATCCTATAAACTTGCTTACTTATCTTTTGAAACAGATGATGCTTCAATTTGGTGCGCAGGGCGCTTGCATTGCGCTGCACGATGAGCGTATTGGGCAAATGAGAATACAAGCTCATATACGCTTGAAAAACGCAAAGTTTCTCGCCTATCCCTC
>CAXTXB010000620.1:0-3044 GCA_964247965.1 uncultured Dictyobacter sp. | reverse complement strand
CTCCAACCGTCCGGTCAACTACCTACTATTCCATCAAATGCCCGTCGTCCAACTGCCAAGTTGGAGTCGGAAGAGCAAGAGCTTGCGCAGATGTCTCCCACTCAGCATCTTCCTGCCTTGAATTCTGCGCGTGTGCGCACCGGGGTCGAGTCATCTTCTACAGAGGAGGTGGAGGATGTGGACCCGCAGCAGAGCGAGCTTTTCGCCGTCGGCTCGGCCTATCCGATTGGCCACGATCTGATTGGCTATACCTGGCATAAGAATGATCCCTATGCGATGCGCCACGAGGACTATGTGACGATCTTCCGCACAAATTATAATTATCTTCAGCCTGTAAAGACTGATATTACGCCGTCGAACTACCTGGTCGTTCCGGTACGTGAGTCTAACCTGGTGGATGAGATGCGCGGTGCTCCTCGCCATTCTAATGTGTTGGGCGTTATCTTACTGTATCATGTTGCGCCTGATGCTCCCAGCTTTCAAAATCAGCGCGGCGAGGCATTGAATTATGTGGAACGCATTGCTCTCTATCTACAAAATGAGAAGCTGCGGCGGATACGCCGCCGGACGAGTGATTATTTGCGGCTTCTACAGAGTATCAGTACTGCTTTTCCGTCTTCGGTGCAGTTGTCTGAACTGGTGGAGCGCATTTACCAGTTCGTTATCCATGTTGTCGATGCATCAAGTATCCTTCTGACTCTCTATGATCGCGATCTGGACCGCCTCTACGATGTTCTGGCTATCCACAATGGTCAGAGGGTCGAAGGCCTGGCTGAGCGACCTACGGTGCGGCTGAAGTCTGAGCGTCCAGCATGGAACCGGGCAACACATGATGAGAAGCGCACCCTGCTCTTTTCGCCGGCGCAGGATCACGAGAAGAGGCTCGAATATCAGGAATTGCTGACGGGGGTGTGGGGCAATCAGCAGGATAATGAGTCCTTTCTTCTACTACCTATGAAGATGTTCAATCGTGTGATTGGTTCGCTTTCGCTGGCCAGCATGCGTCCTAATGCCTTCCAGCCTGAAGAGATCCAGGTGCTCGAAACGATGATTCAGATCGTGACGGTGAGTATCGAAAATGCGAATCTCTACGAGCGTGATCGTAGTATTCTCAGCGAGGCCCGCCAGCGCGAGGCGCAGCTGGCGGCTATTAACAGCGCGCTGCAGTCGATTAGCTCAGTTCTCAATGTTACTGCCCTGCTCAATAACCTGGTGGAGTCAGTCGCGGCCGTTCTAAAAGTAGAGCTGTGCGCTTTCTTCGAGCCTACGGGTGAGACTCTCTTTGCCCACGCCCTTTATGCTCCCTCAAGCGTGAAGATAGAGGATGATGGCAGTGACTTACCTGCCCTGATACCTCCTAAAAAGGATGAGCCGGATGAGATTATTGGCCTGATCCAGTTGCCCTTTAAGAACACGTTCCTGGAACAGAAGATGGATGAGGGCTTTTTCTACCTGGATTCTGCCCAGTTAGAGGAACTGGCCCTGCATAGCAATGAGGAGGGCGCGATCTTCCTACGCGAGACAGGGATCGAACATATGCTGATGATCCCTATGTCGTATCAGACGCAGTTTATGGGCTTCCTGGCTGTCCCTACTCCACCGGGGAATCGCTTTTTTCGCCCAAAGGATATTGGAACTCTGCTGGCGATCTGCGCCCAAGCGGCCAGTGCAATCCGCAATGCCCAGCTCTTTGAGCAGCGCGAAGAAACAAATGCTGAACTAGAGCGTATGAATACGTTAAAAGACGAATTCCTGGTGACCGCATCTCATGAGCTGCGTACTCCCCTTACCGCTATCAGAGGCTATTCTAGCCAGCTGCAGCGTCAAGGCTCGCGTGCTACTCCTCAACAAATCATGCGCTTCGCGACGAAGATCGCGGTGGCCACCCAGCAGCTCACTGACCTGGTTGGCAGTATGACCGAGGCGGCGCAGATCGGACCTGTCGATCAAAAAATTGATTTGCAGATTGAACCTGTGCAGGTCTATACGGCGGCAGAAACTGCTGTAAGTATGTTGAACCTCAATTCCGAGCGCATTATTACCCTGGATATTCCGGCTACGATGTGGATTAATGGTGATGCGCCTAAGGTTCGCCAGGTACTAACAAACCTGCTGGAGAATGCAACCAAGTATTCTTTCCCAGAGTCTCCCATTCGGATTTCAGCCACAAGCTTGCACTTATCTGAGGTCGAGCCGTTCCTGACTCCTGACCAGGTCGATCATGCCTTGATACTGGATAAAGGAGATATCTCGATCGTGCTGGTGCGTGTGCAGGACCTGAGCGAAGGTATCTCGCCTGAAGATCAGCAGAAGATCTTTGAGAAGTTTGTGCGTGCCACACGTTCTCTGACCACGACCATCCGTGGCACGGGACTCGGTTTATATATCTGTCGCCGCTATGTAGAGGCGATGGGAGGCAAGCTCTGGCTTGAAAGAAGTGCCGCGAACGAAGGTTCTATCTTTAGTTTTTATTTGCCGCAGGTGGAACCACCTGTCGATGTCGTTAAGTAAAGTGGAGGTGAAGAATGGATATATATACACGACCTAATGCTCAGACGAAACCCGGCAAAATTCTAGTGGTCGATGACGAACCTGTGATTCGCGATATGATGGTTGATATCCTGGATATGGAGGGGTACGGCGTCGAGGTGGCACGCAATGGCCGTGAAGCGCTGGAGAAGCTGCTCTCTGCAGATCCAACTGATGGCTACTTGATCTTTCTAGATTTGATGATGCCCGTTATGGATGGGCGGACTTTCTGCGAACATCTATGTGCTCGCCCCGAGTTGCGCAAACGCCATATTATTGTTTTAATGTCGGCTCTCGATCATCTCTCTTCAATGTCATCCCTCTGCGCGGATGCCACGATGCCCAAGCCCTTCATTGTGGATGATGCCCTGAATATCATTCAGAAGCTGTTGCAATCTCAAACAATCTAATTCCTTAATTATTACATTATTACATTATTGCATTTTTGCAAAAAAATTTTGATTAAACAAAAAAAATTAAAAATTATCTAAAAAGTGAGGAAATTACCTTTAAAA
>CAXTXB010000619.1:0-3612 GCA_964247965.1 uncultured Dictyobacter sp. | reverse complement strand
CAGCACATTCGGGAACTTAAGCTGCCTGACACTCTGTTTGCTAGCATTGCACGCAACGTCCTCGCGGTCTATCGAAACCGTGCAAGTGTGGAAGAACCTTCTCGTCTCCGAGCACACTCTCCGGCCAAGCGTCTCACCTTGCTTTCTGCTCTGTGTGTGTTACGAGCACAGGAGATTACTGACGGGTTAGTTGACCTCTTGATTCAACTCGTGCATAAAATTGACATGCGTGCTGAGAAGCGAGTCGAAGCAGAATACCTCAACGAATTTCGGCGTGTCTCAAACAAGGAAGGTATTCTCTACCAGATTGCAGAAGCAGCCCTTGACCATCCTGATGAACCGGTGCGCGAGGTTGTGTTCCCAGTTGCCAGTGAAAAGCTCTTGCGTGACGTAATCAAAGAATACAAGGCCAAAAGCCCAGCGTTTCGCAAGCAAGTTCATACCATTATCCGCACGTCCTACAGCCATCACTATCGTCGTATGGTTCCTCAACTGCTTGCTATTCTGGATTTCAAGTCCAATAACGAGCTGTTTCGCCCCGTGATTCGCGCGTTACAACTCGTCAAGGACTATGTGAGCAGTCCCCGACAGTATTATCCTGAGCAGGAAATCATCCCCGTTAAAGACGTGGTTGCTTCCAAATGGCAGGAGTTTGTCGTGGAGAAAGAGGATGATGGAACGGAAAAGGTCAATCGGCTCAACTATGAAGTGTGTGTCTTGCAGGCCCTGCGGGAGAAAGTACGCGTGCGAGAGATCTGGGTCGAAGGAGCCAACCGCTACCGCAATCCAGACAACGACCTGCCGACCGATTTCAGTCAAAAGCGAGTGGCATATTATGAGGCTCTGCATCAACCGACGTCAGCAGATAGTTTTATTGAGACACTCAAAGAGGAGATGCGGAAGGCTCTGCGTTCGCTGGATGCAGCCATGCCTCGCATCAGCAAGAAGGTCAAGCTTCTGCCGAACCGGAAGAAGGTGATTAGCCTCTCTCCGCTCGATCCACAGCCTGAACCGCGTAATCTGCTGAGCCTCAAGCAGGAAGTTGGCAGTCGTTGGGGCATGACCAGTCTGCTTGATATGCTCAAAGAAACAGCTCTTCGCACCAATTTTCCTGAGCAGTTGACGAGTGTGGCGAGTCGGGAGCGCATTCCCCGTGAGGTCCTCCATCGGCGACTCTTGCTCTGTCTCTATGGCTTGGGAACCAATACGGGGTTGAAACGCTTGCCCAGTGCTGACCCTGGGACAACCTATTCCGATCTGCGGTATGTCCGTAGTCGCTATATTCACAAGGAGCAACTCCGCAATGCGATTGCCCATGTCGCCAATGCGATCTTTGCCGCCCGGTTGGAGACGATCTGGGGGGAAGGAACCACCGCGTGCGCCTCCGATTCTAAAAAGTTCGGGGCGTGGAACCAGAATTTGCTGACCGAGTGGCATATTCGCTATCGAGGGCCAGGAATCATGATCTATTGGCATGTAGAAAGGAAGTCCACCTGCATCTACTCGCAACTGAAAAGTTGCTCCTCCTCTGAAGTAGCAGCAATGGTGGAAGGGTTACTGCGCCATTGTACGAATGCGGACATTCAGAAGAACTATGTGGATACACACGGGCAGAGCGAGGTCGCCTTCGCGTTCTGTCACTTACTGGGCTTCCGCTTACTTCCTCGACTCAAAAATATTGCGTCTCAGAAGCTCTATCGACCGGAAGCAGGAAATGCCTCGGACTACGAACACCTCCAGCCTCTTTTGACCAAAACGATCAACTGGGACCTTATTCGGAATCAGTATGATGAGATGGTCAAGTACGCCACAGCCCTGCGGCTAGGAACGGCGGAAACGGAGGCGATCTTACAGCGTTTTACACGCAATAACCTGCAGCATCCGACCTACCAAGCCCTTGCAGAACTTGGGCGTGCGATCAAGACGATCTTCCTGTGCCAGTACCTCGAGTCAGAGGAACTGCGCCGGGAGATTCATGAAGGCTTAAATGTGATAGAAAACTGGAACTCGGCCAACTCGTTTATTCACTACGGAAAGGGAGGAGAGTTCACCTCGAATCGCCTAGATGATCAAGAGATATCTATGCTTGCGTTACACCTTTTGCAAATTAGCATGGTGTATATCAATACCTTGATGGTGCAAGAGGTTCTCAAAGAGGACATCTGGATGAAGCGGCTGACCAAAGAAGATTATCGGGGTCTCACCCCTCTTTTCTATAGTCATGTCGAACCCTATGGGATGCTCCAACTGGATATGACGAAGCGGCTTGCGCTCGCTTAATGGAGAGGAATCGTACAGAAGCTAAACATGACAAACAAGAGATATTGATGGAGAAAAAGGGCATAAAACTGATGAAGTAGAGGGAAGAGCAAAGGATGTGCAGAACTATGAGCTATTTTTGCACATCCCTTGCTCTTCCCTCTTCAAATCGATGAAGTTACTCAGTACGACGAATAAGACAATAAAGACTTCCCAAAAGAGGTCACGCTCCTTTTGTGGTTCTCTTATATTTTTTCTTGCCTCTTTAACGACCATCTGGCTAAAAAGAAAAGAAATACAACAAAACCACAACTTAAGATAAATGTTGTAAGGAAAAATGAGACCAACCATTGGGTGAAGGTGAAGCCATTTACACCTTCACCTAAGAAAATTGTACCCAAGAAAAGGATGAGGCTAATGACCAGAAAAATGCCCCCCAATTTTACGATTGTAGAAACTGGAAGTCCTTTTCTATTAGGACGTTTGTCAAGTGTATGCCATCGACGCGCATAGACAAAGTTGAGACTAAGTCCTACAAGACTACCAATAATAAGAGAAATATAATGGGTGTAGGGAGACAAAAAGTCGTTCATAATACTACTGTCCTTCTCTATTTTTTCTTTTTCTTTGAGAGTCGAAAATGAGATGTTGTTCTTCTGCCAACCAGTTTGAGCAGAAGAACAACTTTGATCAACGTTACACTACATCTGCAGTTTTTTATCAAGTGTATGGATTATACGAAAGATTAAAACCTCTCGCAAAACCGGCTATAACACCAATCACAAACTCTTTTGTGATGCCTTCTATGTTAAACAAGGAGAACAAACACCCTATGATAGCTCCTGCAACAAGTCCAGGAGCGGCAAGAGCACCAATACCTTCAGTAAAAACAGCGACAAGTATTGCTGCTACTATACCACCAATGAATCCTCCTACAATACAAGTAACAATATCATTAGTTACAGGATCTTTCCCACTCGGGTCAATGAGATTGACCGGATCATCATTCGCATACAGGTACGGGTTCGCCGATGGCTTCGAGTCTTTCTGCGTCCACCTGCCGAAGCGGTCGTAGTAGCGCGTGCCATACTGTGGTTTGCCAGTAGATTTGTCCTAACTGGATTCTTTATAGGTCAATGGCAAGCCGGACAGCTTATGGGTCAAATTTGAAAAGTGGTCCATCAGCCAGAGAAGACACGTCAGATAGTAGAGCTTAACAAGTGCATGGCTCTGAACTATGCCAGCTCTGCAGCTTGACTTTTTCAAACATCATTTTTTATCGACTTTGAACCATATCCTGATTCTTACGCAACCTTGCTGACCGCCCATGTGGTATACTGAGGAGTTGAACAT
>CAXTXB010000618.1:0-3619 GCA_964247965.1 uncultured Dictyobacter sp. | reverse complement strand
ATCGCGGGCTTGGATAATCCGACGAGTGGAGAGGTCTTGATCGATGGCGTGGATATTGCACGTATGACTGAGGGGAAGCTAGCTGAGGTGCGCAATAGCAAGATTGGTATGGTATTCCAGGCCTTTAATCTTATTCCAACGCTGACTGCCCAGGAGAATGTAGAGGTGCCTCTGTATGTCGGAAAACATAAAGAATCGCCCTCGGTGCGCGCGAAAGAACTTCTCGGCCTGGTAGGTTTATCCCACCGCCTGGGACATCGACCGGGTCAGCTTTCGGGCGGTGAGCAGCAGCGTGTGGCGATCGCGCGCGCCCTATCCACAAATCCGGCTATTGTAATTGCAGATGAGCCGACCGGCAACCTGGATGCTAAAAACGGTGAAAACATACTCAATCTTATCGCAGACCTGCGTGTACAGATGGGCAAAACTTTTATTATCGCTACCCATGATCAGAATGTCGCCGCCCGCGCCGAGCGCGCAATTCATATCGTGGATGGTCTGGTGGAGTCGATAGATACACTTGTGAGGGAGAAGTAGCGAGTGAAAGCTTCGATCTATCTAAATTATACTTCGCGCTCACTTGTGCGCGGTGGTCAGCGCACCATTCTGGCAATTTTCTGCGTCGCCGTCGGCGTAATGGCCATTGTTTCTCTGCAACTTGTCGGCTTGATGATCAACAATGCTTTTAATAGCAATGTGCGTGATGCAAATGGTGGCGATATCGCGGTGCGCTCACAGAATCAGCCGTTTAAGCAGGGCGACCTGGCCTACTTCGCTGGCCTTAAAAAACATGGTGCAATCACAGGCTATACGCCCGTACTTAATTCTCAGGGCTATACCTCCTCAAAGGTCTCCTTGCGCGAAACGTTTGGCCTGCGCGTTGTAGATCCCGCTAACTATCCTATTGTGACGCCTCCCACTTTTACCAGTCCCCCAAATGGCAGACTCGCGGACCTGCTGCGCAACAACCAGGTGATCGTGACACAGCCATTTATTGATCAGTACAAAAAGAAAATCGGTGATAGATTTGATGTTCATACCGGCTCACGGACGCAAAGCGCACGCACAGTGCATGTGAAAATTGTCGGTATCGTAACGGAAACAGGTGTGCTGGCGCAGGCGGGAAGCGTCGTGATACTTTCTAACAAGGACTATGCCGCCGCCGCACCCAGGCTTTCCACCCTCTATGATACAGTGGATGTAACGACGCCGCCCACGCGCATCAATGAAGTTGTCAAAGATGTGCAGGCCTACTTCCCCTTCGCTTCGACGCAAACGGCGGCTGATGTTTTGCGGCAGCAGCAGAATACAATTGATAATGTGCAGAAATTTTTGGAGATTGCCGGCCTGCTCGCCTTGCTGATCGGTGGCGTTGGTATCGTTAATACCATGCAAGTTTTACTCTCGCGTCGCAAGACAGAGATTGCCATGCTCAAAACCACAGGATATCGGCGCTTCGATCTTTACCTGCTTTTTGGTCTAGAGGCTGCCCTGCTCGGCTTTATCGGTGGCGTGATCGGAGCTGTGGCCGCGACAGGAGTGAGCTATCTTGTACGCAACCTGGTGGAGCAGACCTTCAATCTCAACATTCCATTTCTATTCGATTGGTTTACCATTCTTGGTGGCGTACTGATTGGTCTGGTCACGGCACTCATTTTTGGTTTGTTGCCGATTGTGCAGGCGGCTAACGTCCGTCCATTGAATGTGATTCGCGATGTGTCTTCAGGGCGGAGTGCCTCTAGCATTATTGTGACTACTGGTCTGCTGGCGGCGCTCTCAGTCCTCTTCTGCATTCTAGCAATTGTCATCTTAAATGGTGATATCCTGCTCGGCATCTACTCGGTCTATGGTACATTTCTCTTCCTCGCCCTGCTCAGCCTGTTCTTTGGATTGGTCATTTTCATCATTAGCGCATTACCCGTGCCGGAACATTTTAGCCCGGGTTACATTGCAGCAATGGTGGTGCTCATCGCAGCCTCTGCGCTTGTCTATCGATTCCAGCCACTCTTAGCCCTTCTCCTTTTCATCCTGGCCCTGGTTAGCTTTGCAATAGTCGTATTGCCCCGTACCTGGAAGGCAGTAGTCAAGATGGCCCTGCGCAACCTGGGCCGGCAGAGAACTCGTACAACCACCACGATGCTAGCCCTGTTTGTAGGCATCTTCACGATCGGCCTGATTCTTGTCCTGGGGCAAGACTTGCGTGAGCAAGTAAACAAGACGCTCTCCAACACCCTGAGCTACAACGTCTTTTCAATCACATCCAACGACGATACAACAAAGCTACGGAGTAAGCTTGGTGAACTACCGGGGCTCACCTCCTTTCAGCAACACGCCTTTGCCGTAACCGCGCCTGAGTCCATAAATGGAACTTCTATCCAGAAACTCTTGCCCAATGGAAAGAACGCGTCGTCCGGCTCCACAGGACGTGGTGGAACACTCTTCTTGCTCAGCGGCGTCGAAGGCTACGACGTTGGGAACAATCAGATTCCGCGTCTACAAGCATCACTGCGTATCAGAGAGGGACGAAATCTTGTACTCGACGACGCAGGTACTGACAACGTTCTTGTTTCTTATAGCGTTAAAGAGTCCATTCCTCTGCAACTGTATGTTGGGGATAAGATAACGCTTGCTTCTGTTGATCGTTTGAACGAGAAGACCGTAAGCATCGTAGGCTTCTATAGCTCAACCGGCTTTGGTTCAAACCTCTATCCCATTCTTGGCACAAGCGAGACGGCCGCCAGTCTATCGCCAGTGGGCACTCAGCAGGCGATCTTTTATATGAAAATCGACTCCGAAAAATTAAGTGCCGCTGTCGATATGATCGGCAACACAGTTCCCAATGCTTTCGTCCTGAATCTGGCGAGTATAAGTGATTTTGTGAACCAGCTGCTCAATGACATCTTATTAACACTGAGCACAATTGCCTCGCTCTCTCTACTCGCAGGTATGATCATCATCGCGAACGCCGTGGCGCTTGCCATGCTAGAGCGCAGGCGCGAGCTGGGTATTCTCAAATCGGTTGGCTATACCAGTGGCTCAATCCTGAGTGAGGTGCTATTGGAGAACGGTCTCGTAGGTGGTACATCTGCAGTCCTGTCAATGCTGCTAGTTGCCCTGGCAACCTGGTACCTGGGCGTGTTCTACTTCAAAATCACTCTGCAAGTAAGCAGTTCCATCACCCTGTTTATGATTGTAGGTGCTGTGTTACTTGCTATGATGACAGCGGCACTGGTAGCATGGAGTGCTGTACGGGTTCGCCCGTTAGAGGTGCTGCGCTACGAGTAACAATGGGTCATGGCCAAAATTTTTGTTTTCCCCCCCCAAAAAAAATTCGAATAAAAACGGGGCTGTTCATATTTTTTAAAATTTTTGGCATGACCCATTGTGAGAGAAAACCAAAGGACGCTCTGCTTGCTCTGGTGGCCACACAGCACGCCGCTGTCCTTGCTGCCATTGCACAACTACCATCTGGTAGCCTGTTTGCAGACCACTGAGAGGATCGAGTTGAAACTTACCGGAGGGTGTTTGATCCCATCATACTGGGCACTTCTCCTCGCTCGTGCATCTGCACGCCTTCGGCGTGCCCGCTTCTTAGTAAACTTTTTACATTTTCTACATT
>CAXTXB010000617.1:0-3623 GCA_964247965.1 uncultured Dictyobacter sp. | reverse complement strand
GTATCAAACTTTGGGATGACTTATAACATAGAACGTTTCGATTCTCTCATCTCGCCCGGGTTGTGGTATACATAATTATAAAAATAGCGTAAGCTAATCTGGTAAGTAGCAGCAAACAAATAGAAGCGAGAGAATCATAGCTATGGAAGAGAAGGTCCCTGAGACGGTTGACACACTGTCAGAAGTACCGGCAACAAAACCGATTTCGCCAACAAAACCGATTTGGGAGCGGCTCCTATTGCCAATACTTGGAATTATACTTATTGCCAGCGTGCTATGGAACGGTATCCAGCAAAATCAGAACAGCCGGACACTTAGCAATCAACAGCGGGACATGGCACTCAGTACAGCTGCCGACCAGCAGCGCGAAACGCTCCTCTTAAATTACAGAGACAAAATCGCGGATCTCATGGTAAACAATAATCTACTTAAAGCTCGTCCCTCCGATGCAAGCACACTGGTAGCACATGCCTATACATTAGAAACTCTGCGCAAGCTAGACCCTGATCGCAAAGCCGCACTGTTGCGCTTTCTCTATCAAACCAAGCTCATTAGTAACGACACACGCATTGTAGATATGAGCGAGGCTGATGCGCAGGGCGCACATATGGCAAATACTGATATCCGCGACACATACTTAATAGGGATCAACCTGAGTGGGGCCGACTTGCGCGGAGCAACCTTAAGCGATGCCACGCTCACCTTCGCCAATCTCTCAAATGCCAACCTCACCAAAGCCGACCTGCACGCCTGCGATCTGCATAACGTGAATTTGACCGGAGCTAACCTGGCTGGAGCCAATCTCCGCGATGCCCTCGGCCTGAACGAGGATATATTATCTCGGGCCAGGTCGCTCGCGGGTGCCACTATGCCCGATGGGAGCGTCCATCGTTAGGTATGCTAAAATTCTTTTTTTGATTACTATACCCTTTTTACATTTCTACACATTGTTGCACGCCTTCGGCGTGAGATCCTGGCTGTATGGACCATGGTGTCTACAGGTAAAGGTTTGTTATAATGAGCTAACTATGTATTGGATGGCGATTCTACACTACCGAGGAAAGATGAGGAACGAATACTTATGCCTTACACTTCCATACGTGAAGCGGCCGATGAGATCCATTCGGGGATCATTACTCCCACTGAGTTGGTGCTGGAGACTCTGGAGCAGATTGATGCGCAGGACGAGGAGATTCAGGCGTTTATTACTGTGATCCGCGACGAAGCTCTGGCGGCGGCCGATAAGGCTGAAAATGAAATGCGTACAGGGCTCTACCGCAGTCCTCTGCATGGTATCCCAATCGCCATCAAAGATCTCATCGCCGTCAAAGATGTACGGACGACGGCAAGCTCAAAGGTGCTGGCAGAGCATATTTCACACGAGGATGCGATGGTGGTCGAGCAATTGCGCAAAGCCGGGGCCATCATCATAGGGAAGACCAATACATTTGAATTTGCGTATGGCCCTTATGCTCCCCCGACGCGCAATCCCTGGGATCATACACGAACGACGGGGGGCTCCAGCGGTGGCTCGGCGGCGGCGGTCGCAGCTGGTATGTGTCTGGGGGCGATAGGTACGGATACGGGTGGCTCTATTCGTATTCCTGCAGCCTGCTGTGGGGTCACGGGACTCAAGCCTACGTACGGGCGCGTGAGTTGCTATGGAGTTATTCCTCTTAGCTGGTCGCTTGATCATGTGGGGCCGCTGGGGCGTAGTGCCGAAGATTGCGCAATTCTCTTTGATGCTATTGCCGGGTACGATCCCCGCGATCCTAATAGTGTCTCCGGCCCCCCTATCTCGCCCAGCCGCTCGACGGCGACGTTGATTGGTGGCGCGGAAGGGAGCAGTTCTCTCTCGTTGCAGGGACTTACGCTTGGCATTCCTCAGGATGAGTTTATGGCTCCTCTTGACCCCCAGGTACGTAAGGCCTGGCGCGCCGCCCTTCACGTTTTGGAAGAGGAGGGGGCCGAGGTAATAGATGTCGAGCTTCCACGCCCGAGTATGGATCTCTATCGGACGATCCAGAAGCCGGAAGCCTCACTTGGACATATGCAGAAGCACTGGTTTCCGGAGCAGAGCGAGCTCTACACTGAAATTGTGCGCATGCGTCTTACAGAAGGGCGGCAGGTCCCGGCCGTTGACTACCTCAATGCGTTGCACGAGCGCCGCTTATTTGCTAGCAGCCTGCGATCGATTATGCAGCGGGTCGATGCCTTCGCGCTCCCAACACTGCCCACGCATGCTATTCTAAGCGAACAGGCGGGAACAGATATTGAGATCGATGGCGTGAGCGAAAATGCGACGACTGCATACCTGCGCCTGACTATGCCTTTTAATCTTTCCGGCCTGCCCGCACTCTCATGCCCCTGCGGCTTCAGTGCAGATGGGCTTCCAATCGGGCTACAAATCGTGGGGAAATCGTTTGAAGAGGCAACAGTTCTGCGCATTGCCCATGCCTATCAACAACTTACGGACTGGCATCACCGCGAACCACCAACAAGAGATATATAGTGATCGCCGCTGGCGTAGCGATTGATGTGGGTCGGTCCAGTAGCAAGGCCGAGCAATAAAATAATCCGGTTCCCTTGTAGAATAGAGATAATAACACTTCTAGTTACAGACTACTCAAAGAAGTGAACTTCTTATTTATGATCTCTATTCTACAAGGGAACAGATCTAATATTATCTTTCGCACTAATTTTCCAGTAATCTCGCTATGATGTTCAGTAATTCATCCAGCTCAAATGGTTTATTCAATCCGACAAGATGGCGCTTTTGGACTTCATCCTCCGGCATGTGTGCGCTCATAATAATGGTTGGAATATGTGCTAGCTCTTTTGTAGTACAAAGATGGTCATAGAGCTCAATCCCATCCATTTGTGGCAGATGATAGTCTGTGATGAAGAGGCACGGTTTTATAGTATGCATGGCTCTCATGGCTTGAAAGGCGTCCGTCACTAAGAGTATCTGATACGAAGTCTCCAGAGATAAGACATCGACAAGCATAGACCCGATGTCCTCATCATCTTCTACCACCAGTATTGTTCTATTCAAAGTATTTAAACCTGTGTGGGGCTGCTATCAACTGCTGCATATACACCCCAATTTATTTAAACAACAGAATTTTTCACTTCCATAACAGATTAGAATACGTCCCATTTAGCAGATTAGTTTCGCCATCCAACCACTTTTTTTAGCTTTCCCTTAACAATTCACTTTGTTATTGCCTCTGTGTTAAATTTATGTCTTAAATCCATAAGAAAAGATGAAGCTTTTTTGCCTTATGCCCTCTCTTTATATTAAGGAAAAACGAAACAGGAAAATGCTTGACATAAGGCTTCTATAGCTGTATAATCCACAGCGGAATAAGCAATTCGCGCCGGTGTAGCTCAGGGGTAGAGCAGCTGTTTTGTAAACAGCTGGCCGGGGGTTCGAATCCCTTCACCGGCTCTTTCTTTATATAAGGGGACATAACCTCACCTCCACCCACGTCAAACAACTAAATTAACAGTATTAAGTGGCATCTTACACCACCAGCTATACAAGCGACCTCATTGAAAAGGCCCTTCCCGCGCTCAATGTATCAACTACAAAAGCTAGCTAGCGGAAAAACGTTTATAGG
>CAXTXB010000616.1:3164-3623 GCA_964247965.1 uncultured Dictyobacter sp. | reverse complement strand
GGTCCGCGTAGCAACCTCCCTCGCGATTGTTGTGTGTCGGGCCTCCCCTCGCGGCGCACAATCTTCCGCAGTTAAGCCGCGGAAGATTGTGCGCTGTGAAGTATTGACAAGCTTGCTATTTAAAGTTATTCTTGTTACATCGATGAAATTGATCAAAGCTGATCATAAATTGTTACATCCTTACATATCTTTAGTACCTTTCAATTTGACACCTGGTTTAACGAGCTTATCATTGTATCGTCATCTGGTCAGCGATCTGCTTAGCAAACGGAGCCATGAAGCCTTAAGCAGATCTTGGTAGTGGCGCGGTAGACACGTGGTTTACTTTGCTGCTTATTTCATTCAAAGGAGATGAAACTGATGGAACCAACTCTTGATACCCAGTCGGATGCTACTGCGAAACCTGTAAGGCCTATAAGACGTAGAACGTTGCTGCAGCTCACAGGTCAGGGTGCAGCT
>CAXTXB010000616.1:0-3154 GCA_964247965.1 uncultured Dictyobacter sp. | reverse complement strand
CGCAGTCTATTACCGTTGTGTATTGGACAAATGTGATCCCGCAGGCAGACCTGCTCTCCATTTTCAACGGCTTCTCGAAGAAGAATAATGTGAAGGTCAATTATTTTCAGTTGCCTCAGGTCTTCGGCGATGATGTTCAGAAGCTAACCACTTATCTTTCCTCGGGCTATACGGGTCTGGACGTTCTGTGGCTTGATGATTTTATGACTGGCACCTTTAGTAACGCTGGTTGGTTGTCTCCTTTAGAAAAGGTGGTCTCGCAAGAGAGTCTCTCGGCGGTCTCGGCGGCCGAAATTAAGCTGAGCTCGTACAATGGTCACACCTACCGCCTTCCCGCCAACTTTGGGAGTGTGATCTTCTTCTACCGCAAGGATCTCTTTGATAAAGAGGGTATCAGCGCTCCAACGACCTGGGACGAAATCGTGCAGGCAGGCCTGAAGGTGTCGAAGAATGGCGTCTATGGCATCGGTTTCGCCGGGAAGAATGGAAATACGGAGCTCTTCAACGAGATGTGCTACTGGATGGGGCAGGCGGGTGCTGATCCATTACACATGACTACGCCCGGTGCCCGGCAGACGCTGCAGTTTGTCTACGATATGATCCATACCCATAAGATTGCCCCACCTGATACGGTTACTGCGGACTATACCTCACTACAGACCAGCTTCGAGAATGGGAAGATTGCGATGTGGCCCACCTGGGACGGTATCTATAAGGCTGTAAAGGTATTCCCTAGCGTGACGAAGAACAATTATAATCTTACTGTTATCCATCCTCCCAAGGGACCGACAAATAACGGGACGATCATCGCCAACTGGGGTTGGGCCATTAGCAAGTATTCCAAAAACCAGGATATGGCCGCCAAGTTCATCGATTATGCCACCTCGCTGCAGTCTGAGGCGACCCTGGCGAATACTGGCAGTACCCCCTCACGTACTGATGCGCTCTCCGATCCTGGTGTACAGAAGTCTCTGCTACAGGCGAAGGATGACGTTGACTATGTGAAGAACGTTGAGCTGCACTACCGCCCCATCACCGCCCAGGCCCAACGCGTCTCCGATGCCTTTGAGCAGGCGGTTAATAAGTATCTGAACAACCAGCTCAGTCTAGATGCGGCCATCACTCAGGGACAGCAGGGAATAGATCAGGCACTACAAGGCTAGCCGTCAGTGTTGTTCTATAGAACAGCGCCGATCTAAAGAGAGGTATGTATGTATGTAGGAGCTTCGAAGGCTCCTACAGCGCGACGCGTTGTAGGAAGCCGCCGACGCAACAACAGGCTGATCATGCTGGGCTATCTGTTAGTCGCTCCAGCGGTTATCTGGCGTCTGGGTGTTGCGATCTATCCATTTCTGACGACGATCTTTCAGAGCTTTACGAATAGTAGCCCCCTGTCCGGTGTTCCACGCTTTATCGGGCTGGGGAACTTTGGGCGGATGTTTCACGATCCAGCAATTATTCAGTCTCTGGCGTTCACATTGATCTTTACAGCTGCCTCGACGATTATCCAGATGGTCTATGCGATGGGCATTGCTCTCCTGCTCAATATGCCCTTCAGGGGACGTGGCTTTGTGCGCGCGATCAATCTGCTGCCGTGGGCGATGCCAGCGATTGTGATTGCGACGGCCTCGCAGTGGATGTTCAATAGCCAGTATGGAATGATTGATGATCTGATCGTGCGTGTGCTGCCGTTCCGTCCCATCTGGCTCGCCGATCCGAATCTGGCGCGTATAGTGGTTATTCTATTAGATGTGTGGAAGAACGCTCCATGGGCGGCGATTATTCTTCTCGCTGGCCTGCAGAATATTCCGCGTGAGTACTACGAGGCGGCAAAGGTTGATGGCGCTTCAACCTGGCTGACATTCCGTTCGATTGTCTTGCCGATGCTGGCCCCGTTAATCTTTACGTTGTTAATCTTTGTCTCGACGTATCGCGTGCTGACCTTTGACCTGGTCTATGGTTTAACACAGGGCGGTCCCGGTAATGCGACGACACTGCTTTCTTATCAGGTGTATGAGCTGGCGTTCACCGGCTTGTACTATGGCTATGGCTCGGCGGTTGCGGTCTTTGCCTTCCTGATGGTTGTAACCTTGAGCATAATCTTTTTCTTCTTTATGCGTCGTAGTGAGCAAGCTCTGTAGTATGCCATAAGGAGAGAAATATATGTCAACAATCGAAACGTATACTCCCGCTGGCCAGCTAGCCTCAGCGCGCGCTCAGTCTACACGCCCTCATCTGGTGCGCAGGAGGCTTAGTACAGTTGTACTATACATCCTGGTGGTTCTATTTGGGCTGTTTACGCTGGCTCCCATCTATTGGATCATTTTGTCAGCGTTCACTCCCATTAGCGAACTGTTTACGTCGCCGCTGAACTATATTCCCATCCATCCATCGCTGATCAATTTTCAGACGGTGGCCCAGATCGTTCCTCTGACCCAGCAGTTTCTCAATAGTACGATTCTGGCTGGTCTCTCGGCCTTCTTCTCGGTTCTGGTCTGCCTGCTGGCCGCCTACGCCTTCGCGCGTATCCGTTTTCCTGGCAGCAATGCGATCTTCCTGGGCTTGCTGATCTCGGGCTACATACCGACGATCGCCATGATCATTCCTCTCTTCCAGTTGTTTCAGAGTCTCTCGCTGCTGGATTCTCTGCAGGGCCTGATCATTCTCCTGGTGAGCTTTCTGCTGCCGACCAGTGTCTGGATCATGACTTCGTTTGTGCGGCAGATTCCCGTGCAGCTGGAGGAGGCGGCGCATATCGATGGCGCGAACTTTCTGGCGACGCTCTGGTATGTGCTCATTCCGGTTTTGCGTCCATCGCTGGCTACGCTCTTCCTGCTCAACTTTGTGACGAGCTGGGATGAGTTCTTCCTTCCCTTGATTTTCAGTCGCTCGGACGCCTCAGCAACCCTGACTTTAGGTATCACCCAGGCGGCGGTGAATCCACAATACCAGACTGTAGCATGGGGCAACGAGGCGGCGATGGGCCTGATTGTGATTGCACCGGTTTTTATACTGACCTTGATCTTTCAAAAGCAAATAGTGGAGGGCCTCATGGCCGGCTCCCTCAAAGGATAACTTGACTAATTATGGGTCATGGGGGGGCCGGTTTTTAATTTAAAGAAACAGGGGTTGTTTTTTGGTGGTTTTTGTGTTG
>CAXTXB010000615.1:2261-3628 GCA_964247965.1 uncultured Dictyobacter sp. | reverse complement strand
TACAGAACAGGCCACCGATAAAGGCAATCAAAGCTCCGCGCGCTCCACCCATCGACGCGTTTAGCATCAGCAGCACTGCCCCCGACACCGAGACCAGGCCCGCGAACCATGTTGACTTCGTGATCGGCTGGCGCAGAAAAATCCAGGTAAAAATCGCTGCCAGCAGGCCATTGAGCGAGGGGAAAAACGCCGTCCCCGTCGCGCTGTTATACTTCAGCGCCACCGCCAGCGTAAACAGACCCAGGCACAAACAACTACCCAGCAAAAATCCACTCTTCACCGCCTCCCGGTTCATCTGCCGCCAGGAAAACGCGATAATACAGATAGCAGGAGGCACCAGCGTCATCATCACAAAAAACGTGAACACAATCGGATCAATACGCCCCAGCGCCTCTTTCGCCACCGAGTAATACGATCCGAAGAGCAGCGTATTGAGCAAAAACGCCAGCCCGGCTACAATCTTCATCTTCGCCTGGCTCATCTCATACACCTCCCGCTATCCATGTCACAGACAAGTACTGCTCTGGCCCATTTCACTGGATAGGCTCCCTGCGCATAGCGACAATCCCTTGCGGTTGTCGT
The DNA here is from genome assembly GCA_964247965.1 of uncultured Dictyobacter sp. Lineage (GTDB taxonomy): Bacteria > Chloroflexota > Ktedonobacteria > Ktedonobacterales > Ktedonobacteraceae > Dictyobacter. The sequence continues at coordinate 3,046 of CAXTXB010000615.1, read as the reverse complement.
CCTCCCTCCGCGGAGGGAGCCTATCCAGTGAAATGGTCGGTCCAGTACTGTTTACAAATAACCTTCTACTCATATACAACTAGAAACACCCTTCGCTTCGCTTATCTCGCTATACAAAAGAGAAAATGTAGGGTGTGCGGTAGGAGCCGGTACCTGGCTGAGCGCGGCCAGGGGAGGCAGGCAACCATCAAGGTATAGTTAGTGCGGTAGGAAGCGGTATACCGTCGTAGTGGATTACGGAGAGCAGATCACTCTTACAAGCAAAACTGACCCAGTAAAAACAATACACCTTTTCAGTTTCCTCCCGCACACCCTGCTCACAGTATAGCGGAATACCAGCCAAAACGCGCCCGATTCTTACACAAATTGTCAGTCCCCTCTAACGGTCCACAGCCAGAAAGGGATATCATATTAGGAGGGTATGACGTATACAAACAGTCATGACATACCAAAATTTGACGATGTACACCCAACTCTCCACATAACCGTTGTGATGCTTTCACTTTTCAAGTATAATTTAACCTGTCTGTGTAGCGACGATGCAGAGTAGACAAGCTCTTCGAGTGTGTCGGCTCTCGTCATATCTGCCTTCTAGCGGCATGGGCGGGGGTGGGGGTTTTAAATTTTTTATTTTTTTTTAAAATTTTTAAAAATTTTCGCCCTAATTTTTATAAAATTTTTAAAAGTGTAAAAAGTTCCTTAAGAATCAGGGCACGCCGCAGGCGTGCACAAGGGCGAGAAAAGGGAGAGGTTCATTGTGATCAAGTTTCGACACACTCTTAACG
>CAXTXB010000615.1:0-2251 GCA_964247965.1 uncultured Dictyobacter sp. | reverse complement strand
CGTTTTCCATTTATTGCTTTTTCTAAACTTTTCGGGCTTCGTCCGAAAAGTTTAGAAAAAGCAATAAATGGAATCTGCACGCCTCCGGCTTGCAATTCTCTAAAAAGTGTATAACCTCTTAAAAGATTTCTAAAGAGCGGCGAAGCAAGGACACAATGTAGCTAACAAACCAATACTCGACCGACCCACTTCATTTGGCGGGTGACCGGCTCGCTACGCGGAGGGAGCCGGTCGAACTATGTCAGTGCAATACTGTACCCAATACGCTTTATCTAGACTGCTGATGGCCGTATTCATCTAGACTACTGACGGCCGTCAGTAGTTACGGTCGTAAAGGAAAGAGTTCGACTATGCAAAATCCTGAGAAAAAAGAGCACCCCAACACGTACTATGTACAGGACAGGCAGGATGATGAAGAGCTTGTTCGGTTAACCGTGCAGGGCAAAGTCATCACAGCAGCGATGGAGGGCCTGCTCTCAGAGCAGCCAGATCCGACTCTCTTTCGGACGGTACTCGATGTAGGCTGTGGGCCGGGCGACTGGATTATTGAAGCCGCTAAGACGTATCCGACGATGTCCCTCATCGGTATCGATATCAGCAGACGCATGATCGAGTATGCACGCGCACAAGCCGAGACTCAGCATATTGATGATCGCGTTGAGTTTTACGTCATGGACGCACTGCGCATGCTCGAATTTCCAAACTCTTACTTTGACCTGGTCAACCTGCGCTGTGCCCAGGGCTTTATGCGCACCTGGGATTGGCCCAAGATGATCAGCGAACTGCTGCGCGTCACCCGTCCTGGCGGCGTGGTTCGCGTCACAAATGCAGAGGCAGGCGGCCTGACTAGTAGCCCTGCGCTTGCACAGTTCTTTGAGTTATTCCAGAATGGTCTCTTCCAGGCAGGGAATTTCTTCGAGCAAGCCCCCGATGGATTGACCAGCCACCTCACCCCCCTTCTCAAGCAGCATGGCTGCCAGGGAGTCCAGACGAAGTCCTATTCTGTAGTATATAGGGCAGGCACTCCCGAAGGTGATGTATACATCGAAGACATGAAGCGCTCTTTTCGCACCCTGCGCCCCTTCATCCAGAAGTGGCACTCGACCATTAAAGATCATGATTATGATGCTATCTGTCAGCAAGCCGTCAACGAGATGCAGCAAAACGATTTTTACTCCACCTGGAACATACTCACAGCGTGGGGCACGAAGTGAGTTCCACCCCGCGTAGTGACAAAACCTTACAATTGTTGCCGCGCCCTAACCTGAGATGACCGCGTAACAACAATCTTCTCTTTGAAAACGCGATTCACATATACAAAGAAAGAGGTATTTCATGCAGAATCCTGAGAAAAAAGAGCATCCCAGTACCTATTTTGTGCAAGATAGAGAGAATCAGCAAGAACTCACACGTTTGACGATTCAGGATCAGATGGTTACCACAGCGATGGGAGGACTGCTCTCAGAACAACCAGATCCGACTCTCTTTCGGCGTGTGCTTGATGTAGGCTGTGGAGCGGGGGGATGGATCATTGAAGCCGCTAAGACCTACCCATCTATGTCGTTAGTTGGCATTGATGTCAGCAAGCGCATGATTGACTATGCACGCGCACAAGCCGCCATCCAGCATGTCGATGATCACGTCGAGTTTCACATCATGGACGCACTGCGCATGCTCGAATTTCCAAATTCTTACTTTGACCTGGTCAACCTGCGCTGCGCGTTGGGTTTTATGCGCGCCTGGGACTGGCCAAAGATGATTAGCGAACTGCTGCGCGTCACCCGTCCCAGTGGAGTGGTTCGCATCACAGATGCAGAGATTACACATATAAGCAGCAGTCCCGCTTTCACACAGTTCGCCGAGTTGTTCCAGGATGCATTATTCAAAGCAGGCAATCTCTTTGAGCAAACACCGACAGGATTGACGGACCACCTTGCCCCTCTTCTTAAACAGCATGGCTGCCAGAAAGTACAGACGAAAGCTCACCTCTTAACATATCAGGCAGGCACCCCCACAGGGGAGGCGTACTACGCAGATATGAAGCACGCATTTCAGACGCTGCGTCCCTTCATTCAAAAGTGGAGCCACAACATTAAAGATTATGATTATGATGCTATCTGCCAGCAAGCTCTCAAAGAAATGCAACAGAGCGATTTCTATGCCACCTGGAATCTCCTGACAGCCTGGGGCACGAAGAAAGAAAAATAATAATCATTTTAATGTTTTTTGGATGTTTTGCATTTTCACAATC
>CAXTXB010000614.1:0-3631 GCA_964247965.1 uncultured Dictyobacter sp. | reverse complement strand
GAAAACATGCTGTTCATTATTTTTCAAAAGTTCGGGATCACTCATACTAGTTATTACACCATACGTTGCCGTGCCACACGTTCGGCTTCAGCTTTGAAGCGTTCCAGGGCATCCCGGTTGAGTTCGACTCCCAGGCCTGGCTTTATCGGGAGCGGGAGCGTGCCGTTGACCAGGACAAAGTCTTCGCTGAGCAGCTCTTTGCGCAACGAGGACTCGCAGAGGTCGGCAGGCAGAAATTCGATGAAGGGAACATGGGCGTTGGCGGCGGCCAGGTGAATGGCGGCGGCGATGGAGATGCCAGTCTTCCAGGCATGCGGCACGACGCGCAATCCCCGCTCCTCCGCCATGCGGCAGACGCGCTGCGCCTCAGTAAGTCCTCCCACGCGCCCGATATCTGGCTGCGCGACCGCTATGCGTCCACGATCCATGTAGTCAAGAAACTCAAAGCGGGTCGTTAGCCATTCACCAGCGGCGATAGGGATAGATTGTTCCTGCGACACCCGTGCATGACCGGAAATGTCATCAGCACGCACAGGAGTTTCTAGAAAGAAGATATGATATGGCTCCCAATTGCGAACTGTAGCAAGGCAAGTCTCGGCATCGGGAAAGGCATAGGCCACATCGACCATCAACGAGAAATCGGGGCCAACCGCCTCTCGCACGGCGGCAACAACCTCGGTCATCTTATCGTCTGCCTCATGTAGACCCATATGAGCATATGGACCCGATAGGACACACTCGGCTTTCGCGGCAAGAAAACCGCGCCGCTGCGCATCCTTCGCCCAGGCAGCCAATGAGTCGCGGTAGGCTTGAAAGCTAGAGACTTCCGGCTGCAATGAAGCATAAGGAGCGACCGAGCTGCGCTGCGCTCCTCCCAACACTTCATAACATGGCTTCCCCAGCGCTTTTCCACGCAGATCGTGCAGGGCCATATCGATAGCGCCGATGGCATTGATCACCGCCCCGCGCCGTCCATTCATCGCGCTTCCAACGTACAACTTCTCCCACAACTCCTCGACGCGCAGAGGATCTTCACCCAGCAGCATCTCGCGCAGACCCTGCCCCATCGTGTGCGTGCCTGGTGCCAGGACACAGGCCTGAGCAATCCAGGGATTCAGATCGCACTCGCCAATTCCGCTGATCCCCTCATCCGTATGAATCTCCACCACAAAGTCGTCCTGAGCTGAACTCGTCGAACCAACATTGTAGCCCGGATCAAGCAAAACATGTGTATCAATCGCTATAATTTTCACCTGTTACCTACCTCTGACTCTGTATCCATTTCAAAATGTGGCTCGCGCGCCCTTGTAACCCAGTTGGTGTTTCCCGCGCGCCCCAACCAGATCATCAAACCGATACCAATTACTAGCCAGACGACAACAATAAAGGGTGCCAGGCTGACCGGAAACGCTGGCAGAGGAACGACCGATAAGTAAATTACAACCAGGATAGCAAGCGTCGAGAACACGGGAAAGGCTACGTGCAGCAACCAGTTGAACTCTGCCCTGCGCTCAGTCCGATAGAAGCGAAAGACACCGATATTGCCCGCGCAATACACCAGGCCTAGCCCTAGCGTAACCACCACACCCATCAAAAAGTACTCTTGATCCGGACCAATTAGAAAGCCCAGGCCCAGACCAACGATGACGGTAATTACCGCCTGCAGAATGTTGGCTCCGGTCGGCGTCTTATACACAGGATGGATCGTCGCCAGGGCCTTTGGCAACACACCAGTGCGCGCCATACCAAAGAAGACACGTGTCGCTGCATTATTACAGGCGATACTCACAGCGATAATCGAGTTAAAGAGTGCAAGCACGAGCAGCCACCAGAAGCCACCCCAGAGCCTCTGACCCAGCACAAAGACCGGATTCTGCTCCACAGTGGCGAGATGCTGCATATCATTCACACCCCAACCTACAATGGTTCCCCAGGAGGCAAACACGTAGAACACTCCCATGATCAACAGTGAACCAATAATAGCACGCGGAAGATTGCGACGCGGATTCTTGCTCTCCTCGGCCAACGGAGCGACTGACTCAAAGCCAGTAAAGGAGAAGATCGAGAAGACAACGCCCAGAGCCAGGCCGGTGCTTGTGGAAGCACCGCTCGGTAAGAAGGGTTTGAAAGAGAAGCCTCCATGGCCCGGCACCAACAAGCCAGCAAACGCGAGCACCATGAGAATAAGAATCTCTAATGAGCCTAGCACAACCAGCAGACGACCCGCAAGCTTGATGCCCCGAAAGAGCATAAAGGTGACAAACGCCGTCATCACAAGAAAGGTGATCCACCAGGGGAGATCAAAGCCCGAAGCCTGCTTAAGCGTGCTTTCAAACAGGAAGCTGAAGAAGGCAATATTGATCGCCGCCCCTATTGGATCATACAGAAAATAGAGCCAGGAGGTCAGAAAGCCGGCCTGGGGATGAACTGTTCTGCTCAGGTAAGTGTAGTAGCCACCGGCGGACGGCAGATGTTTCGCTAGCTGCGTGAGGGAGATACCCAGCGTTATGACGATAACAAAGGCGATCAAAAAGGCCAGTGGCACAGCCATACCTGCCTGGGTGACGATAAACTGAATGGAGAGCAACAGCCCGGCACCAGGAGCGATATGTGTCACCGCCTGCATCAACACATCGAGCAGACTTAACGCTCCGCTCTGGAGCCCTACCTTCTCTACAGTCTTTCCGGGGTCAATGTTCGAGGGTCCATGAATTTCCATGTGTGCCTTCCCGTGTGCGTCTATCACACACTAATTGAACCTTTAGCTAAAATACCTCCATCACAGACCAAATGTGAGCCTGTGATATACGATGCCTGCTCGCTTAATAACCAGGCGATGGCGCGCGCTGGCTCCTCTGGTTCAGCCAGGCGTCCCAGGGGAACCTCTGTATGGACCGTGGCACGTATGGCGGGTACGTCCTGAGGTGGAACGTTCTCCCACATCAACGCCGTCTCGGTCGCCCCGGGCACAATGGCGTTGACGCGAATGTTATAGGGCGCGTAGTCAACTGCCAGGCAGCGAATAAGCGCCGAGATACCTCCTTTCGATGCGCTATAAGCTGGCACGCCACCAGCGGCCATGGCGATAAAGCTTGTAGGAGATGATGTGCAGACGACAGAACCTCCGTTCTTTGCAGCGAGCATTGAGCGCAAAGCATACTTGCATGCCAGGAAAATTCCAGTGAGGTTGACATCAATAACCCTTCGCCAGAGCTCGTACTCCAGTTCGTGAAGCAGCCCGCCACCAGCGCCAATGCCCGCGTTGGCGAGCAGACCATAAACAGGCCCTAACTGCTCCTCGACATGTGCAAAGGCCTGCTGCACCTCTGCCTCTGAGCGCACATCACAGCGTCCACTCCATGCTTTCCCTGCCCCCCGCTGTCGTGCCTCTTCAACAACCTGTTGTCCATGCTCCTCATTGATATCCAGGATACCAACATTGGCCCCCTGCTCCGCACATATTAAAGCAGTGGCCCGCCCAATTCCTGATCCCCCACCTGTAATAACAATAGTCTTTCCACGCATATGTACGCACCTTTCATAGAGAGTGTTTAGTTCCCGTCACACTGGGCCTCCCTCTTCACTTTTGCATCTACACGCCTTCGCTGCTCTTTATGATTCTTAAATAGAT
>CAXTXB010000613.1:3106-3633 GCA_964247965.1 uncultured Dictyobacter sp. | reverse complement strand
TCTCTATAGATAGTATCATCGGTACTATCAGGGGCAGACTGGATGGGGATGCGCGTATGCTCGGTATGTAAGTGAGTTGGACCGGAACTGACCTGTAATGCCAGGGCATCGTCCGCTTCGTCTCCAGCTCGCAGCCAGATGCGGACAAGGGGCGCGGCCAGGTGACGAACCATGGTCTCGGTGCAGGCTGTGAGCATGTCGTGCAGCGTTTCTTTTCCACTCAGGGCTACGCTTATCTCCAGGCCCATCACGCCCAGTTGCTCCGTAAGTTGTGGTCGCAGCTGAGTTTGTTCTTGAGCCGCGAGGGAATAAGAGTCGGGTGTTTGTGGCATACCAGTTTCTTTTCTCCGTCTCCAGTTTCGTTGATATTGTCTCTTATGTATACGAAGCACAGTCTGGTTTTGGGTAGATAATCCCCTTTGTACTAGGAATAATAGAGAAGAAGGTGAAAAAACGCAAGCTCTTGCACAGGTTCGCGGGGGGGGGGGGGGGGGGCGGGTCTTTAAAAGGCAAAAGAATGTGGTGTT
>CAXTXB010000613.1:0-3096 GCA_964247965.1 uncultured Dictyobacter sp. | reverse complement strand
TTTTTTTTTTTTTATATAAATCGCGTGCCCCCCCCCCCGCGGGCGAACCTGTGCAAGTGTGGGAGGGGAGAGCGCCCATCACGATGGGGTCCGACCACTCTTCTATAGATATTCGTACCAAATTTCGACACGGATGTATGAAGTTGATGTATACTATAGCTCATGAGTAATATTGGGATGAGCTAATTGATTACAATGCACATCTAAATAGCGCTCAAATAATTGCCTGGCAGGATCATTTTATATATCTGTTCTCGGCTTACGTTTTTTGTATTTCCTGGCTAGAAGTGCAGCTGTGCTGTAACTCACAACTTCTGGCTACAAAGAGAGGCGCGTCTCGCCATGTCCTTATTCTTTAGGAGAGAAAGACCATGCGTTGTCAGCGATGCGGATTTATCGGAGAACCACAGCATGGTGCTTGTCCACACTGTGGAAATGCTCACCCAACTGTTTTATCAAACACTTTAACCCTCCAACCGCTACAAAATGAAACCTCCCGAAACTCATCATCCAACCAGAACGCACGAACATCATCCGCTGACTATACGCTGCAGAGTGGCACTGGTCTGCATAAGGGTCGTTATCGTCTATTAGAAGAAGTTGCTCTGCCCGCCAACCAGCAGGGCAAAGGTCGTGCCTGGATTGCTTTTGATGTGCGTGCATCCCGGCAACGTGTTCTTATACGGGAAATGCTCTTCGATACGCATCATACGGAGAATCCACAGGAATTTGTTGCACGTGTGGCGCAAAATCTTGCGGCCCTGGCACAGCAGCATCCTGGCTTCCCGGCTGTGATCGAGACGTTTTCTGTACAGGATGCGTACTATATTGTGTTGCACTTTCCCGTTGGCGAGAGCCTGGCGACGCTAATGAAGCGCCAGGCGCTGCCGGAGCGTGAAATAGCCGAATACGGGCGGCAGGTCTGTGAGATGCTTACACTACTTGTGAACCAGCGCTTCCCTATGGTTCATGGTGGCATCAGCCCCGACACGCTTGTTGTCGATCAGGCCCAGAGGAAGGTTTCTCTGCTCTACATGCCGCTTTTCCCCTTGAAGGTGCTGGCGAAAGATAAGCTGCAGTCTGCCTATGTTGCACCGGAGCAAGCGCGCGGCGAGATTCTGCCTGCGTCAGATATCTACTCGCTCGCCGCCACGATGCATCACGCGGTCACTGGCTTTGATCCTCGCGATCGCCTCGCCAACTTCTATCCTCCGGCCCGGCGGCTCAATCCGACTATCTCGCCGGGTATGGAGACTATCCTGGCGAATGGACTGCGCCTCTCCGTTGCCCAGCGTACGGCCTCCCCCGTCGAGATGCAGCGGGAACTTACTCAGCTGCTTCAAGCGCTGCCAGAGATGATTCCTACGCCTTCGCTGCCGCTGACGCCGCTTCCCAGAAGTTCAGGCAAGCCGCCGGTGTGGCAGCGCAATCTTGTCATCGCGCTTGTGGGCGCGCTGGTCATTATCCTGATCTCTCTCCTGGCCCTTCCCCAATTTTTCGCCCGTAGCTCTGGTGCCGGTCCGTCATCCCAGGCGCTCTTTAACCAACAACTGGCTACAGAATTGCATGCCTATCAGCAGAAAGGCATTGGTGTCAGCGATGGTCGCCTCGTTTTCGATAAGTATCCGGGTCGCGCTGATCTGTATTTAAAGAAGCAGGCGGCAACGGCGATCCAGCAGAATAATATGAGTGCGGCCGTCAATGCGCTCAACCAGGCTGTAAACGATGATCCTGTCGATGGGGAGGCGCAGATCTACAATGAAGATATCCACATTCTGCAGAATAACTCGCCCTACATCACTATTGCTGTTGGTCTGACTATGGATGCTGGTGACGCTTATCTGGGCATTGCGCGCGAACAATTACAGGCGGTCTATCTCGCTCAGCATGAGACGAATAGTAAAGGGACGATGCCCAATGGCTTAAAGTTGCGGGTGGTGATTGCCAATGCGGGTTCAAATAATGCTGATGTGGCGACGGTTGCGCAATTTTTATCTGATCGTGTTTCCAGGGATGGTAATCCTGACCATCTGGTGGGCGTGGCTGGCTGGCGTACCAGTTCTGATACGATCATTGCACGCGATATCATCGCTGGCGCTCATCTACCGTTGGTCTCTGGGACGGCGTCGAGTGTGAAGCTGAGTGGGAGTAGCCCTTACTTCTTTCGCGTCTGTTCCTCAGATAGTCTGCAGGGCCAGGCATTAGGAAAGTTGCTGACCGATAATTTGAAGGTGAAAAATTTGCTCATTCTGCGCGACACTACGGACTCATATAGTGTCTCGCTGGCCGATGCTGTTGCGGGCCGCGTGCAGACGGCGGGTAGTACGTTTGCCAAGGGTACGTTTAGCATTAATAAGACAACTACTGATCAGTATCAACAAATGGTGCAAGACCTCATGAAAAATAGTCCGACAACTGAGGCGATCTTTCTGGCTGGTTTTGATACCGATGCCATTCGCCTGGCGCATGCCGTGGGTAATGTGGCACGCGCGAATCCTGGTAATCAACAGCTTGCCAATCTGAAGATTTTGGGTGGCGACGGCCTGTCCTCGGTCTTGATGCTGGGTGTAGGAAATAATGAAGATGCGGCAACTGCGCGTAATTTCCCTGCCGATATGCAGCGTGTCCTCTTCTCTACCTTTGTGGACTTCAATGAATGGAATTTTCAGAATATCCCGCGCGATAAGCAGCCTCCCTTCTTCAACGATTGGACGGCGACCTACCAGAGTTCCGCCCTGGGCAATAACGCTCCTACGCCGCAGCAAAATGGATTGATGACCTACGATGCGGTGGGTGTGTATGTGCAGGCGGCAAGGTTGGTGAAGGGGCCGTCCATCACCGGCGATGCCATCCGGAACGCACTGAACTCGTTCGGCAAAGGGAACGTTCCAGCCTATCAGGGTGTAAGTGGTCTCATCTCCTTCGATAGTCGTGGCGATCCGGTTGATAAGGCCCTGGTCATTCTAGCCATTCAGCAGGGCAAAAATGGCAACGAGATTGGCATTAAAGAGCTTATTGGTACGTTCCGCTAACCGTCTCGCTCTGCAATAATAGGTCATCTCGAAAATTTTTAAAAATAATTAAAAATTGGGGGTG
>CAXTXB010000612.1:0-3648 GCA_964247965.1 uncultured Dictyobacter sp. | reverse complement strand
TCGCTGCTCAGGTCGCCTCGAAATCCACCAGCTTGCCTTTTTTCACTCCCAGAATGATGTAGTTGGAACGAATGTCCCTTGCGATCGTCGTGGTAGGGGAGCATCAAGGCTAGTTACCACGACAACTGCAAGGGATTGTCGCTACGCGCAGTGAGGCTATCACCCTTACCTGCCAAAAGAACTGTATCACACCTACATACGCTTTATTTACTTAAAGTTAAGTAAATCTCTTGATCAAAAAAATTAGCGCCGATGCAGGCCACCAAGCCAGATATCGATTACATCGCGTACAAGCACCTCTTTAGGAGTGCCTTTGTAGCGGTGCATATCGTGAATGGTATCCATACTTGATAAAAAGACGGCTGCCATAACCTGAACATCGACCAGGCGAATCTCGCCACGCTGGTAGGCCTGGGTGAGCACATCTTGAATTGGCTCTTCCAGTGAGGCGTACCCTAAAACGTAGAGCTCCTGGGCATGCTCTTTTGAAAGGGCAGGCAGGTCTGAGCGCGCCATACGCAAGAGATCAAGTGGTGGCTGTGAGAGTAGCCAGGAAGCCATGGCGTTCAACTGAGTGGACAGATTCGGCTGGTCTTGCTTGCTCGCCTGCTCTAACCCTTTGCGATGACGGGCGAAACTGCGTTTCGTGACCTCGACAAAGAGATCTTCTTTGCCACCCGGCACATGATAGTACAGTGCCGCCTGGCGCACGCCTAGCTCCTGAGCGATGTCTTTGAGCGTCACAGCCGTATAACCACGCTCGCTGAAAAGCCTCTCTGCAACGCGTAACACATGTTCACGCGACTCGCTATTCTCTATTTCTCCTGCCAAAAGTATCCTTTTCTCTTTGAACGTGTTTGATACCCATCCTGTCGGGCATCTCTCCTCGCTCACGCATCTGCACGCCTTCGGCGTACCTCTCTTCTTAATAAACTTTTTACATTTTTTGCATTTCTATAATTTTTTGCACGTAGCGCAAAAAATTATAGAAATGCAAAAAATGTAAAAAGTTTATTAAGACTCACAAAAAGCTGCGAAACTGCGTAATCCATTAGTTAAGAACGCGGAAGTGATGGGAATCAAACACCTTCTTAATACAATACTTACTTAAATTATAGTAAGCATTGTATAGCAAAAAATTGAAGATGTCAAGGGGGTATCAGGCGCTTGTGTTGAGCTCTATTAAAAGGGAAGTCGACATGAGGTTGTCTCTTAGTTGTTACGCCATCTGTCTATTCAGGATATGGCTCTTAGCTTATTATTCTTCTGTAACCGAACTTTGGCGATATGAGATTTCGTGCGTCATGCAGCCTTTGGTCCGATGGAGCATGGAGCAATACAGAAGTAGAATCACTCTTGCCCTGACAACCAGAATTTTGGAGGTAAATATATTGAGTCATTACGACGATGAAAATCAGAACACAAAAGGCTTTCTCGCAGATCACGGCTTCTCGGCCACGTCCTGACGGCCCGCGTTTCTTTGTAACTGGGGCGGACGGGCTATTTGGGCCAGTACTACGCCGGCGATAATGAGCAGGCCGCTTCCAAGTGCCATAAGGCTAATCTGCTCGTGAAGGAAAAGAGCACCACCGGCTATGCTGACGAGCGGAACCAGGTAGAGAAAAAGGCCGGCCTGCGAACTCGCTGTGCGAGCGACTCCATAGTTCCAGAGGATGGTTGCCGCAACGGTGCTGCCGAGCACTAAAAGTGCGAGTGCCAGCCAGGCAGCTGAGCTCAGGTGTAAAAGCAGAGGCCAGGCAGGTGCGCCCCCAAAAGCCAGTAGTGGCAGGGTTCCAGTCACGAGGGTCAGGGCAGTACTGGTGCGCGCGCCCAGCTTTTTGCTGAGCGGGCGTATTGAGACGGTATATATTGACCACATCAAGGCTGCCAGCAAGACGAGCAGGGTACCTCCGAGCAAACCGTTAGCTACACTAAAAGTTTCCTGACTCAGCAGGAGCGCGATCCCGGCCAGGGAGAGGAAGAGGCCAAGCAGTACAGACCAGGAGATTCTTTCGCGCAGAGCCAACGCGGCGATGAGCAAGATCCAGATCGGCTCGGTTGCGATGAGCAGCCCGGCGATTCCAGAAGGCAGCACACGCAGACCATAGGCAACAGGCACATTATAGCCGATGACGCCTGCCATCCCGCAAAAAATCGTCCAGCCGACCTCTTGCAACGTCCAACGATGATGGCGTAAGGGGAGAAGCAGCGGGAGCAGGAAGAGTGACGCAATCAAAAATCGCAGCACCACAAGTTGTAAAGGATTGAAAGAAGCCAGCAGATAGCGTGTGGCAACCGGAGCCAGTCCCCAGCAGAGGGCAGCCAGGAAGAGCGCACCAGTTGTTAGCAACGGTCCCCTGCGCGAACGGCCCTGCATACAATCTCTCCTTCTACTCAGCAGAAACTACCGCCCCAACCTTAACGAGCACCTCCCGATCAATGAGCAAAATATTTACTGTATCCTATCCTAATACACGCCAGGTTTGGCGCAAGACACGCAGCCAGTTTTCAGAGGCAATTTTTTGGAGCGCATCATCATCATAACTGTGGGCTGCAAGCTCAGCAAAGAGATCCGGTAGCCTGGTTACATCGCTGAGGGCGGTGGGCAGGGTTGCACCGTCATAGTCGCTGCCGAGGGCGACGTGATCGAGGCCGATGCGGTCGATAAGGTAGTCGAGGTGGCGGATTATTAGTTCGATTGGCGCGTCGAGTTCGCCTTTGCCGTCGTCGCGCAGGTCGTAGGTGCTGAAGTTGATACCGACGAGGCCATCGGAGGCTTTGATGGCATCGAGTTGGCGATCAGTCAGGTTGCGGACGGAGTTGCTGATCGCGTAGGCATTTGAGTGGGTGGCAACCAGCGGGGCATGCGAGATACTGGCAACGTCCCAGAAGCCTTGTTCGTTGAGGTGGGAGAGGTCGAGCATAATGCCTAGCTCATTGCAGGCGCGCACAAGGGCTTTGCCAGCATCAGTCAGCCCAGGACCTGTGTCGGGAGTATGACCAAATGTCAGAGGAACACCGTAGCCAAAGGCGTTGGGGCGGCTCCAGACCAATCCGAGCGAGCGCAGGCCAGCTTGATAGAAGACATCGAGCGCGTCCAACTGGGGATCGATGGCCTCAGCTCCCTCGAAATGGAGAATAGCGGCCAGAACATTCTCGCGCATACACGATTCGATTTCGGAGACCGAGCGGACTACTCTTACCTGTCCCCGCGATCCCGCAGCGAGGCGGAAGAGGCGCGAGGTCTGCGCCAGGGCAATTCGTTGGGCATACTCAAAATCAATACCTGGCATGATATAGCGTTCGTACCATTTATCTTCTGGAGGATCTGTAGAACTGGTGCAGCATGAGTCAGATGAGCCTGGATTGGGCACGAAGACCGCGAAGAAAGCACCGGCCATTTCTCCTATCTGCGCACGCGGTAGATCGATTGCACCCTGTGTACTCCGCTCAAAAAAGCCCCGTTGACTTCCTTGTTTGTAGAGTGTATGCGAAAGTTCAGCTTGATTTTCCTGTTCAAGGTTGAATAAACGAAACAAAGTATCAACATGGCCGAGCAAGGTTGAGTGCTTCTTCACAGTGGTCATAAAATGTCCGCCTTTTATCTGCCTTTTATAAGTGCATAGATGTCTCTGCACTCATTATAAC
>CAXTXB010000611.1:1444-3655 GCA_964247965.1 uncultured Dictyobacter sp. | reverse complement strand
TGCACTTTCTATAGTACAGGGGAGGTACATCTTTGCAAGCATTACAGGCAAGGCGCTTTATATGCATGAACGGCACCAATCCTGGGTGTATGTGAAGAGTAGTTCGCCTTCGCTCTATTTTAGCTCTCTAAATTTTAGCTCTCTAAATAGGTACGGCGGCATCTATCGCTAATAAACATGAAGGAACACGAAACTTATGCATATTCGAGTAGGATGCGAATTTCAGTACGAGGCGACGTGGCCTACTCCAACGGTACTGCTGGTGGAACCTCACCGGGATGGGGCGCACTCTATTGTGCGCGAGGAGTGGGAGATCACTCCTGACATTGCGAAGCATGGATACTATGATAGTTATGGTAACCTGTGCCAACGCCTGGTCCTTCCCCAGGGAGCACATTCACTGCGCTACGATGCGGTCGTGAAAGTGTCCGACAGCTGGGATGAGGTTGCACCTGATACTCCGCAGTTGCCGGTTGAGGATCTTCCCGACGACACGTTGCTCTATACATTGCCCAGCCGCTTCTGCCAATCTGATGCCCTTTCGGATACTGCATGGCAGTTGTTTGGCAATACTGAGCCTGGTTGGAAGCGAGTACAAGCGGTCTGCGATTGGGTGCATGAGCATATTCGCTTTCAGTACGGCACCAGTACTCCGCTCACAAGCGCAATAGATGTCTATGAGCAGAGCGTGGGCGTGTGCCGGGACTTCACGCACCTGGCCGTTACCTTCTGTCGCGCGCTTAATATCCCCACGCGTTACGTCTTCGGCTATATTCCAGATATTGGCGTTCCTCCGCCCGACGATCCAATGGACTTCTGCGCCTGGATGGAAGTCTACCTGGGCGACCGCTGGTGGACCTTTGATCCGCGCAACAATACACCCCGCGTTGGGCGCGTTCTGATCGGCCGCGGGCGCGATGCCCTGGATGTCGCCATGGTGACATCTTATGGCTCGCCAACGCTCAAGCAGATGACGGTCTGGGCCGATGAAGCCCAGGAGCCAGTCGCAGAGGTGGCAACCGCATAAAAGAGTTGCCAATTGTGCAAATATTGCAAATAGCCCATGGAAACCCTATGGGAACCCTATGGAACTCTCATAGAACCCCATAAAACCCATGGAACGCCCACAGAACACGGAGCGAGTAAGGATTTACCACAGCCTATGAAGCAGGGACTACCAGATCTTGAGACGGCAATTTCAACCATCGATCTGCATAATCACCACAGCGTAGACTGGTCGCGCGTTCAGTACAGTGCGTATCTGATCCACCAGCACCTGCGCTATGAGTATCCCGGCCCCATTTCCGATCTCCGGCAGCACCTGATGATTCTGCCTCCAGTTCAGTACGGTGATCAGTGCCGGATCGATCACCGTCTGACTGTCACAAACTCAGTCGTCGAGACCCACTATCAGTATGATGCCTTCGGCAATGCTGAACTCAGTCTCTTCGTGCCTTATATCGAGCGAGCCATCGACTTCGATGCCTGGATTCTGGTCGAGCGCAGCACAGAATATGGGCCGCACTATCTCTCTGCCGATTGGTTAAGCGACGCCCGCCTGCTCCAGCCCTCGGCCCTGACCCGGCCCGATGATGCTCTGCGTACAGTTGCGGCCATGCTTAGCAAGGATGGGCGGCAAGGGATAGATTTAGTAGAACACATCAATGCCTGGGTGTACCAGTTCATGAGCTATGCGCATGCGATCACCGATATAGATACAACAGCGGCGCAGGCCTTTGCCTTGGGACAAGGGGTCTGCCAGGACTACGCCCATATCATGATCACTCTCTGCCGCCTGTGCGGTATCCCGACGCGCTACGTCTCCGGTCATATGCTCGGCGAGGGGGGAACACACGCCTGGGTCGAGGTCATCCTGCCCGTTGCGAGCTTAGCAGGCAGGGCGCAAGCCATTGCCTTCGATCCCACTCACGGCCGCCGCGCCGGCATTAGCTACATCAGCATCGCCGCCGGGCGCGATTACTTCGACGTAGCCCCAACATCCGGCACCTACCGCGCATCCTACAGCGGCCAGCTCTCAACCCGCAAAATTGTTGGAGTCACCATGTATGAGTATGAAGAGCTAGAATCACAGGCTAGCTAACTAACTCACATCCAGCTTCTTCATGCATGAGCTTATGCAGTTTTTAAAGAAATGACTTGTCCCCCGATATTATTATTTTTTAGTGATTTATTAATTTGGTGGGAGTGTTT
>CAXTXB010000611.1:0-1434 GCA_964247965.1 uncultured Dictyobacter sp. | reverse complement strand
CCCAAAAAAAATATCCACCAAAAAAAAAAAAAATGCGGGCACAAGTCATTTCTTTAATGAGGATCGAAAACTTGTTTTTCTGCTGCCCACGGATTGGTCCCCCAAACGGTCAGCAACGGCCACGTGGCGACAAAGCCTGGCTGTTGCATCTCTTGAATGGCTTGCTGACACAAACTATCGTAGTCATTTGGAACCTGTGTCCACTTGCGTACGAAAAGCGCGGTGGTTCGAAAGGTATGTTTCATATTTTCAGCAAAAAGCTGACCTTCAGGCGTTCCTCCATGGTACTCCAACCGATGAACACGTGTTTGGAGGTTGAGCAACCCTGCTTGACGCATAGTTGGCTCTAGAGCACGTGTGACGCCATCTTTCTCATCTGGAAAGAAGATATGGCCAGCCTGGGCCAATGCACTGATGAACAGGTTATGTGCGGTGTTAAGGGCGGACGAATTACTTACAAGCACATCACCCTCTGTGATGCGGATGATCCCACCTGACCTGGTTACCCGCTGGTATTCTTGTACAAGGCCAGGCCAGTCCCAGGTGCGTAGATAGCTCAAGCCGAAGCGCTGATTGACGAGGTCGAAATACTTGTGTGGGAACTCTAGCATGCGTAAGGCATCCATCACGTGAAACTCCACCCGATCGGCGACTCCTGCGGCCTGAGCCTGGCTACGCGCGTATTCCACCATACGACGGCTCACATCAGCACCAATCAGCAGGGAACTGGTGGGTACCTGCTGCGCCAGAGCAATGAGCCAGCCTCCTGTGCCACAGCCGACATCCAACACGCGCTGGAAACGGCCAGGATTCTCCTGTTCTGACAACACTCCCCCCATCCCTGCGGTAAGGAGCTGATCCTGGATGCTTAATCGGGTGAGTTCCTCTTCATTCGAACGATCCTGCACGAAATAGGTGCTAGGATGCTCCTTTGATTTCTGTGACTCCGTTGCCATTATGTCTCTCCCTCTTTTTCTTATCGCGCCTTTTTCTCTCTCTATTGTATCGTATTATCGTATGAAGAGACAATAGCCCTTACCACACCATTCAATCAAGGGTTTTCGTTCGTCGTAAAAAGTCAAAGCAGTAAGACGAGATGATTAAAAAGCTCTGTAGAATGATCCCCAAAGAGCTTGCATCTTATGCTATACTATAAGTGATGGTTCTTTAAGAAGACATTTAGTGCTCACACAGAAACAGCGCTTTTTAGTATTTAAGAAATGTAATCATTCTTCTTAAAAATAGAAGACCAATTGTTTCATGTTTGAGGCTACACTATCACTCTTTGTCAATGTTGACATATTCGATATGTATGATCGGAATGATAGCTCCTAACTGTTCAGAACACCCCGTCCTCACTGTTTGAGTTAAGACCATTTATTCAGCGATTGGAATAACACGCCTGCAAAAGGGTGTTTTTAGTAGTGTTACAAA
>CAXTXB010000610.1:2781-3677 GCA_964247965.1 uncultured Dictyobacter sp. | reverse complement strand
ACCCACTTCGGTAAAAGTGCGTTCCGGCGTCATGTCTTTGAGGTGCAGGCTGGCGATGCGCCCTGCGTAGCGCTGAATAAGCTTGATCGGATCGACTTCTGCGTACGCTGCCCAATATGTATCCAGCTCTAGTTTGACCAGCTCAGGGTCGGTTGCGGCTGCAAGTCGATCAAGCAGCGTCTCGTCCCCTACTTTTTCGAATTCAAAGTTGTGATTGTGGTAACCGAAGGTTAGATTACGCTCTTTGCAGCGCTGCCCAAATCTATTCAGCTTTGCAGTCGTCTGCTTAAAGCTTTCTTCGTTTAGTAGCAACTGCTTATCGATCCAGGGCAAAACTAGCAGTGAACAGCCGATTTCAAGGCTATAATCAATCTGGTACTCCAGATCGCTTTCCAGGGCTGCGAGTCCGACGTGAGTTCCCACTGCCTTGAGCCCCGTCTCGCCAAGCAACGCTGCCATATCTTTCGCTGTCAGATTTCCGTAGCCTGCGAACTCCACGCCTGCATATCCAATCTCGGCAACGCTGTGTACCGTCTGTTTAAAATCAAGCGCGGTCTCATCGCGTACTGTATACAATTGCAGTGCAACGATATCGGTCATAACTACCCCCAACTGATGAACGTTAACTTTGGTTTTTTTTAAGTATACCATCTTAGTTGTACGTGTAGCGACAATCCCTTATGGCTGTGTTGTGATTGAGCAGCTTGAAGTGGCAGCCGACCCTCTACACTCCCACCACGACAATCATGAGGATTGTTGCTACGGGGCTTCTTTTGTGCTCATAATCGACACAAAGGGGCCGACGAATAGGAATATTTTTTAATGGGTCATCTCGAACTTTTTTAAAAAAATTAAAAATTTGTTTTTTTCAGCGCTTTTTTTTTGGGCGGGGGGCC
>CAXTXB010000610.1:0-2771 GCA_964247965.1 uncultured Dictyobacter sp. | reverse complement strand
TTTTTTTTTTTTTAAAAAATTTTTCCATATTACCATTTTAAATTTTTAAACTACCAGCTATGCTGCGACAAGCTATAGAGCGAGGCCCGCTATGCGGGTGAATGCTATTAGTTATCGATCTTGATGCCGGGTGCGACGACCAGTTCCCAGTAATCGCTGGTTGGTACTCTGGGAGTATTTGTGCCGCGTTCCAGGAAGAGGTGCCCTTTGCCATCGCAGGCCGCTGTACCCAGCACAGAATCGCCGATAGTGAGATCTACCAGTGCGCGCCACTTAAGTGTGTGCAGGTCGAGCAGCCAGGTATTTTTAGTGCCCGTATCGTGCGTTGGATCATAGCCACCGACTATAGCGAGCTGACCCGGCCAGACCTGGCAGCCAGCCGCGCCACTAATAGCCTGTGGTAAGTTATCGATCGTCTGCGTCCAGCTATCGCTGGCAATATCATAGCGATAAATCTTGTTGGTCGGATCATGCTGCCCTGCGTCGGTGGCACCTCCCATCAACAGGATACCGCCGTTGTTGTCGCTAGCGGTGAACACGTAGCCTAGTCCAACGGGTAACGCGGCCAGTTGATGCCATTGGGCTGTGCTGATGTCGTAGCGATACCAGCCTGTTCCCGCCAGCGCGTGTGGGTCGCCAGGGTGCATAAAGCCCTGGCTTATATACAGATGCCCCTGCCGGTCCGCGAACATACTGCCTCCAAAGCCGATTGGCATTTGCGGAGGGGAAAGGACTTTCTTCAGAAAAGCTGTACCAGGGTCATAGACATAGAGTTGCGAGGATACCGTATAGGTGTCAGATGAATAGCCTGCGGTAAAAAAGAGGTGTCCTTGCTCATCAACGTCTGCCGCATTGTTAACCATGCCAGGGAAGCGATCGACCGTCTCCCAATGTGCTGCCCTGATATCATAGCGGTAGAGGCTGCGGTCATATACTGCAGATGGTGAGCCGTGATAGCCTCCACTTACATAGATATATGCTCGTCCTTGTAGTTCTACGTAGACAGCGGTGTTGTCTGCCTCCGCGGCTGGTAGAGAGGGCAAGGCCTGCCAATAATTATCTATCAGGTTGCCATTGACACTTTGGGGATTCTGCTGCCCCGGCATATCTTGAGCGTTTTGTAGATCTCCACCCTCATCCGTTGAAGAGACTGGGCGTTGCATCAGGGCGGAAATGCTATTCGCCAGCGGTTGTGCTCCACGCACGTAGGCCAGGAGCGAGACCAGGACCAGGCATAGAACAAGGGCGAGTACAAAATTTACTTTGACTATGCGCTGAAAGCGCTGTATTGCCGGGATAACTGCTGTTGGTGCCTCCGCCCGAGCTACTGCTTGCAGTGATAGCTGCGAGATCGACAGATTGGCACGTTGCTCTAAGCCCTCATCTACCGAGGCTAGCTGAAGGTTAATCTGCTCTTGCGCCAGCCGCTCTTGCCGTATCTTCTGTAGGGCTGCACGAGTGAGCTGTCGCTGCTCTAACTCAAGGGTGCGTGATGGCTTAATGGGGGGCGTATCCTCTTTTCCCTGCTTCCAGCTTCCTCCGTCCTGTCTACTCGTCTCCAGACTTTTGTCCTCCCGCACTGCCCATTCCGCGCCTTTCTGTTCTCCCCTGGCCTGGCTGTCGTCTCTCGACTCATCTCCTGGTTTGCCCTGCTCGTTCAGTTGAAAAAGGTGTTCTTGAAAGGCGTGCTGCTCCTCGATCTGGTACGCGCGCTGTAGTGCCAGAGAAAAGGTCTGCGCGGACTGAAAGCGATCCGTTGGTTGCGTTCGCGTTGCTAGCCTTACCAGGCTCTTGAGGTAAGTTGAGATAGAGCGCGCGTCGTGAGCCTGGAAGTCCTGCTGGCTCTCTTCTGCATCTTTCGCTGACCTGATGCTTTTCCCATATAACATCTCGCGTAGAATAATGCTCAGGCTATACACATCGGTCGACGTATCTCTAGTAGGGGTCTTGCCTACATATTGCTCTGGCAGCATGTAGGCAAGCATCTCCATTTCTGTATCCCCCGGACGATGTGCATGCTTATATGCCGTATTTTCTAGAAATCCTGCATCTCTCTCAGCTTCTTGAAATTGGGAGCATTGCGCAAGGTCGAAGTTCACCAATATCAGTATTCCTTCTGGCGTTATTCTTATACTGTCTGTGGTGAGATTCCAGAGTACAATTGCTGGCGTCTGTGTATGCAGGTAGTCGAGGGTGTCGCAGATCTGCAGAGCGCAATTCAGCGCCTCTAGTGCGGAGAGAGGACCGTACTGCTGCAGGTATGCTGTGAGTGTATCGCCCGGTATGTAGTCCATAACCAGATACCAATAGCCGCCCTCGAAGAAATAATCATAGAGCGTGGGAATGGACATATGTTGTAGGCGAGCCAGAAGAAGTGCTTCACGAACAAACTGGTTTGTCGTCGATTCGTCCGGTGCAGGAAGATTATTATCATCTATCCATCTGGTCGGAGTAGTCATGGACCCCGTATTATTGCTAGTATGCAGAATGGCATCGAGCTGAGCAAGCCTGTTCTCTGCCAATGGGCGATCCGCTGGCAACTGCTTGAGCGCCACAGAGATCATGAGGGTGGTATGTGTGGCGAGAAAGATCCATCCCTGCCCATCTCGCTCTATAATACGCTGAACCTGGTATTCTCCGTCGCGCAACGACTGACCAATAATAGTAGCGCGTTCAGATACTTCCTGCGCCCCTTGAGTAAAGATCATAACCTTGGACCCCTCCCACTAACTACTTGTGTTACCGCTACCCATTCTATAGTAGTACCGTAT
>CAXTXB010000609.1:0-3679 GCA_964247965.1 uncultured Dictyobacter sp. | reverse complement strand
ATCCTCTGGTGGCGTTGAAGAACATCGTTGCGTTTCCTCATAACCGTCAGGCGCTCCCCATTGCCCGCGAGAAGACGGTTCGTGCCATCGAAGAAGCTATGATGCGTTCTGATAAAACGCTGGTTGCGGCTACGCAGCGCAGTCCCGACATTGACGACCCCCAGCCCAAAGACCTCTATTCCGTTGGCACGTTAATCGAGGTTGTAACGATGCATCGGCAACAGGACGGTGCGATCCAGGTACTGGTTCGAGGTATTAGCCGTGTGCATATCGATAAATTTCTGGACCAGGAACCATTTCTCCGTGTGCAGGTGACAAGGCAAGCAGAGTCACAGTCTAAAGGGCCGCAGTCCGATGCTCTGGTCCGTCATACAACAAGCTTGTTTGAACACTATGCACAGCTTAATCGGCGCTTCTCCGTTGAAGATATCAATTCTATTGTTGCTCTTAAAACTCCTATCCTCCTCTCCGATACTCTCGCCGCCCACCTGGTTACCGACGCGGAGCAGCAACAGGACTTGCTGGAAACGCTTGATCCCCTGGCCCGGCTCGAGAAGATCTGTGTGATCATGGGGAACGAGATCGAGATCCTTGAGCTTGAAACTACTATTCGCAGTCGTGTGCGCTCGCAGGTGGATCGCTCCCAGAAGGAATTCTATTTGCGTGAGCAGCTACGCGCCATTCAGGAAGAGTTGGGCATAGAGACTTCTAGTGAAGCTGACGAGCTGCGCACAAAGTTAAAAGAGAAGCAGCTACCACCCGACGTCGACATGAAGGTACGTAAAGAGATTGATCGGCTGGAGCGGACACCAACACAATCGGCAGAGCTGGCAGTCCTTCGGTCTTATATCGATTGGGTGCTGGCCCTACCCTGGGACGAGCGGAATGACGATAGCTTTGATATAGAAGAGGCGCGGCGTATCCTCGATGAAGATCATTATGGGCTGGAAGGCATCAAAGAACGCATTCTAGAATTTCTGGCGGTACGTCAACTCCGTCAGCGAGCAGCTCTCCAGAGCGGGAGCAAACGCAGCATCAACCAGGGGCAGATTCTATGCTTCATCGGCCCTCCGGGCGTGGGCAAGACCAGCCTGGGTCAATCAATTGCACGCGCGTTGAACCGCAAGTTTGCACGTATCTCATTGGGAGGGGTGCATGATGAGGCGGAAATTCGTGGTCACCGGCGTACTTATATCGGGGCGCTGCCAGGCCGCATCATCCAGAGTATGAAGACGGTGGGCGTTAAAAATCCTGTTTTCTTATTAGATGAGATCGATAAGCTCTCATCAGAATATCGCGGTGATCCCGCGGCGGCCCTATTAGAGGTTCTGGACCCGGAACAAAATAATACCTTTACGGATCATTACCTGGAAATGCCTTTCGACCTGTCTGAAGTCTTCTTCATTTGTACAGGAAACGTCAAATATCAAATTCCACGTGCGCTGGCCGATCGCATGGATATTATTGACCTGCCGGGCTACATGCTGGAGGAAAAGGTCAATATCGGCATGAAATACCTGCTGCCAAAAGTGCTGCAAGAGCATGGCTTGCGGGCCGAACAACTGCGCATCCCACAGGCCGTAATGCAGCATATTGTTACTGACTATACACGCGAGGCTGGCGTACGCAATCTGGATCGCCAGTTAGCAAATATTTGTCGTAGGGCTGCACGAAAGGTGCTTGAGAAACCAAATACGCGCACTCGCATTACGATGCATAATCTGGAACAATACCTGGGCGCGCCACGCTATAGCAATGTATCGCCATTGCAGCGGACACAGATAGGTGCTGCAATGGGCCTGGCCTGGACGGAGATGGGCGGTATCCTGCTGCCAGTGGAAGTGGTGACGATGATCGGCAAGGGCGATCTGCTGGTCACCGGCCAACTGGGTGATGTTATGCGCGAATCCGTTATGGCTGCGCTTTCATACATTCGCACGCGGGCACATGAGCTGCATATCGATCCAAATTTTCAAGATGGAACTGATCTACACATACATTTGCCCGAGAATGCTATTCCTAAGGATGGCCCTTCAGCTGGTATCACGATCGCAACCGCGCTCGTCTCGGCACTTACAAGGCGTCCCGTACGCGGCGATCTCGCTATGACAGGCGAGGTTACTTTGTTGGGCAGCGTGCTAGGCATCGGCGCACTTAAGGAAAAAGTACTAGCAGCCCAGCAGGCAAATATCCATAATCTTATCATTCCAGCAGCTAACCAGAAAGACCTGGCCGAGATACCGGCGAAAATACGCCAGCAGCTCCAGTTTACATTTGTGGAGAATATGGACCAGGTGATAGATGCGGCATTGCTAGAGGCTCCATCCCAGGAAGATCTACGCTATTCAGAGAACGAGCCTGTCGCCTTGCACCGTGAGGAGGACATGCCTAAATCACAGGAGCGCAATCTACAACACAGCGGTATGACTGCCAGCGAACAGGAGGAGGCCGACTCGGATGCACATAAATCATCTACATTTAGAGTCCCCTCACCTGATCCATCGTCACAGGACACATTCCCCTCTGCCAGAGCAGAGCACAACGAATAAAAAAAAGGAAGATATATTACCTTCTTCGTTCGTTCTACTAATAGAGACCCATCAATGGAAGAGGTATTGAGTACATGCCTGCTCCATTATTTCTGTAGTCTTACAGGGCAAGGTATTATACTTTTTAAGCTTTTGTTTGCTTTTATTTTAAAAACGATCATTGTACGTGAGATGCCTCTTTGATTCTTCATTTTACGTATAATGTAGAGATTGAAAATACATAGGCAAGAGTTTACATTATGGAGCGTTTACTCTGTAATTATGGCAGAAGATCGGTAATTGGTACGAGCGAGGGGTCTCATTTATAAAAGAGAGGGTTGGTTTTATGAGTTATCAAGATCCAAATCAGCAGTATCCGAACTCGGGACAGTACAGCGGTGGCTACAATCCGGTCCCAGAAGGGCAGCCACAACCAACGGACCCATATAGTGGTCAACGTTATGGGCAGCAGGGCGGCTATCAGCAACCGGGCCAGGGCGGCTATCAACAGCCAGGTCAAGGGGGGTACCCGCAGTATGGACAGCCAGGTGGCTATCAGCAGCCGGGCCAGGGCGGCTATCAGCAATATGGGCAGATGCCCTATGGTGCTCAACAGGGAGCATATCAACAGAACCCCTATGGTGGCCCCAACCTTGGACCAACCTCAATGAATATGGACCCCAAGCTCGCTGGAGCCTTGAGTTATATCACATGGATAGCCGGTCTTGTCTTTGTAATAGCCGAGAAGCAGAACCGCTTCGTGCGTTTCAATGCTATACAGTCACTCATGATGTGGTTAACTCCAACCGCAGTCGCCATTGTTGCTAGCATTTTGGGCTACGCAGTGCCAACTTTAGGATTAGTGCTAAGCTGCCTCGCCGGGTTGCTGTGGATCGGAGCATTTGTGGGTGCAATTGTCGCCGCCATCAACGCCTATCAAGGCAAGATGTTTAAGATCCCGGTCATTGGCGATTATGCAGAGCGTTATGCCAATCAAGGCACAACGCCAATAGTGTAACCGCGCATTTCACATGCCGAGAGACACCTTTTTCTATAATGGGGTATCCTAAATTTTTAAAAATGATGAATAGTGTGTTTTACAGGCGCTTTTTTCTGCCGGCGGCAGAAAAAAGAGCCTGTAACACACAATG
>CAXTXB010000608.1:0-3681 GCA_964247965.1 uncultured Dictyobacter sp. | reverse complement strand
AGCGGCGACCGAGCTGTCTACGCCGCCGCTCATTGCGACGACTATTCGTGCCATGTTAAAAGTCCCTGCTTGTTGTTACTAGAGAGTATGGTAGTAGTAGATGTTTTTATAGAAAAAGACTAGCCTGATGTGGGCTAGCCTCCGAATCGCAACGATACAATTAGGTCATTGATAATGGTGCCCCTTGTTACCAACACTAAGAGTAGCACAGCCGGGGATGCTTGTCAAATGTCAAGTAGTCAACGCCAAATACCATAACGGGCCTATATGCTGGCTTGTACTCGACGCCAAACAAGGTTTCGTGTATAATGGCTACAAAGTACGAGGAACTGTGAAATGTTACAGGTGCTCTAGCGCCTCAAAACTGCTTCAAACCGCATCTCTGTACGCGCACATGAAGCAGTCTTCTTACTACTGCTCTGTCAAGCGACGTTGTGGCCCTGCGTCGCTACACAGATAGCGGGGAAGCCGCATAGCGACCATCCCTTGCGGTGACGCTGCGATCAAGCGGATCGGAGTGCTAGCTGGCTTCTGGAGTGGGGTGAGAACGACAACCGAAAGGGATGGTCGCTATGCGGCTTCCCCGTTACCTATCTCGCTTTCCCCAGTTTTGGGGTTGCAATAAAGTTTGATAAAGCACTACGAAGAAAATGACAAGTGATCGAGCAGCTAATATTCTGCAGAGAGAGCAAGGAGCAAGCACGTATGCCAAAGAAATCGGTAGCTGCGCGCAGTGGAGCACAGCGTCAGAAACCAAGGGCACAAAAATCTTTTGAGCTCGTCCGCCCGGAAGTGGAAGAGCGTGACGACGAGATCCAATTGGGAACGGTACCAGCGGCGCGTAGCGAAGCTACTGAGCTGGTTACTCCTAAACCTCAAGATAACAGACAATCAGCGCGTACAGCAAAGAGCGTATCTGCGGTTGCGTCAGAGCCAATAGTTGAGAACGAAAGCGAGAGTGTGCTTGCAACTGTTCCCAAAGCCAGTAACTCCACACGCCTGGCCGCAAAAAGCACATCTACGGCAGCGGCAAAGCCCGAGACGAAAAGCGAGAGCGTGCTTACTACTGTTCCTAAAGCTAGCGCATCTACACGTATGGCAACACGAAGGCAGGGTACGCAAAGAGCTCAGCAGCGTAGTTCGGCGACGCTGATAAGTGCCGAGCATTTTGCTTACGTCCGCCGTGACCTGGTCATCATTGCCACATTGGCCATTCTCATGTTTGCAGCTATTATTGTCCTTTACTTCGTCTTCGGACGCGGCGCTTAAACGTCGGGTGTTCCAAACAGCTTAGTATCAAACGTTTTACATTTTTGCGCATGACGCAAAAATGTAAAACGTTTGATACTAAGCTGTAAAGAGCAGCGAAGCTGCGCAACATATTTCTTTTTTATATTCTTGCACTTTCTACACTTTTCGGGCTTACCGAAAAGTGTAGAAAGTGCAAGAAGATAAAAAAGGGATCAGCGCCGAAGGCGCGAGAAGGCGGACGCATAGGGCTCCGACACTCTCTAAAAAAAGATGAGGCACTGATCAATCTCAGTGCCTCTCATCTTAATAGTAAGAGGTATGCATGTGTCATAAGAAGCAAACCTCGTACAAGCGATGCAACGCTAGTGTGTAAGCGGCCCCGTACCTAAACCACTTAATACTCCATGTCGATGCGCAGCAGGAATAGTTACCCCCAAAACACGCTGCATCGCCATTGTATGGCAGCAATCGCCCCAATCATGGAAAAAGCGGCAGGTGCATTGCCAGTCGCCATCATCATAAGTGGTAGTATGAACATCATTTTCGCCCTGGAACATCGCTTCGAAACGGGTAAATTGTATACGCTCGGGTTCTTCCGCGTAGCGTCTCGCTTTCGCGATCTTGTTAATCATACTTGAATTCATAATCACACTCTCCTTCAAATCTAACAACCGCTTCGTATCCACTTCTCGTTTATCTTACACACCATAATGGCGTAGCCTACAACGTTGTATGCACTAATGGAATAGAAAAGGTTTTCCCCTCCTTTCATTGGTATAAATAACACTACTAATCGCTTCAATCGCGATATAGTAGAATGATGGCTCAAACAATGAAGAAAGATGGATGAGCCCGGGAAGAAAGAGCGTATTAAGAAAAGAAAAAAAGCACCAGGGGAACCTCTGCCCTAGTGCATATCTGCGTGTTAGTATCGGTGTTAGGCGCGGGGTCAGTCTCACTAGCAGTCGCCGAAGAAGATATTGATGACGCTTTCATTGAGACTGTACGCATAAGCATGTTACCTCGCTCAGAAATAAATCGAGTCCTGGTGCCTATGCATCCACTAGAACCATGAACCCGCCAGTGGGACATAGGCCTATTTTTCAATCGTAAATGGAGCTTTCTTGCATTCCAAGAAAATATGCCATACTCTTAAGTCGTGAATGTGTTTTGCTCTTGCATCAAATTATACCATAAAGATAGGCAAAAGTCCAGCATTTACGAGTGAATCTTTATAGGTGAGACAATTTGTGGATGTTTCTACATATGTTATGCTGACCCAAAGCGCGTCAAAACGGTGGGAAGTGGAACGAATTCTCTTCGTTGAGAAAAGAAGTAGCACGAGCGATGTGCGGGATCAAAACATATTCTAGAGAAAGTAACCAGGACATCTATGAGTTGGTTTACAGTACTACAGGGCGACGAGGTAGCGGCCCTCGCTCACAAGTTCATCGTAGACGGCAAGTACGCTGTGAGCGACATTTTTCCAGCCAAATTGCATGACAGAAGGACGAGCCGCAGAGCTCATCCTGGCATACAAAGATGTATCGGAGAGAAGCATGTCGATGCGCTCCGCGAAGAAGCCTGGACAACGCGAGACCAAAAAGCCGGTCTTATTATGAGAGACTACGGTCATCAGGCCTCCAGAGCGGGTGGCGACGACAGGAGTACCACACGCAAGCGATTCTACGGCGGCGAGTCCAAAGCTCTCATGGTAAGATGGTACAACCGTAATATTTGCCGCGCTATAGAGCAACGGCATCTCTTCGCGTGGGCGGGCACCCAGGAACAGCACACGATCGCTGAGGTGCAGCTCCTGGGCCAGATCCTGAAGTTGCTCCAGGTCTGCATCACCCTTCAGACTGCCACCGGCAATCACGATCTGAGCATCTTTTTCCTGCATCAAAGACGCGGCACGCAGAAGCAAGTCAGGTCCCTTAAAAGGATCGAGACGCCCGGCGAATAGCAGCATTGGACGCGATTGAGCAAGGCCCAGCTGAGCTCTCGCCTCCTGACGGTCGCGAGGAGTAAAAAGCGCCAAATCCACGCCACAGGGGATCACCTCCACCTGGCTCGCATTCGCGCCACAGTAGCGTATCATTTGCGTGCGTTCGTCAGCCGTCGCGGCAATAATGCGATCTCCATCATGAATTAAGCGTTGTTCCATTTCAATGCGAATGGCTGGCTCAGCGGCGTCGGGATTCGCCAACTGCTTCAGACGTCCAAGAGTGTGGAACATCGCGACATGAGGTACATTCCAGTAGCAAGCCAGGCGCATTGCAGCAACGCCTGAGAGCCAGTAGTGGCTATGAATCACATCATACTGAAGAGACTCATGGCGACGGAACGCATCTATATAGCGGGCAAAGGTCGGAGTGTATTGATAGAGATCGTTTTTATGAACGGGGGCAACGGGACCAGCCTCAATGT
>CAXTXB010000607.1:1331-3686 GCA_964247965.1 uncultured Dictyobacter sp. | reverse complement strand
GTATAGGACAGCCTCCTGCATATACGCATCTCTTAAGTTGGCTTCGTCGAGCCTGGCGAAGTAAAGTACGGCGCGCCGTAAGTTGACGTGTCCAAGTGATGCTCCTTCCAGGTGAGCCTCACGCAAGTCCACTCCTTCCATGTTAGCCGCACCCATCTGCATATGCTCTGGCGTCAGGCTGTACTGGGTGTCGTACCAGAAAATGCCCGCCTGCAAGCGCGCAAGCGGCAGACTTCGCAGGCTGATGCCGCTGAGATCAGCCCCGCGCAGGTCGAGTCCGGTCCGTTCGCGTTGCTGCACATCGCTCCAATCTATAGGACCTCGCCCTTGTTCGTGCGTCGCCAGCAACCACTCTACGTCGGCACGGCTCAATTTCTGGCCTGCAAATCTGTAAATATTTTCCTGCACATGTGGCGTGATCGCGCGCATCTGCTCCAGTTGCTCTTGCCGCTTTTTGTCAATCTCTGGCTCACTACGCCATGGCTGCCCCTGCGCCTGCCAGTAAACCTGCCAATCGGTAAGATTGTCTATCATAGGTTGCTGGCTGACAAAATCGCTTTGTGAGACTTGTTCAGTCATGGATAATGGCTCCCTTATGCTGCCTCTTCTCTTGTTCTTTACGTCATGTTTTTGGTTCTGGGCCTTTTTTAACTTATTATTCTGCGAAAAGACCGATTAGCTTATTATTATAAAACATTATCATGCTCTATAAGCAAAAATCCGCTGGTTTCTCCTGACGAAAAACTGGCAGTGCTATAGTTAATCTATCTCTTTCTGCTATTTTTGCAGTGCTATAGCGTTGTAGTTAGTGATATCGTGCCGTTCCATTTTTTAAAAGATTGTTCTTTCCATATTTTTTATAAACCAATAGTTTCTTTTCCGTCTACTAGCTTTCTAGTTTACGAGGATACTTGCCTTTATGAAGATGCGTTTTATTATTGCTACAGTTTTTATAGTGCTGGCAGTTGAGGCACTCTTACTGGTACCTGCCTTGATTTTTACGCCGCTGGGTCCGAGCGTCCAAAACTATATCTCTCCGCCTCCAACTCCTACGCCACACCCTATCTTGACAGCTAGAAGCACACCACCAGCGTTCAATGCGAAGGCGGCCTATTTATTAGATGACGATACGAACCGCATGCTGGCCGATGTCAATGGTGAACAGAGTTTGCCTATGGCGAGTACGACGAAGATTATGACTGCGATTATCGCTCTTGAGAAGGCTGATCCTAATCAGATTGTGACGATTAAACAGAGCGATATCGACGAGGCAAAAAATAATAATGGGAGCAATGCGCAGCTGGTGGTTGGAGATAAAATTCCTGTGGTCGATCTGATCTACGCGCTGCTGCTGCCCTCAGGCGATGACGCGGCCATGGCGATCGCTGGAGCTGTCAGCGGTACTCAAGCCAACTTTGTGAAGCTTATGAATGAGTATGCTCGTCGCTTACATCTCACGCAGACCCATTATATTAACGCGGACGGCCTGACCTATAAGCTGCCAGATGGCAAACCCGATCTCAACTATACCAGTGCCGCTGACCTCGCACAGTTGACGCGCTATGCGATGCACAACGAACGCTTCGATCAGATTGTGCAGCTTCAGAAGTTTGAGCTGCTGGCTAATGCTGATCATCATCATTATGTCTGGGAAACAACAAATCTTCTGCTTGGCCTCTATCCTGGCGCGCTTGGCGTGAAGACCGGCTTTACCCAAGAGGCAGGCTACTGCCTGGTCTTCGCCGCAAGTAATGCAGGTCACCATCTCATTGGGGTGATCCTAAATACGAAGACTTCTGACGAGCGCGTTACCGATGCACAGATGCTGCTAGATTGGGGCTTCGCCTTACCCTTGCTGCCACCACCACCCACTCCTACCAGTAAGGCAGCGTGATATTCAACTTTTTAGCGATCTAATCCATTCACAACTGTTTTGCTCGCTCTTACGTGCTAGAAGTGGACGTTTATTATATTATCCCGCCATCAAAGAATGCTCTACCAACATACCGATGGTTCCGTTCGGCTTGTCAAGGAGACACATAATCATGAGCAACAATCAACCTTATCCACCCGATGATCCACGGCAACAAGGCTATCGACAACCTCCAGTTAATCAAAACGTGGATAATGATCAGTATGGAGCCACGATTCAATCGGAGAACGCGGGCGGCGCATATTCTCAGCGTCAGCGCGAAAGATACATCGATCCCGCCGGTAGCTATGTAGAAAACAGTTCAGAGGTCTATCAGGATAAAAATCAGAGCCGTGCCAATACGCGCTACTGGATTACGACCGTCACCTATTTCGTCCTGGGCGTTCTAGAGATTATCCTGGCGTTGCGACTCATCTTCCGCC
>CAXTXB010000607.1:0-1321 GCA_964247965.1 uncultured Dictyobacter sp. | reverse complement strand
CAATGACATTATCACGCTGCTCTATAACGTAAGCCACGTGTTTGTTGGCCCCTTTAACGGTATCTTCAACGATCAAACTATTGGCTCGCGCAGCGTTTTTGAGGTTTCTACTATCATCGCCATGATTATCTATGCGCTCATCGCCTGGGGGATCGTCTCGTTGGGCCGCGTGATCTTTGCTCCCGTCCTCTCTGGTGAACGCCGAGTAAGCACAACTCGCCGACGCAACCTTTAATCACGTGAGGTAGAATGAGGTAGAATAAAGAGGAAAGGGTGTTGTAAAGTACAATGCGCTTGTTCTCTCTTTGCACGTTTGTAGTTACGCTTCAGTGCGTATACTAGCAGGAGTTTGCATGCTGAATTTTGATTTTGCTGCCTTGCGCGAAGGCAAGACTACCTATGCTGACATGGTCAAAGATTTGAAATACAGCGATCTACGTACACAGACCGCTGAGTTCTTCAGCACTATTCAGTCTATTATAGATGGTGCAACTGACGCGGATGTGACCTTCCTACCTCAAGATCCCGAGACACAAGAAGAGAACGGGCTGGGCTGGCCGCTCAGCCATATACTTGTCCATCTTACTGCGACAATGGAAGAAGCAGCTTCGACGGCTGCTATGCTAGCTCGCGGCGTTACGGTGGAGGGAAGACTGCGCTACGAGACACCATGGCAGAGCATTCAGACGGCGGCGCAACTTCAGGCTCGCCTCAAAGAGAGCCAGCGCATGTGCAACGCGTTCCTGGATGCCTGGCCCGACACCCCTCACATGGATGTAACAGTCATACGCGTCCCCTCCTTCGGTCCTCTGAACGCCATCTCTGGCTACATGCTTGGCCTCTTCCATGGACAAGGGCATCTCAACCAACTACGCAATACCATGCAGCAAGCTAAACACGTCTCTCAAGCTTAATCTAGTCAGTAAAAGACTCGCCGGAGGCTCTCCCCCAGACATGTTCTGGGGGAGAGCCTCCGCTTCTATAATATGTTTTAAGAGCTGTAATTTCCTTTTCGCCTTTGAGGAACAAAGAGATATATCAACAAGAAGCACAGCAGCAGAAAAAAGATCCTGATTCAGCTTGACAAAATTTCAAATACCAATTATACTTTGACTATTGAGTCATATAATAACAGTGATTCGGTCAACGATGATTGTTCACAATTTTCCAATTGAAAAAGGGACGGATCTATGGGCATAGAGGGGGTGCATCGCTCCCTTCGTGAAAAACAGCGCCAGGAGCGTCTGGAATTGATTTTGCAGGCAGCCGAACAGGTGTTTGCGGAAAAAGGTTATCGCGATACTTCGATGGATGAGATTGC
>CAXTXB010000606.1:0-3696 GCA_964247965.1 uncultured Dictyobacter sp. | reverse complement strand
GAGAAAACACCATCACTTTTTCTATATTACAACTCTATTACAACCATACTATTACGAAGAAAGAACAGGCTCATTCTATACTTGGCTAGTTACCCGGCTCATTAACTTGCTTAGAGGTGAATAATCTATGAAACGAAAACGGACATTTCGATTGGTTATTAATACATTGGCCCTCTCCATATTGCTTTTTCTTTCTGCTTGCGATGAAGCTTCCAGTACAAATCAGGGTGTTCCAAAGGAGATTCTGATAGGTGCTTCGATTCCTAAAAGCGGGGCCCTCGCAGGTTTTGGCCTCTACGAGGAATGGGGCTACACTACTGCCATTAGCGAGGTGAATCAAGCGGGAGGGCTCTATCTCTCTCAGTATCATGCGAAAGTTCCAGTACGGCTTATTACCTATGATGATGAAAGTCGCTCAGAATTGGCTGCAACAAATACACAGCGTCTCATTTTACAGGACAAGGTGGATGCTTTGCTCGGTTCAGCTACCCCGCCATTAGTCTTGCCTGGTGCAGATGTTGCCGAGCGCAAGCATATTCCTATGGTGACTGGCATCGCACCAATTCGTGCCTTTCTTGGTGCTCGTCCGAAGTGGAGCTATGTCTGGGATGTCTTCTTTGACGAGCTTGATATGACCAGGCAACAGTTTCTGACCATGAATACAGTAAGTTCGAATCACAAGGTTGCGCTCTTTACTGACAATGAGCAAGACGGTGTTGTCATGGGTGGTCTCTGGGAGAAGAATGCACAAAAGTATGGCTACACAGTCGTCTACCACGCGAACTTTCCCGTTGGTACCACGGACTATGGCGATCTCATCCGTCGTGCACAGATGTCTCAGGCACAAATTGTGATTGCTCAGATGATAACCCCGGATGCCATTGCGCTCTGGCAGCAGATGCAATCGCTGAATTATCGTCCAGCAGCAGCCTTCTTAGAAAAAGGAGCCGAGCCTACAGAATGGACATCTGCGTTACATCAGGCGGCACAAGGGGTAATGGTTACAGGATATTGGTATCCTACACTCCCCTATCCGGGTGCCAGGGATCTACGTCAACGTTTCGAGCTTGATACAGGACTGACGTACAGCCAGCATATAGCTGATACCTATGCATCAGCTCAGATTCTTATGGATGCTATTGTACGTGCAGGTAATCTTGATGCGAAAGCTATCAATGTGGCTATTGGGCAGACACATAAAACATATGTGGTTGGTCCCGTCAACTTTGCGAAGGGACCAGGAGGGCATACGTCAGCGCTCCCCACTTTTATGGTGCAGTGGCAGCACGGACAGACCCAGATCGTTTATCCCCCTCGTTTGGCAACTGCAAAGCTCGTTTATCCCTTACCGTAGAAAGCATCTTAGCATACCCCATGATAGGATACCAATCTCTTATTTTCGAGAGATTGGTAGATTTGAGATGGAACGGAGAACAGAAAAGGATACATAAGACATGTTTAGAACTCTTAACGATATACCTATACTTCGTCGCCTCACGATTGCGTTTGTCATCGCTACGCTCATCCCCACCCTCCTTATTCTGCTACAGTCGAATTTCTCTCTGCAAGCAAGTGAACTTCGTAGTCAGTCTGTCCACATAAGCTTCGACGCGCAGAATACAGCAACTAGGGAGCAAATAAACTTGCAGCATATGAATGCACTTCTCCAAGCGCGCTTCGCTCAGGTCTTTGCTCAGGGCAGTCTCTTTCTCGAAGGTGATCCCTCGTCGGGAAAATTGACGGAGAACGATGTGAAAGCTCTTGAAACAGAATTCACACAAACGTTAGTCAGCTATCAACGAAACTATGAGATTACCACGTCTCCTGCTATGAGCAACATTCGTAGTGTCTTGATAAGTGATGCTCCGGACCAGGGGCAACGGGTGATAGCAGAGCAAGGTCTTGCACTTGATACCGTAGCTCGTTCAAATTGGCCAACCTATCAAAAGCTCCTGCATACGGTCTTAAAAGATCTTGAAACGAATACATTTTATCAAACAGCGTATGCCGATTTTTATCAAGCTGATCTGGGCTTTCTTGAGTTAAAAAACCGTTGGCAACAGGTCGTGGACACGGCGACAATGATGGGAACGACGGTAACACAGGTTGGACCTTCGCTCGTCACTCCTCTCCTTGTCTATACGGTCATCACGCTCCTTTTCACGCTCCTGGTCATTGTTGCCACCGGTTTCCTGATCAACTTCAGTATCATTCATCCCCTCGGGCAACTCGTTGCACTGACGAGACGAGTTGCCCGAGGAGAGACTGATGCCCGCGCTAACCTTGCGGGGCACGATGAAATCTCTCTTGTGGCAACGTCAATGAATGGTATGTTGGATGTTACTGGCCAACTTATGCGAGAAGCTCAAAATCGCCATATGGACCTACAAGCCCAAATAGGAAAGCTCATCGATGAAGTAAACGGTATTGGTGAAGGTGACCTGCGCATACAGGCGGAGATCATGCCAAATGAATTAGGGAGACTCGCCGAATTCTTTAATCTAACAGCGGGCCAACTAAACAATCTGGTGGTGAACGTGAAGA
The DNA here is from genome assembly GCA_964247965.1 of uncultured Dictyobacter sp. Lineage (GTDB taxonomy): Bacteria > Chloroflexota > Ktedonobacteria > Ktedonobacterales > Ktedonobacteraceae > Dictyobacter. The sequence continues at coordinate 1,152 of CAXTXB010000606.1, read as the reverse complement.
TGTTAGCACGAGGCGTTCAAAACGCGACAGTGCAAACATTTGGGTATATGGAACAACTTGTGTATAACGCTGACACCCAAATGCAGTACATTCTAGAAGCTGCCGAAGAAGTCAGCAACGTGTCGAACTCAAGTCAACAAGTCGCCAGACGTACAGGTATGTTGTCCAGCGTAGCTAGCGAGGCTCGTTCGGTCGCTCAAAGAGGGCGCACTGCAGTACAACAAACGGTTGACGAAATGGTTCGTATCAACGCTAACGTGCATTTTACGACTGGAAAAGTATTGGTGTTGGGCGAACGTTCACTAGAAATCAAAGATATTGTGGAAGTTATGTCGAGTATAGCTCAGCAAACGAATCGCTTAGCTCTGGATGCAGCCGTTCAAGCAGCGATGGCTGGTGATCAAGGAACAGGCTTTGGAGCTATCGCGGTTGATATTCGGCGCCTCGCCGAACGTTCCAAAGAACAAACGGTGAGGGTTAGAAAGATCGTGAAGGGCGTTCTTGAAGATATCAATACTGCTGAGCGGTCTATACAAGAAACTGAGCAAGAAGTTGCAGCAGGTATAACCCTTACTGAAGAAGTAGGTAGTGCTTTTGAGTCGATCTTCTCTGTTGTTGAATATCAGGCCAGTGAAATAGAAGGAACGAATCAAGTTGCACTGCAACAATTGCAATCTTCAAGAAGAGTCGAGCACATTATGAAACAGGTCGCTGATTCAACACAACGGGGAAGCAATAGCACTAATCAAGCTACGCAACAGATGAGAAATCTGGCACAAATTGCAGGTCAATTGTTGACATCAGTGGAAGTCTTTAAGCTGAGGGAAGATCGCAAACTATACAGAACAGTTGCTGAAAGCAAACCTACTCCTACACAAACAAACCGAGGATTAATCATTCCACCACGACCTGCTTCGAGTAGTGCTCTCAATGAGAGGTATACACTTCCATCTTCTAGGGATGACACATAAATGTAACGTTCAGTTCTGTCTGACCTTGCCTCAAAGGTTGAACTCTCTCGCGATTGTGACGATAAGCACATCTGTGAAAAAATAGGAATGATTGTCTTGTCTTTCAAAGACTGACACTATCATGCAAATAAGCATATCACCATTGAATTCGCGAGAGAGCCTCTATCATGCTCCTGTATCA
>CAXTXB010000605.1:0-3714 GCA_964247965.1 uncultured Dictyobacter sp. | reverse complement strand
TAGAGGTGTTATCTCTCGCGTAGATAGTCATATTAACGACCTGCGAGCCATCAGCCTGTGGTGTGATAGTGTGAAAGACGATATCCACATGCTGTGTAGTGGCATAACCCGCTGCGTACTGGTTATACGGGTGTCCTTGCTGGTAAGTGGCTCCCCAGAACTGGTAGGCACCCTGGTAGTTCGCCTGGTTAACATCATCATAGTAATGCTGGATGACATCCTGCGCTTGCTGTGCTGGTGATGGAGTCGGGGTCACCTGCGGAGTTGGAGTGATCTGCGGAGTTGGAGTCACCGGAGGGGTGGCGAGTGAGGTGAGAGAGGATGCTATTGGTGTTGAAGTTATTGCTGGTGACTTTACATTCCTTAATACGTATGCGCCAAAAAGAGTAATTCCTGCAAAAAGGAGGACGACAAGTCCAACGATCATTCCCCCTTTTATCCCTCGCCGCCTTGTTTTACCCGGTACCTCTGCCTGCTCTTGATGAAAATTCTGATGTGGTCTTAAATTCGAGGTCGTATTATCTAGTGGTAAGAGTGGCTCGCTTCCAATTGTAGTAGATTTAGAGCGCTCCTGGTTATCTGCCTGTCTCGCTTGCTCGGTTTTGGGTGTAGTATTACGTGGATACTGATGTCCAGAGCCGACTTCTCGTGGCTCTAGTGCCACTGCTGTGCCAGGCAGAGGCGTTGTAATTGTCTCGGTTATGCTCTGCTTTGGAGTTATGGGAAGTATCGTAGAATAAGATAGCTCTAGTGCCTGGCGTAGTGCTACAGCCAACTCTCTTGCACTAGAGTAGCGATTATCAGGGTCTTTAGCTAGAGCTTTTTGCACTACTGCATCGACTTGTGGCGAAATATTTGGGTTCAGCATACTTAAAGACGGCGGCTTCTCCTGCAAGTGTTGCGCTGCAACCATAAAAGCGGATGAACCCTGGAATGGTACGCGACCGCTTAACATCTGGAAGAGTACAACTCCCAGTTCATAAATATCAGCGCGATGATCAGGCTGTCTACCACTTACCATTTCAGGTGCCATGTAATCTACAGAGCCAAGAAATTGACCGGTATTCGTCAATGTATTATGCCCTTCTATATTCTCTTCAGTAGTGTGCATAATACGAGCAATACCAAAATCTACCAGCACCAGGCGACCATCTGCATGAAAAAGCATATTGGCCGGCTTGACATCACGATGAATGATTTTGTGTTCATGCGCATATTGTAAGGCTGCTGCGGCCTGCTCAATATAAATACAGGCTTCTTGTGCAGAAAGGGGTGCGCGCTTTGTCAGTAGATCGCGCAGGCTGCCGCCTTCCAGGTAAGGGATTACAAGATAAGCAAGCCCATTCTGTTCCCCATACTCATAAATGGGGAGGATATTGATATGGTCAAGTTGAGCAATAACATCGGCCTCTCTTCGGAAGCGCGCAAGAAATTCCTGGTTCGCTTCTGTCTGTATGCCTGCTCCTGAGCGTAGAACTTTTACCGCAACCTCGCGTGCAGGGCGTATCTGCCGTGCAAGGAAGACGACCCCCATACCACCAGAACCTATGAGTTGCCTGAGCTCACATGTACCGAGCTGCGTTCCAATGAGGCGATGAGCATTACTTTCCATAAAAGATGCCTGACTCCGCTTCCTTGATATACTTTATAGTTAGACTTCTTCTTTTCATTTCTTTTGCTTTTTTGCATATTTTGTGATGTAGTGCTTTTGGCATACTTTAGGTTTTGCTTAAAAAGCAAAAGAAATAAAAAGAGGTGTATCACCCAGCTTCGCTGCGTAAGCTCATCGGCTAAGAATCTGATGGCGATGGGATCAAACACGCTCTCAGAAGATAAACGCGCTTACCTTCGGTTTTTATCCCTTCTGTCTGACTCACTCTTTTGAATGAATATATATAAATTAGATCTTTTAATACTAACGGATAGAAATAAGAAAATGGATCGATTAAGGTATTTTTATGTATTGCGTCTATACTGCTTTCGAACCTCGATAAATAGAAAAGAACGCTACCATTCTCACTATAGTAAGTAGTAGCGTTCCTGTAAAAGAAAGACGGTAGGCCTACTTGAAGAAGTCGGCGTTAATCTTAATGTATTGTTTCCACTCGTCGGGCACGGCCGACTCTTCGAAGATGGCAGTAACCGGGCAGGCGGGCTCGCACGCGCCACAGTCGATGCACTCATCGGGGTTAATATAGAGCTGCTCTGCAGCCTCAAATTCCGCTTCGCCAGGGCCTGGATGGATACAGTCAACCGGGCAAACATCTACGCAAGAGGCATCTTTCGTGCCGATACATGGGTTGGTAATTACATAGGTCATGCTAGTACGTCCTTTTCTCCACTAGTGATGTGAGCAAGTATACAGTATTATATCTCATCAGGAAAGGCTTAATTCGCTTCCTTTTGGGGCTGCGAGACAGATCAAATAGATGCCCGCAAGCACTACTGATAATATAATAAGTTAAACAAATGTCAATATGAAAGAGGAAGGCACTTTTCTAATCTTTTTTCTATAATTTTTTCTCTCCATCAGGAAAGCATACTCTAAATCACAGTGGAGCATCGTTCCTCTGAATAGAGGTAAATGAATAAAGGCAAAAAAGAAGGTGTTGACGATGCTCTGTCCATATTGTAGGCTGGCGCGCTCTGAAGACGATGTTCCTTGTCCCAGTTGTGGGGCACCCTTGCTCTCTGAACGAAGTGTGCAAAGTTACCGGAGAAGAGTGTCGGAGGAAGTGCCAAGAGTCTCAGGCCCACCTCATACTGCTCCGCTACAAACCAAGCTCTTTTCATCTTCTGGTTTCGAGGATGTTTATGCTCCTCATACAGATCCTTTATTGGATGAGCGCCAGCCAACCCTCTCGCTGCAGCTAGTGCCCGATCATGCGCTGACCGAACTGCTGCCCAACCAGACAGGGAAGCATGCCTTTATTGCCATTCCTCCCCTCTATACCCGCCCACGTCCGCTCATCCCGCTGCATCGCGTCATCAGCGGGCTCTTAAGTGTTCTAATTGTGTGTGCCTTGCTCTGCTCGGGTTCAATCTATTATGTTCAAGCCAGTGGCCTCTTCGAAAAAATCAGCCGCATCTACTTAAACACGCCGCCGAAAAATATCCCTCCAACTGTTTGGGCACAACTCCCTGAACCTCCTGAGCAAACAGATAAAGACCGCAATGGACCTGCGATTACCATCATTTCTTCCGCAACGACGACCGATCGTTACGATCCAAAGACGTATATAGCCCTCTCACCACAAACAAAGTTCACGACGCGGCAGACCATCTATCTCACCTTCAGTGTGCAGACCCCCAGGCAGGACGGCAGGGTAGTGGCCATGTGGTATACGAATAATAAATACTTTCTTACGCAGACAAGCACTATGCTGAAAGTAAAAGATATACCTTCTAATACGGTCAAGAACGGCTTTTTTACAATGCGCTATATCATGCCGGCTGAGGGGAAAGTAGAATTATACTGGAATGATCAATGGGCGCAAACGCTCCACTTTGTAGTCAATGCCTGATGCTTCCCCAGGTAAGACAGTGTTTTATCCTCCTCACCTCCACCTTCCTGTGCTCTGACGTGTCGCGGCTTCGCCGCTCTTTACGAGTCTTAAGAAACTTTTTGCATCATAGACATTTTTACAATTTTTCGCGCATCGCCTAAGTTTGGGCCAAATTAAGAGCAAGATGCAAAGGAGCAAGCAGTGAGCG
>CAXTXB010000604.1:0-3717 GCA_964247965.1 uncultured Dictyobacter sp. | reverse complement strand
GTGGAGTACGACTACGTCCCGCCTCATCAGCTTTTGCCAACGATGCAGACAAAAGCTGTCTCCGGCCTCTTCCTGGCAGGACAGATCAACGGCACTTCTGGATATGAAGAAGCCGCCGCGCAGGGCCTGATGGCGGGTATCAATGCAGCTCTGTTTGTGCGTGCGGAAGAGGCTTTTGTGCTTGGTCGCCATGAGGCGTACATTGGTGTCTTGATTGATGATCTGGTGACGCGACCGATGAGCGAGCCGTATCGCCTGCATACCTCGCGTGCCGAGCATCGTCTGTTACTGCGTCCCGATAGCGCCGATCTGCGCCTTAGTGATTATGCATATGGATTTGGCTTGATCTCTGAGGGTCGTTACGCGCATGTGGTGCAGAAGCGTGTTGAGATCCAGCAGGCATTGGTGCAGTTAGATGCTATCACCTTTACCTCGTCACGCCTCGTCGAGAACTATGCTCAGGAGAGCGGTATCGCTCCTTTGGGACAGATGCTCTCGGCTCGTGAACTGTTGCGCCGCCCCGAGGTTCGCTATCAACAGGTGGCGCAATTAGCGCAGCGTGTAGCAGATGAGCGTGCAACGAACAGAGCGGAAGGCGCTCTCGCTGATCTCTCCTCTTCTCCTTTGACTGCTTTGGAGGATGAGGCAGCAGAAGAGGTTGATCTGCAAGTCAAGTATGAAAACTATATTCGCAAGCAGGAACAGCTCGTCCAGCGTACTCTTCGTCTGGAGGAGATGCGCATCCCTGCGTCCTTTGATTATCAATCTATTCAGCATTTGCGTACAGAAGCCAGACAAAAACTGATTCGGACTTTGCCTCGTACCGTTGGGCAGGCCGCGCGTGTAGAAGGAGTGACTCCTGCGGATGTTGCAATCTTAATGATCCACGTAGAGAAATTACGTGCATTGAGATCATCGTCTTGACACTACACGCATCGAACGTGTAACATACATTCATATAACTTATTCATGCTATATTCTTACAAAATAGAACCAGGAGCATGTGCAGATCCCCCCTGTATATGCAATTGGATCTTGCATTGCCTGATAACTATCTAGAAAAATGTTTCTTTATAAATGCTGTGCCTCGGCTCCGTTCGCGATTCTATCAAGGTGTTTCACGCGCTATCGGGCTTTTTCTGTGACTGCTTCTCGTAGAATGCCTGCTGGAACGTGCAGCAAACTGAGGTATCAAAGAGAGGGGAAAACTGTGTATATTCTTGTCGTTGACGACGAGCGGTTTTCAAACACGCTTGTTCAGTTCGTTCTTAGTAAAGAAGGATATGAGGTTGAAACCGCTGATAATCCACGCGGTGCTATGCAAATGATTCGGAGACGGGAACCGGATCTACTGATACTTGATGTGACTATGCCTTATCTCAATGGCTTCGAATTTTCGGAGCAATTGCGTAGTGAAGGCTATGAAACACCAATTATTTTTATGACTGCTCAAGATACTATCGAGGCAAAGTTGCAGGGCTTTCATATTGGTGCTGATGATTATATTTGTAAGCCATTTGATCATCAAGAGCTGGTTGCTCGTGTACATGCGGTGATGCGTCGCATCAAGAAACACGAAAAGGTTGGTCAACAGAGCATTCGTAGTGGACAGGTAGAGTTATTTCTGGGTGAACTAAAAGTTGGTATGGATGGACGAGAGCCTGTTACCATGACGCCGACGGAGATGCACGTGGTACGTGTGCTTGTGCAGGCTGGGGGTCAGGTGGTCAGTAGGGACCAGTTGTTGGCGGAAGTCTGGAATGACAATGAAAACAATAGTAGTAACATTGTTGATGTATATATGCGTCGTCTGCGTTTGAAGTTGGAGGAGGACCCGGACCATCCTCAACATATTATTTCCGTGCGAGGTCTGGGCTATAAATTTGTTGGATAGCTCGTTGTAGTAAGTAGCCCCAGTGCAAATTTAAAACAGATAGTAAAGCGTATACGCGTTATGGAGAATAGAGTTCCTACGATGAGCGAGTTACGCCAGCAGGCGCTAGCCGCTCTTATGAATAACACTGCTGATGCAGTAATTGCCCTACGGCAGGACTTTAAGATTTTTGAGATCAATCCTGCCGCCTCTGCTACGTTTGGTATTCCTGCTCATGAGATAAGTGAGCAGAGCTGTAAGGCTGTGCTGAGCTGTAAAAATCTGAATCAGATGTTGCTTTGTGGAACTGCTAGCTGTCCCCTACAGCGGATTCTACTGGAGAAGCAGGCACTGCCTAACGAAGAATTGATCATTGGATCGGAGCATACCTGCGAGGTATCTGCCAGCATCACTCCAGTTGTGGTAAATGATACGACCTACGCAATCTTCATGGCGCGCGACTTCTCAGCCTTAAAAGTAGCGAATCGAGTGCGCTCAAACTTTGTCTCGATGGTCTCTCATGAACTCCGTACACCCTTAAATTCTGTGCATGGCTTCATTGATCTTCTCCTTCAAGGACATATGGGAGAGATGACGGAAGAGCAACGTCTTTATCTTGGCTATACCGAAGAAGGTGTGCAGCAACTTATCTCTATTGTCGAAGATATTTTATTTATGACTCGTTCGGATCTAGGCCAGTTTGAAATTAAGCAGGAAGAGGTCTATCTCCGTACTCTTGTACGTCAGGTGATGCGCAGCTTGCAACCGCTGGCTCATAAGGCTGAAGTGAAGCTTGCCCAGAGAATTCCTGTCGATATTCCAATACTCTGTATTGATCCTCAGCGCATTAAGCAAGTGCTCAATAATCTGGTCGCGAATGCAATCAAGTTTACTCCGCCAAATGGTGTGGTGACGGTGAGTGCCCAGGTGTACGACGATGATTTCGTGCAAGTCTCTGTGGCTGATACTGGCTATGGCATTGCAACCGAGGACCGTCAACACATTTTCGAACGTTTCTATCAATCAAATCATAGTCAGCAGTCTAAAATGGGCGGCTACGGCCTGGGCCTCTCGATTGCCAAGCTGATCGTCGAGCAGCACCACGGCACTATTGACTTTGAAACAACAGTAAATCAAGGCACAACCTTCTCGTTTACACTTCCCCAATATATCGGATAAGAAAAGTAGTATTCTGCGCTTTCTCGTTTATTATTATAAATGCATAGCATACAGCAACTTACGTTTTTTCATTTTATTTGCTTTTTTCTAAATCATACAAGCTCTGCTTGTACAGCTACACTAAGTGGTGAAGGCTGAATAATTTGAGCTCATACTTCGCTATTTTTTCGAGCTCTTCACCTGTTAATGTGGCTGTACCGAAATAAAGAGAAAAAGCAAAAATTGACCCTACAATCAGAGTGTGTTTGTTTCCCATCGCCATCGCGTTCTTAGCTGATGAGATTATACAGCTTCGTTACGCGATACACTTCTTTTTATTCATCTTGCTTTTTTTGCATACTTTGGGCAGAGCCCAAAGTATGCAAAAAAAGCAAGATGAATAAAAAGAATCAAGCACGCCGAAGGTGTGCGGATGCATGAGAGAGGAAAGAGGCCCACCGTGATGGGAAACAAACACTCTCTTTATAGATCTTAGAGCAGATTGAGGGGTTTGCCTGAAGTGCGAGGCGCGGGACGTGGCCCTTTGGCAACGGTGTAGCCCTCGTCGTCGAGCGTTGTCTCGATCTGCTCCAGGGAGAGCTGACCGGCATCGTAGCGCAGGTGAACAGTTTTGGTCGGGATATCGGTGGAGACAGCCTCAATGCCCGGTAGAGCACTCAGCGCGC
>CAXTXB010000603.1:0-3730 GCA_964247965.1 uncultured Dictyobacter sp. | reverse complement strand
CTCTATGTCCCCCCACCTCTCCCTACTCACCACCCGTGTCACTGGCACCACCCGCTCTTCAGAATGGACTACTGGATTGGCAGTTGTGCAAGCCACCGCCCACACAGCCTCACGCATATGATCATGTATCCGCATAGGATGATCTCCTTGAGTTCGCTGTTTCATATAGTCTTTTTGCTCTTACCTACAAGGTACCACGTCTATATTGGGAACAATTGTTGTTAGGTCATGATAGCACACCTTTCGCTTGTTCGTCTGCCCTCGTTTTTGCTCAATCTGCTCAGACAAAGGCATCTAGATGACTGCACCGAATTTTGTCAAGATGTACAAATGGGAATGGGCATAAGTATATCTGGAATGTCATTTTTTGATTACTCTTGCGCAAATTAGGAATGAAAAATTTGTGGCTTTTGCTCTTGAAAAGAAGCAATTTCTATGGTAACATACGAACAAAGAGTTGTTCGTATACTATCTGTTTGGAGAATCTGGTCAGTGGAACAACAGGCATCACCCGAACCTCTAAGGAGTGAAGCACGAGAGCGAGTCCTCCGTGCGGCAGAACAGCTCTTCAGTGAACATGGCTATGCGAGCGTCACACTCCGTGATATTGCTAGAGTTCTTAGTATGCGTCAGTCATCGTTGTATAACCACGCTCCAGGAGGCAAGGAACAGCTTTTCGTTGAAGTGATGGAACGTAGTCTTGCCCGTCACAAGGCAGGAATTGAGCAAGCACTTGTTCAGGCACACTCCACTCTTGAAGAGCAGTTTCGTGCGATTGCACAGTGGTTTCTGTCCCAGCCTCCATTGAATTTAAATAGAACAGTGTATGCCGATATTCCAGCTCTTGAAACCAGTCAGGTAGAACATTTACGAGCACTTGCCTATCAGTCATTACTTGTGCCCATTCGTCGCGCCGTTCAAGCGGCAGAGGAAAGGGGCGAAATTTGTCGAGGCTCTGACATCCTCGCTGGCGTCTTTCTTCACTCCCTTGAGTCCTTTCAGAGTTTGGGACAGCAGGGATACAGCTCCGTTTTAAGGGTGACCCGGGTTGAAGAGCTGATCTCACTCTTGTTAGATGGGGCTCGACCACGCTAAATTTTTTTTATGATCAAAGACGAACGAATCTTTGTTCGTACTTGTGCTATGGCTGTATTGAAAGGAGGTGCGTTGTTGGAACAACAACGTTTTCAGGCTCTCGAAGTCCATCATGTGTTCAAACGGTATGCCGGTTCTCAAACGAACGCTGTTGATGATGTCTCTTTTGCTGTCCCGTCAGGAGAAATCTTTGGCCTGCTTGGACCAAATGGAGCAGGGAAGACAACGCTTGTCAGCATTCTGACGACCAGCACTCTGCCAACTACAGGTAAGGTGTTAATTGCAGGTATAGATCTGGTTAGCGATCCGGTACGTGTCAAACGGCGTATTGGCGTTGTGCCACAAATGAGTAACCTGGATCGACAGTTAATGGTTCGCGACATTTTGCTCTTCCATGCTCGCTATCACCGCGTTCCCGAAAAGGAGGCTCGACAGCGAACGGAGGCTCTGCTTCAAGAACTTGGTCTAAGCACACGGAGTAGAGACGTTTTAGGCCGGTATTCGGGGGGAATGGCACAACGAGTGATGCTCGCTCGTGCCTTGATGCATGCACCACTCCTCCAGCACGCCCCTGGTTGACCATTATCTTAGATGACTATAGTCGTGCGATTGCCCTTCACCAACTTCAGCATCTACGTGCTATAATAGAACAAACCATTTAGGCACTATCTACCTCAAGTACCATTGCATCTTGAAAGGATTCGTAGTATGGAGCTTGGTATTGGACTGCCACAGGCTGGCAAGATCGCTTCGCCGCAGGCTATCGTGCAGATTGCGCAGGAGGCGGAGCGCCTGGGCTACGATTCTTTGTGGACGTACGAACATCTGCTGCGTCCCACCCGCCCCATTCCTGGCGTGACGGGCGGGACACCAGAGCTGCAATCCGAACTCTACGGCTCAGCCTACGATCCTCTTGAGACGCTGGCGTACGTGGCGGCGAAAACCGAGCGCATCAAGCTGGGGACAAGCGTCATCAATGCCCTATTTCATCCTCCGCTCATCCTGGCCCGCCGCTTCGCCACCCTGGACCAACTGAGCAATGGCCGGGTGATCGCGGGCCTGGGTCAGGGCTGGATGGAGGATGAATTTAAGGCGGTAAATATACCGATGAAGCGGAGAGGAAGTGGTATGGAAGAGTATGTTCAGGTGTTGCGCGCGATCTGGGGACCCGATCCGGTGAGCTTTAGTGGTCGCTTCTATACCATCCCAGAGGCACAGATTGGCCCTAAACCGGTGCAGTCGGGCGGCATTCCTATCATCCTGGGCTCGTTTGCTCCCGCCGCATTTGCACGTGCCGCTCGTATAGCTGACGGCATCAACCCTGGTAACTTCCTCTGGCCACAGCTAGAGCAGATAATAGGTACGTTTCGCACCACTGCTAGCGAGGCGGGCCGCGATATTCAAAAGATCCAGATTATCATCCGCGTGATAGCCATCCCGCCACAGCGGCTGAATGGACAACATCAGCCCCTCATCGGCTCGATCGAAGAGATTCGCTCCGACATCGCGCGCCTGGAGGCGCTGGGTGCAACCTCTGTCATCTTCGACCTCAGCCAGAACGAGACCCCTATCGAGCAGCAGCTCGATTTCTTCGCACAACTGTGTCCCGCCGTCCAGGTTGAGCCATGACGTAGTAATAGACCGACTCACTTCATTTGACTGGCCCCGCGTCGCGACAATCCCTTGCAGCATGGTCGTGACGCGGGGCCATCCGTAAAGGAGCCGAGCTAGATGGGATCTTTTCAGTCAGTTCGTCGCGGCTCATTTTCTCTCGAAAAATCTGCAGCACAATACGGTCGATGATGTAATGTTGCTCTTCACTCTCACTAATGTTATCTTTGATGCTAGCATCGCTTGCTGGGATTGTAAGCGCCATTATGATTCTGTGCGCCCGGTTACTGCTGTACACTATCTCTATAGCGGGAAGTAGATTTCTGCCTGGGGTGGCTCTGGACAAGGAACGCAGTCTATCGATGGTACTACCTGTAATTTTTGCATTTTATACATTTCTACAATATTTTGCTTTTCATGCAAAATATTGTAGAAATGTATAAAATGCAAAAATTATTAAAAAATGGTCCTCTGCCACACCGCTTCCAGCGCCGAGCGATAAACTCTTGGATGCCTCTTCAGCAGCTTGCTGAGCAGCGAAAAGAAGTTGCTGTCCATGCTAATAATCGGCGTCCCCAACAGTGTCAACTGTAGCACCCGCCGCCCCTCCTCCGAGGCGAACAGACCGTAGAGCATCGCCAGATCTGCATTCGATTTCATGCTATCCAGCACCCGCCGCAGCCAGTCCTCAATCCTCAGATAATCCCCCAGCCGTCCCGCGTGTGCAATATCACGCAAATAGGTAGGAATCGCCGTTCGCTCGCCGTCCAGGAGAGAACTCGCCACTGCGTGTGCCGCCAGCCGTCCGCTGATCAGCGCTGGATAGATCCCTCCGCCAGTCGCCGCCCCACACAATCCTGCTGCATCGCCCAGCAGCAGCGCGCACCCCAGCTCATCGTCCCGATAGACATTGCGCAACCGACCTCCCGTCGGAATTACCCCACCCTTCCGCTCCACCACCCGTGCCTCACCCATATCCGCCACCGTCCCAAATGCCTCATTCGCCACCTTCAGGGACGTAACC
>CAXTXB010000602.1:339-3731 GCA_964247965.1 uncultured Dictyobacter sp. | reverse complement strand
ACAAAAAGAGCAGATAAAATACGCTGTTCTTCATTTTTCAAACGTTCGGATAGATGAGCTATATTAGCTTGCGATGACGCGATCGGGCACTATTTTGCAGATGACGCGGGTGTCACCGGGCTGGCGATTGGGATAGGTGTCCACGCCGATGTATTTCTTGGCCATTTTGTCGATATGTGCGTCCGCCCCCTGCTCGGTGATCTCGGAGACGTGTCCGCGCACTGAGAGCCAGTGGTATGGATTCTCGGAGTCGACGATATCGAGGCCAACCTTGGGCTGCTTTTCCATGTTGAGGGTCTTGCGGCGTCCTTTGGACGTATTGACCAGGACGTGGGTTCCGTCGAAATCGACCCAGACGGGTGTAACCTGTGGAGTGCCGTCCGGCATGATCGTCGCCAGGTGGGCGAGGATGGGCTTCTGGAAGAGGTCGAGGGCCTTCTCTGGAATTTGCTCACTCATATTGCTGTACTATTCCTTCCAATATCACTGTTTCCCGCTGCACGGGATAGAGAGTTTATCGACACGATCGCTTCACTGTATGAGGAAAAATTCACCTGTCTACATATGAGAAATCTATGCCTGAAATCATTATATGCCTGGATGATTTGTGATTACCAGTGCCTTGCCTGCAAACATTTTCTAGCATTATGGGTCATCCCCAACGTTTGAAAAAAGAGCAGGGAAAACACCATGTTCGTCATTTTTCAAACGTTGGGGATGACCCATAATGCTAGAAAATGTTTGCGACGCGGCTGACCACGACTGCTACGAGCATCAGCGAGATAACGCTCTCGATCATCATCAGGAGTTTTGCCCGCCAGGTGAGAGGGTAGGTATCTGTGGGGCTGAACGCTGTCGCACCTGTGAAGGCAACGAAGAGGTAGTCGAAAAACTCTGGCCTCCAGCTCTCACCATTTGCCTGCTGTGGAAACATCAGGTCGGCCGCCTTGTGATTGGTCAGGTGCCGCTGATGGGGTCCGCCGCCATCAGTATCCCAGTACCACAGCGTAAAGACCAGGATATTAAAGGCCCATAATAGCCCGGCAGTACGCAGGAGTTTAAGACCGCTTTTAAATGCCGATATATCCGTGATGAGGAAGAGAACGCCTATTGCAAGGGCTAACGTCACAACGCCCAATATGACCAGGCTAAAGCGCCGTGTGACGCGGATGGATAGAGCATGACCCGTCGCCCAGAATATCCATAAAGGCAGTAGCAGTACGATTTCGACTGCCAGCAGGCCCCAGGCAGGACCAAATGTCAACTCTTCAGGTAGAAAGAAGTAGATGACGCCAATGAGTAGCACTCCAATCGACACTCCCCATTTGGGTATCCGTCCAGCAAGATGTGGGGCTTGCTCAAAGGGCTTTATTACTGTAAAAAGTTCTTGTTCTTCCTTCGTCTTCTGATCCATAAGTCCAGGTCGCCTTTTATCATGTTGCTTTCAGAAAGTGTTTGATTCTCGCTCCGATAGGTATCTCCCCCACTCATGCATTTATACAGCTCTAGCGTGCATATTTATTTCTAGTGCTTTTTATGCATAATTCAGGCGAAGCGTAAATTATGCACAAAGAGCACTAGAAAGAAGTGTCTCAAGCGCTGCATTAGCCCATCGGCCAGGAACATGAGAGCGTAGGGATCAAACACATATTCAGTGAATGTGGTGGATGAATTATAACTCTCTTGTAGCTAAAAATCAATGGTTAGCTCGCGCGGTAACAATCCCTCGCCGCTACCCTTCAAACCCTACCATTATAATGACTCATCGCGACTGCGAGAAAAAGAAGCTCACAAAAAAAGTTTCCCAACGGTATCACATTCGCGATGAGTCATTATAATGGTAGGGTTTGAAGGGTAGCGGCGAGCGGAATTGCCGTCTCTCGGCTCGTCCTTGTGACGATAGTTCGGAGGGTGACAGAGACTCGGGTTGGGGAACCAGGAGTTCTTTAGCCTGGGCGACTTTGTAGGCCCATTCCAGTTCATCGGCGAAATATTTGATGCTGGGGAAGCGCTTCTCTGGCTCTTTTTCGAGCGCACGCATAATCACCTGCTCGACGTTGGCGGGACAATCTACACCTTTTTCCTGTAGCGATGCGGGTTGGACAAAAAGATGTTGATGCGTGATTTCGTAGAACGTTCCACTGAATGGCCAGTCGCCGCACAGCCATTCGTAGACTGTAATCGCCAGTGCGTACTGATCGCTTGCCCGCCGCGGCTGGCCCTGTAGTTGCTCGGGTGCCGCGTAAGGTGCCGTGCCTTCGAAGGAGCGTGATGTACCGCGAATGGGGCTGATGCTGTGCGACGCGATCGTGATGCCGAAATCGCTCAGCTTAATCTCGCCCGCATCATCCAGCAACATATTCTGCGGCTTCACATCGCGGTGCACCAGCCCACGCTCGTGGACATAGGTCAACGCGCTGGCAACCTGGCGTACATACTGTAAAACTACCTCAAGTGGCAGCCGTGTCCCTTTATGATAGCGCTGGCGTAGATTCCCATGCCGCATATATTCCATCACCAGGTAAGCCACCTTCTGCTCAATCCCAAAATCGCTAATGGACACAATGTGTGGATGGCGCAGATTTGTCAGCATGGAACTTTGAGTCAAGAATTTCCTCGCCTTCTCCTCCTCATCCTCCCAGGTTCCATAGGTCAGTTTAATTGCCACTTGCGTCTGCTGCGGCACATGTTCAGCAACATAGACCTCAGTCGCATCGCCCTGCCCCAATAATTCTTGTAGACGATAATTGCCGAGCTGGCCATCAATAAAATCGCATCTATTCATAAAACACGTAAATTCGTCACAAGCTGCGCTTCACACATCTCCACCAACGTCCAGCCGAATAGCAGTGCGCCACAGGGCTCTAGCACGTAAAGTGCAATAGGGGAGTATATTGAAATTGTACAGAAGCAAACTGAGCCTGTCAATTGAACTAGAACTACTATCCTATACTGGATTGACCCCATCAGTGAACCGATTCAATGATGGGGGTCGGTCTACTATACGGATGGTTCTTTAGATCATTCACGTGCATATCAGCTTAAATTTGACTAAACTTAACTATTAGTGTATACTTATGTGTATACAGAATGCTTGGATTCAACAGAGAGGAGAAGGATATGCAGATCGTAAAATTGCGTAAAGTAGGAAACTCGGTCACAGTAACGCTTCCCGCCGCCGTAGTGGAGGCGCTTCATCTACATGAAAACGATGATATTGCTGTGGAGGTGGCTGGCGATCGTATCATACTTACGCAGGCGAGCGATGATTTTCAGGATTCCTGGTCTGCCTATAAAGAGATTGAGCCGCGCTATCGCAATGCGAACCGCAAATTGGCGGAATAAGATATGCTTGTACGTTTTCTTCCTGAAAGTATCATCCTGGCAATTCA
>CAXTXB010000602.1:0-260 GCA_964247965.1 uncultured Dictyobacter sp. | reverse complement strand
GCTTTAGATGCAGCTATTCACGTCCCGCAAGCTCAATTTGAAGGAAATTATCTTCATCCGACCCTTCTGCATATGGCCGCCGCCTACAGTTTTCACCTGAGTCAAAATCATCCTTTTCTAGATGGCAATAAGCGTGCGGCCGGCATGAGTATGTTCACTTTCCTGCGGCTCAATGGCCTGAATCTAACCGCTACTGAGCTTGATTACTATCAAACAATCATGGCGGTTGCGAGTGGCCAGATGGGCAAAGAACAACTAAC
>CAXTXB010000601.1:0-3736 GCA_964247965.1 uncultured Dictyobacter sp. | reverse complement strand
TGCTGTTCGACGAGCATAAAGACGGCGTGCAGCAGGGTTGAGGGTGCGTAATCAGCTACCAGGACGTCGGCCAGGTGATCCGCGATCAGTTCTTGAGCACTTACGTTGTTTGTGTGTGAGCCACCCCTGACGATGTTGGGAGCGCCTACGATAACGGGCAAGCCTAAATCTTTTGCCCGCTGCGCCGCCTCACGATTGACCGGAAACTCGCTCACGCGCACACCAAGCTCATAAAGCGCATCCACGGTCGCGGCGCTATCATCGTCGTGACTGGCGATGATGACATCGGGTAAGCTTTTCAATAACTGGGAGGCCTGCTTCAACTGTTCAGCCCTGACATGTTCTGTTTGAGACTTGAGATCCCAGAGATGTTGTTCGGCCTGTCTGCGGGCATACTGACCTTGTCCGGGCGAATGATCGTTGAGCGACAGATAGTGGCCAGAGGCGGCCGCTAGTGGATCGTTGAGAACCTTTACTATGCTATCAAATGCACCCGCACTGCGCAGGTCACAGCGATAGAGGATACGGTGGTGTAGCTGGGCAAAATCGGCCTGATTTAAAGCCAGGATATCATGTACCATCTGCTCAGCCTGGGCGATTGTACGTTCGCGCAGGAATAGGCCCTCGTCAAAGGAGACGGCATGGTAGATGGTGGTGATCCCAGATGCGGCAAGGGCCCATTCCATGTGATGAAAGACCAGGGGTGCGGGCAGGAAAACACCCTGACGCGGCTGCAACGCCCGTTCGTAGCCATCATCGTGCAGGTTGATCACGCCAGGTAGAATAAAGTGTCCTCCTACATCCCAGGTTAGCGGACCGGTCGGATAGACGCGATCAACCACCTCTACGATTTTGCCACCTTCTACCACCACTGTCCCAGGCTCTATCACACGTTGCGGTGTAACGACACGACCATTGGTCAGAAGTAGTCTCTCCATGCTTCTCTCCTTCTCAGGATGCAGCGAAATCGGACATAGTGATTACATTGTCGGCCAGGCGCTCGAAGAGGGCGGGATCATGAAAGACGCCGAGCATGGTGGCACCTTCGGCCATGGCTTCTTTTAACAACTCAACCACTACGGCCTGATTTTTGCTATCCAGGGCAGAGGTCGGCTCATCAAGCAGCAAGAAGCGTGGTCGTCGTATCAGCGCCTGGGCGATATTGACACGTTGCTGCTCGCCGCCGCTGAAGAAGACCGGGTAGCCATCCCATAGTTCGCGCCCCAGGCCTAGCCGCAGCATCAATCTCTGAGCCTGCTCGCGCGCCTCCTGCAGTTCTACACCGGCGCTGATGAGGGGGCGCATGACGATATCCAGGGCGCTCGTGCGGGGCTGAGGGCGCAAGAATTGGGAGACGAACCCAATCTCGTATTTGCGCAGCCGCGCTACCTGGCGTGCAGGAATGCTTCTCAATTCTAGCACCGAACCTTTTGCTGGCTGGTAGAAGATCTGACCGCCGCTAGGAATATAAGTCCCATAAATGCACTTCAGGATAGAGCTCTTGCCACTGCCGCTGGGGCCAGCCAATCCAACAAATGTTCCCTGCTGCACCTCGAATGATACTTCGGCAAAAGCACGAATCTGTTTGTCGTGAAGGATGTGTTGTGTAAATTTCTTGCTTAGACTGACGACTTTGAGTTGTGGCGTTTCCATTTTTACCTCTTATTCACCCTTTAGAGAGTTTTAGTAATTTATTGAGCTGACCAGCAGCTGCGTGTACGCATGCTGGGGATCTTCCATAACCTGGTCGGTCAGGCCACTCTCGACAACTCGTCCATTTTTCATGACCAGGGTGCGCTCGCTGAGCAGGCGAATGACGCCCAGGTCGTGCGAAACGACTACGATGGCCACTCCGCTCTCCCGCTGGACCTCTTTGACGAGGTCGATGACACCGGCTTGTACCGATACATCCAGGCCGGTCGTCATCTCGTCCAGAAGCAATAAGACGGGCTGGTTCGCAAGGGCTTTGGCAATCTGCACGCGCTGCTGCATACCACCACTGAAAAAGGCTGGAAAATCATCCATGCGCTTGAGCGGAACTTCCATGCGTTCCAGCAGGCCTGCTGCACGCTCACGGATCGTGCTCATTGTGCGCCAGTCGGCGGCCAACAGGCGCTCGGCGATATTTCCACCGGCAGTGATGTGTAGTCGCAGGCCCTGGGCCGGGTTCTGGCGCACCATGCCCATCAAGAAGTCTTGCAGGTAGCGCGTCTCCTGGTCGTTTGTGGCGAACATGTCGCGCTGACCATCTTGAAACGCTTTCATATACGCCTGGCCCTCAGTTGGCTCTACATCGCGATACAGACAGCGCAGGACGGTTGTTTTGCCACTGCCGCTCTCGCCGACGATACCTAGCACTTCGCCTGAATAGACTTCAAAATTGACATCGGCGCAGGCAACCAGCGAGCCGCACTTTGCACAGGTATTGGTCCCTCGCTCCGGTCCAGTTAATGCGCGACAGTATGGGCAGCCAGGGCCGTAACGTTTGCACAGATCTTTGACGACCAGTAGAGGAAGGTCCATCTCGATCTCCTGGGCTGGATTGTTTGTACTGACGACCAGTTCCATAGCAGTTACACTCCTTTATTTCCGGAAGCTTGTTGGTTGGCGACACGCTCATCACAGTAGGCTGTATCTGAACAGAGAAACACTTTTTGACCACTGTCGGCCACGATCTCGTCTAAATACGAGGAATCGCTTCCACAACGCATACAGTGCTCGCCGTGAAAGTTCTCGACGGCAAAGGGATAGTCCTCGAAAGCCAGTGGGACAACTGAGGTATAAGGCGGAACCGCGTACAGCCGCTTCTCACGGCCAGCGCCAAACAGCGAGAGGTGATCGCTGTGATTAAGCTTCTCGATATCCCAGCGTGGGATCGGGCTGGGAGCCATGATGTAGCGACCGCCGACCAGCACTGGATAATTGCTTGAACGAGCGATCTGGCCATGTTGGATGATCTCTTCGTAGAGGGCAACCCACATGCGGCTGTAGTTCTTGCTGCCATGCATCAGGCGCGTCTGGCTCTCCTGGCGTTCCACCAGTCGCAATGGCTCGGGCAGAGGAACCTGGAAGACCAGTGTTTGATCGGCACGCAGCCTCTCTTCAGGAATACGATGCCGCGTCTGAATAATCGTCGCCTCGGCAGTTTTCAACGTCGTGGTAACATCTGGTGTTGTGCGCTCAATTAGACGGCGAATATTCACGGCGTTCACGCTGGCATCGGTCCCCTGGTCGATCACTTTGACGCGATCGCCCGCGCCCAGCAGGGCCAGGGTGATCTGTAGTCCGCCCGTACCCCAGCCACGCCCGATGGGCATCTCGCGTGAACCGAACGGCACTTGATAGCCAGGCAGAGCGACGGCCTTGAGCAGCTTGCGGCGGATCTCTTTTTTACTGCCCTCATCCAGAAAAGCATAGTTATAGCCCGCCTGTGGATGAATAAGATCTTTGAGTGCCATTATTTTTTCATTTCCTTTTCATAGGCCAGGCGGCGCTCTTCGCGCGCACGATCGAGATTCGACTGGAAGGTGACGTAGTGCGGAAGCTTCAAGTGTTCTACAAAACCGCTCGACTCTACGCTATCAATGTGATAGAGGACGAACTCGGCGTCGCCGGTTGGAGCATCGCCACCTATCGTCAGGGCGCGGTCCAGGATTGCCATGGCGATCGCCTTGCGCTCGTTCTGCCCAAAGACCAGACCATAGCCCAGCTCAAACAGAGGCTTCGTCTCGTCTTT
>CAXTXB010000600.1:0-3739 GCA_964247965.1 uncultured Dictyobacter sp. | reverse complement strand
GAAAAATGACGAAAGCTCGGAATGACCTGGTATGATCCATATATTTCAAATAAAGAATAAACTACTTTTTGATAAAAAATAAGTATTTTTAATCATTGACTGGAAAGGTGGAATATGCTGTAATAAACCAATAGGATAAACTTCGTGAAAGAAGAACTTATTAGAATGAAGCGAAAGTAGAGAAATCTGTGACGAAAGGCGTGTGCCGATGCCTCATGCACTTAACGAAATTGTATTGGCCGACTATGTGCCGGGTCCCCAGCAAGGGAAATGGACATATAGCTACTACGCCGAGCTGCACAAAACAGAGAAGAGGTATGAAATAATAGATGGAGTGCTGTATATGACCTCGCCTTCGCCCGACGAACTGCACCAGAAGGCCTCTGTACGCATCGCGCACTATCTGTTTAGCTATATCGAGCTGGCAGGCAAAGGGCACATCTATACAGCCCCCTTTGACGTCGAGCTCAGCGCCAATATCATCGTGCAGCCAGACATACTCGTTATACTAAACGAGAATCAGCAGAGCATTGCACGCACACATATCGTTGGCGCGCCCGACCTTATCATTGAAATTCTCTCGCCGGGCACCGCCAGCTACGACCGAAGCATCAAATCTGCAACCTATGCCCGTACAGGAGTAAAAGAATACTGGCTAGCCGATCCCTATCAACACACACTTGAAGTCTTCGTACTTGAGAAGGCAACCTACTTTTCCATAGGCACCTTTTGCGAACAAGAAATGCCACGCTCACGAATTGTTCCATACCTGCCAATACAGATCAGGGCATTCTTCAGTTAAGCCATACGTCAAAAAGAGCGAGAAGAGAAAAAGCAAGCAACAAAAATACCAGTCCCTGATAAATATATCAAGCAAAGATATAGGGAGCTGGTAGAGATATATGCTCATATATGTATTTAAAAGTGACGTTAATCTTTCATAAGATTAAGGCTCAAGCGTAAAGCATGATCCACGCGATACATCTCTTCGGTAGTAATCACACCACGCCTGCGAAGCAAGCGAGACTTCTCAATCGTCATAACCTGCTCACACTTCACATCGGTCTTATCAGTCAAGCCATTTTCAGGAGCTGGCATAATTCGTACATGTAAAGGGAGCTCACGCTCCGTACGACTCATTGAAGCGACAATCGTTAAAGGGTATGAAGGAGAAGAATTTCCCCTATCATTCTGGATAATCAGAGCCGGACGAGTGCCTTGTTGTTCAGCACCGCGACCAGGCGACCAATTCACATCCCAAATCTCACCACGGCGAGGGCTGGGAATAGCCGAATACGCATCCTGCTGCTGCTTCAGGCTGGGCAGAGACTGCCTGGCCTCTTCACTCATGCAAACATACCTTCACACCCAATACTAAAAAAGTAGCGGGCATCATCAACAGTGTCTGGGATAGAACCAAGGTAGGCGTAAGCATCATCGAGAGAATCGTTGAGGGAGGAGAGTTCACGTTCGCGTTTTTCAATAATTGCCGACTTTAACTGCTGGTAGTTATCCTGGCGCATTATATCCATAATCGTTTCTACCACGTCTCCAAGAGAAGACTCCAATTCAACAGCCAGCGCTTTTAATTCTTTATGCTGCGTTGATGGAATCTGAATAGATTTTCGAATGAGGTTCTCATGACGATATAGGTCTGTATGTACAACAGCCATGAAGGTGCCTCCTAGTGATTACACGACATCATCTCTCTCTATTTTAACGATGTACCCCCCAATTGTCAATAAACATAAGACTGTTTTATTAGAAAAATAAGAAAACGTCAGAAAATTGCAAATTCTCATAACAATACTCCAGAAAAGTGAGCAATCTTCTTCATCTCTTTTTCACGATTTACCCCTGGGATACTGAAATAGCCGTAGGGATAGAAGGATACCAGTTGAAATAGCCAGAAGGACAACCGAGATCGCAATAGCTTTATCCAGGTCGCTCTCAGACGCAATGTAAACCGCAATCGGTAGAGTCTGGGTCACACCCTGAAAATTGCCGGCAAAAGTAATGGTCGCGCCAAATTCACCCAGTGCGCGCGCCCACGTCAGACCGATGCCTGAGAAGAGCGCAGGGCGGATAAGAGGTAAAGTCACACGCCGGAAGGCATAAAAGGGCGAGGCACGCAGGGTGTATGCCGCCAGTTCATAGCGGCGGTCCAACTGTTCCAGACCTGCTCTGGCGCTATTCACAAAGAAAGGGGCAGCAACAAAGACCTGGGCCATCACCACCGCAACCGTTGTAAATGGAATAGTGATGCCCAGTAGAGCCAGATATTGACCAAGCAAGCCAACGCGGCCAAACGTGAGCAACAGGGCCACACCCGCCACCACCGGTGGCAGCACAGTAGGCAGGGTCACCAACGTCTGCAGCAGATCATGACCAGGAAAGCGATAGCGAGCAAGCAGGTAGGCAACCGGTAGCCCCAGCACGATTGCCAGCAGCGTACAAATGGTCGTGGTAATAAAGCTTATCTCCAGAGCTTGCAGAATGTCTGGCTGCTGTAACTGCATCCAGATCTCCGCAGGAGGCTCACGAAAGAGCAGCGCCAGTAGTGGAATACCCAGAAAGAGGAAGAAGAGGCTTGCCAGGATCGCAAAAGCGGTCCTGGTCAGCCAATTTACAGGGATAAAACGCCTCGCCAGAGAGGGCCATACATTTGATAGTGAGGTGTGGAATACACCTCGCCGATCAACGTCGGGCTCCTCGTCAGACACTTTACTCGTCGTATTGCGCATAGCTTTCCCGCTTTAGATAGCAACCTACCCTTTATGCAGCGATAAAGTGATATTTAGCCAGAACAGCCTGCCCATCCGAGGATAGGATATACTGCTCCAAGTCGCTTGCCTCTTTGGAGTGAGTAGTATTTTTCGTCGTGGCGATAGGATACTGGGCAATCACGTTGTAGTTATCGGGGATCTCTATATTCTTCACCTTACTACTCAAGGCAGGAGTCACATCCGTCAGATAGACAATACCAGCATCCGCCTCATCCAACTGTACCTTAGTGACGACCGCCTTCACATTGTCTTCTTGCGACACCACATTTGACTTAACACTGCTCTCATATGCTGCACCATAAGCTGGATCTTTCCCCAGCTTGTCCAGCACCTGCCCACCATATTTCCCCACTGGAACCGAAGGGGCGGCCACCACAAGCTTCAGGCCCTTCTGCGCCAGATCTTTAAGCGTCGAGACATGTTTAGGATTATTGGCAGGCACAATCACAGTCAATTTATTGCGTGCAAAGACCTGGGACTGGGTCACCACACCCGCCTTGCTGGCCTTGTCCATATTTGCCTGATCGGCCGACGCAAAAATATCAGCGCTTGCACCATTCTGAAGCTGCTGGACCAGCGCCTGCGAGCCCGCGAAATTATAATTGATCGTAACGTTTGAATGGGCGGCATGATACTTAGTTTTAATTTCGTTGAATGATTCAGTAAGCGAGGAGGCGGCAAAGACATTCAGAGTCACAGCCGGCGCTGCAGCAGGGGTTGTGCTGCTAGTGGCGGTAGAAGTTGAGCCTCCACAGGCGGCAAGGAAGCAGAGAGACAAAAGAGAGAGTAAGGGTAGAACATGGCGTAGTCGCAGATATCGCAAGGTGGACCTCCTATTGAAGAACGCTTAAAGATGCATAGCACATCTAATATTACTATGAGTACTCTTCATACGATTACTCATAGGGTGAGTATAAGAAGAATAAGAGCCTCCTGTCAAGAACTGATAAGAG
>CAXTXB010000599.1:0-3750 GCA_964247965.1 uncultured Dictyobacter sp. | reverse complement strand
ACGCGACTCTAGCACCTCGATGGGTGAGCCATAAAGAGTACTGAGCGTCTCGCTCGTAATAACCTCTTCTGGCCTGCCAATCGCGCTGTGTCCATTGGCCATATACAGGACGCGATCGACGATTGGCAACAAGGGATTAATGTCATGGGTCACCAGCATCACCGCCACGTTGCGCGCACGGCAGACGCGGTCGATCACCGAGACAATCTCCTGCTCGCGCGAGATGTCCAGGCTGGCCAGAGGCTCATCCAGGAGCAGGAGGCGCGGATTAGTCAGCAAGGCCTGCGCGATCAGGATGCGCTGCTGCTCGCCGCCGGAAAGCTGGCCTACGGGCGCACTGGCAAAAGAAAGTCCGTCCACCTCTGCCAGTGCAGCGTCGATCAGGGCATCCCGCTTGCGACTGGGCCAGCCTGGACCCCATTTGTTGCCGTCCAGGCCAAAGCCGACCACATCACGAGCGCGTAAAGCCAGGTCCGCTTCAAGCACCCGGTGCTGCGGAGCGTAGCCAATCTCTTTATTCCCGCGCCGGGCGGGCGCGCCCAGAATACGCACGCTCCCCGCGCTCGCCCGAATCAGGCCCAGCAGCAGCTTAAGCAGTGTGCTCTTGCCCGCACCGTTGGGACCCAGGATAGCAATAAACTCGCCGTCCTGCACCCTCAGGTTGAGATCCTCCTGGATCACGCGTCCACCCAGGCGGACCTCAACATCCTCAAGCTCCACAACGCCCGTGCTGCGCTCATCATCGAAACGATTACCTGCTCGCGTCTGCGATTGAGACATACCTTTTTACCTTATAATTGCAATGATCTATTTATCCTTACTGAGTCCCTGCTCAAGCGTTCCTAGCTGAGCCAGCATCCAGGTCTGATAGGTTTCGTTGGGAGGCATAGTCTCCGTCACTGGAATGATCGGAATGCCAGCCGCCTTCGCGTCGTTCTGCAGCCTGGTTGTAACGGGCGAGACCGTCTGCTGATTATAGATCAGAACCTTGACCTGCTTCCCCTTAATCTGGTTCTCTGCAGCTATAACGCTATCGGCGGGCGGATCGTTCCCCTCTGCCACAGCTTTCTGAAACTCCTCAGGTGTCAGCACCTTGAGACCCAGCGGCACCACCTGATATTGAAAGATTGTCTCAGTAAGACCAACCGCTGTACCATTATATTTGCCCTTAATCTCGCCCATCTTCTGCCGTATCTGGTCAAGCGACTTACTAAAGGTCTGGTTGTTAGCGTCAAAAGTAGTCGCGTTGGCGGAATCTAACTTCTTCAACCCATTCGTGATCGCCTGCGCAATAACCTGGACGTTATCTACACTATACCAGACATGTTCGTTATCGGGTATCTTCGTCGTTGCAGTATCGAACCCCTTGATCACAATCCGGCTGCTATTGGGCGAGCTCGCCAGCAGCTTATCCATCCAGCTATCGTAGCCGCCGCCGTTCTCGACGAGCAAATTTGCCTTGAAAACTGCCTTGGCATTGTTTACATTCGACTCATACTCATGCGGGTCCACGTTCGGGTCAGAAAGGATGCTAGTAACATTCACATGGCTCCCACCCAACTGCTTAACTATATCACCATAAAAGTTTTCGGCGGCAACAACATTTAAAATAGAAGACGACGAAGCGCCAGTGTTAACCGAACCACTCGCCGACCCGCCGCAAGCACTCAGCATAAATAAGGCAAGAAAAGTGAGCGCTAGCAAGACTTTTCTATATTCAGGCAATAAAAACATGGATGGTCAATCCCTCCAGTTCAACGAAAACAACAAACTAATTACTGATACTTTATATCTTTAGTTGGAGTATATCATACTAAAGATCAGCGCGTCAATGATATATAGTATCATTAGCAAGCATGTAAACGTAAGGAGAGATCTTTTATCAGCTGGAATAAGAAATAGGATCAGAAGAGTATTATCACCTTTTCTGATCCTGGATTGCTTCCTGATCTTATACTGCAAATGAATCGTGTGGATTTGGTGGTAGACCCAGAGTTGCGCGACCAAATGCCTCGCCGGCGCTATCAAAGTTGAGCGCGGCATGTACGCCCATTGCGTGTACGTCGCGCCAGTAGCGCTGCATAGGATTCGCCTCGTAGTTCGCGCCGCCGCCGCTATTAACATACAGCCGCTCGACTACCTCGATGCAGAGTCGAGCAAGATAGGCATAATCGCGACGATTGCGTGCATAGAGTGCCGGCTCCAGCGGTCCACCATTACGAATCACATTCAGATTGCGTCGGAGCAATTGTTCCGCGGAATCGAGCTCAGCAGCGATCTCGGCCAGACGGATCTGTTGCTGAGGCAGGACGACCACTTGCTCATGGCTTAACCCTGTAAATTTATTCTTAATAGTCTGGCACCAGGTCTCGTAAGCTCCTTGCGTGGCACCTAAAATAGGCGCGGTGAGCGCAGTAGGGAACGCGGAGAGCAGTGGCAGGGTATAAAGTGGCCCCTCATTAAGCGAAGTACTTGCTGCTTGCCCACGCACCAGTGCGGGCATAAAGGCCGAGCGGTGCTCAGGGATAAAGATATCTTTGACGGTGACGTCCTTACTCCCACTGGCCTTCTGTCCAGCGACAAACCAGGTATCGAGGATGCTATAGTCACCTCTAGGCAGGAGGAAAACGCGAGGTGGCCCATCCATTGTAGCTGGGAGCGCCGCGAGCATATTCCACTCGCAATAATCAACGCCACTAGACCAGGCCCAGCGTCCGTTCAGTATGTATCCACCATCAACTTTCGCAAATAGGCCGGCTGGTGCCAGCGAAGTTGCGAGTGCAACGTCCGGGTTGCTGCTCCACACGTCGCGTTGCGCCTGATCGGGAAAAAGTGCCAGGAACCAGGGGTGGATGAGCAAGAACGAGTAACACCAGCCCGCTGAACCGTCCATATGAGCAATCTCAAGCACAGAATCAACTAGTGAATCCAGTGTAAGCTCGTAGCCTCCCCAGCGTTTAGGAATCAGGACGCGTACCAGGCCCGAGTCAATAATTGCCTGAATCGTCTCATCCGGCTGCCTGCGCTGCGCCTCAGCACTCGCCGCCCGTTCACGGATCAGTGGGGCCAATGCTCGTGCGCGAGCCGTAGCCTCCTGATGGCTCATCTGTGTTGGAACACTGTGTGGTTGCGTAATCATGATCACCTTTCTTCTAAGAAAATAAAGTAGGAACAAAAAACTTATCCAAATTGATGATTTTTACTTTCTTGAATCTTCTATCGCACACTTGTGATGGATCGAATAAAAGCCGCAGCGAGCAGAGTAACGATGGCTGTCCCGACCCAGAGTACTGTGTAGTTATGTGTTGTGCTCAAGACGATTCCTGCGAAAATGGTTGCATTTGCTGACCTAAAATATGGAGAAGCGTTGCTAGATTCAACGGATATGATTGCATCTTAAACGCTCACTCTTTTCCTATAAATAAAAAGAAATCTTGTAATCATTAAATCTAAATACTCTACAAGGTTTTTGTCTATGGGCCAATAACCCCCTCATTGCACGATACAATCGGCACGCTCTACCTTGCAGAGACACCATCAGGCTTGACAAAGGAGTACTGGACCGACCCACTTCATGTAACCGGCTCACTCCGCGTAGCGACAATCCCTTGCGGTTGTCGTGGTATCTGGCCTCTGAAGCGGAGCGAGAACGACAACCGCAAGGGACATTGACTCCAACTTAGTATGGCTGCGCACCTCGAAAAGGGAAGCTGAGTGGATTTCGCGGCGAGCTGAGTAGCGATTGGAGGG
>CAXTXB010000598.1:342-3781 GCA_964247965.1 uncultured Dictyobacter sp. | reverse complement strand
GAGCCCACATCATGCAAAAAGCAAAATCAATAATAAAACGTGCGTCAGCCTGCGCGAACTTCTAAATAAGAACACGAATACGATGACAGCCTCATATCCCCTAAAAATGAATGAACTTCATTCATTTTATTCTCATGAAAAGTTTACGTTCTTAGCCAGGAAAAGTTACACCAAATCCAGGTAATTTTCGTCTTACTCGCTGTTTCGATCTTTGTAACCTTCACGCAGCGACGGACCAAAGAAGAGGCGCTCCACAAATTCCAGCAAGTAGGCGTGGTACATGGCTTCACGCTCACCTTTTTCGATGCCAAAGCACTGATGCAGAATATCCTGGCCAACATGTAAAAGCATTTGTGCGTAGAGCTCAGTATTAAATGGTGCCAGTTCACCCTTCTCAATCGCATGCTTAAAGATTGCAGCGAGCGCGGCATTGCTCTGCTGATCCGAGTGCTCGTGCTGCTTCATCTCTTCGCTCGACTGCATATCGATTTGTAGCAGGGCGATGAGACTTTTTTGCTCCCGGCTGATGCGAAATATTTCATCGATCAGGGCCTTGACTACCTGTTCAAAAGGCATATTGAGTAGTTCGGGCTTACAAAAAGCATCCGAGATGAGAGACTCCATGTTTAGCGCCACTGCCGTATATATGTCACGTTTGTTACGAAAGTACAGATAGACTGTCCCTACTGCAATGCCTGCCTCTCTGGCAATATCAGCAATAGTCGTCTCTTCATAACTCTGCCTTGCAAATAACGTGCGCGCGGCACGCAGAATAGCCTCACGCTTCGAGCCTGCCTCTGCCGGTACCTTTATCGAAACCATTTTCACCCTCACAACCAAATGAATATCATTCACTTTGTAGCACGTGGGCATGAGGAAGTCAATAGGCGTGGAGATGTTAGGGATAAACTTAGGCCTAAGTAGAGACAATCTCTTGAGGCGCTGCCTCCGACCTATTGAGTCATCGAGTGCTCGAAAGGCATGCTGAATGGATTTTTGGGAGGCGATGGGGGATGAGTGAACAGCACGTTAGAAAGGTGCCTATGATCTGTCTAAGTATTTTGGTTATCTTGCTGCTCTGCATTGGCTGTAAGATCGTGCAATAAGCGTTGAAAAGCTACTTGGTACTGATCGTGTTGCTTCCAACTTGTAAAGTTTCCAATGTGGCGCATGCGACGAATATCGGCAGCCCACGCTCTTCTTGCCCGTGTAATAGTTTCATCCAAGCAAATCGGAAAGAGGACCATCTTTTTCTGTCGACGTTCTTTTTCAAGGGCAGTTTCGACTTCCTTTTCGACCCATTCACTTTTTACAGAATATTCCGACAGGATTAGCAACAGTTTGTCGTGAGTGCGAATAGATTCATCAATACGTGGTCTGATCTTTTCACCGATTTTCATGTGATGTGGAGCATACCAACAGCGTACTCCATTGCTTTGCAAGTCGGCGTAGAGACGCTCTGCAAAGTCTTGGTTCTTGCTAGAGTAACTAATGAAGCAGGTGTAATATTGGATAGGTTTGCTTGCAAGAGCATGCATATACTCGATGAAACTGTCAGGTACGCCCGTTCCTCGCACGAAGATATCTGGAAGGTCCCCTTCTGATTGGTAGATGGTGTTAATGCTTAAAGGCGAGGGTCCGTTATGTTGCATAGTTTCCAGCCCTTTTACAGTACGCAGATCATGGTCTCCAAATATAGTCCCTTCTATTTTAGCTTTACTGAAATTAACATCGTTGAGGGTTGCATAGCTAAGATCAGCGTAGGTGAGGTTAGCACTACTAAGGTCGGCAGACCTAAAGTTGGCATCACCGAGGTCGGCAAACCTGAGGTCAGCATTGCTGAAGTCGGAACTGCTGAGATCAGCGTTAACAAGGCTAATGCCTCTAAGATTGACATCGCTGAGGTCAGCACTGGTAATGCTGGTAAATCTGAGGTCGGCACCAGTAATGCCGGTAAATCTGAGATCAACATCGTTGAGGGTTGCAAATGTGAGGTCAGCATCGTTGAGTTTAGCGCTGTTAAGGAGTGCAAAATCGAGGTTAGCATGGTTGAGGTCAACATTACTAAGATCAGCATCGTTGAGGTCAACTTGCTTGAGATTGGCATTAGTGAGGTCAGGCCGTACATCTTGATTTTGCTGTCTCCACATGTTCCACGTACTTATACCTCGCCGAAGAATGTCAAGATGGTCTTGGTTTGCCATGCTTTTCTCCTCTCCTGTAGTGCTCTCATTATAGAGAAACAACGTTCGATCTACAAGTCTTTGGTTCTTGTCGTGAATAGAAGGGGGTGTTCAAGAAGTTATAATCTTTGGTTGCCGTTTGTGTTATATATAGCTTTCTGTCCTTCTTTAGGCTACATTTTGATTTGTGCTGATTTGTTAATGGCTTATTTCTACAGGTGCTATACTATACTGAACGATTCCCATAAACGCTAAATAAAACATGTCAGCATAAACATTTTTTGTCGTTAAGAACATTATATTTACAAACAAGCATAGAAGGAGCATACCTGACAATGTCTACATCGACTACAACCGCAACCCGCCTCTCGGTCTCTACCTGGAGCTTGCACCGCACCCTGGGCAATCCGGTCAACTACGGCCCGGGCAGCACAACCCCTCTCTCTTTCCCTGCTGAGGGGCTTCCTTTGCTAGAGCTTCCCGCCGAGCTCGCCAAATTCGGCATCTCGACTCTGGAGATTTGTCATTTCCACCTTCCCAGTCTCGATACTAGCTATCTCATGGAACTCCGCGCCTCTCTCCAGAGCGCGCACATCGAGCTCTTCTCACTGCTCATCGATGATGGAGATGTCACTGATCCAACGAATGCGGCCCGCGACCTTACCTGGATCGCTTCATGGCTGCCGATCGCAGGTGAGCTTGGAGCAACGCATGCTCGCGTGATTGCAGGAAAAACGAATCCTACGCCTACGACGCTTCAGGCAAGCGCGCAGGCGCTCTTACAGCTTGCGGAGATAGCGCAGGCTGCCAATGTTCGCTTGATGACCGAAAACTGGTTGACCCTGCTTTCTGAGCCTGCGGCGGTCCACAACCTGCTCGATCGCCTGGATGGACGCGTGGGCCTCTGCTTCGACTTTGGCAACTGGCGCGGTCCAGACAAATACGACGATCTGCACTCCATTGCCTCTTATGCTGAATCCTGCCACGCCAAGGCCTATTTCACTTCGCCCACGACCATAGATGCTGAAGACTACACCCGCTGCCTCGATATCACACGCGCCGCCAACTTCTCTGGCCCCTATACCCTGATCTATGACGGCCCCGATGCCGATGAGTGGGCCGGGCTGGCCAGCGAACGCGAGATCGTCGCACCGTACTGCTCTGTTGACCCTCAATCGATCCACTCCGCATAGGAACAATCGCTCTATTCTTACGAAAATATTTGCATTTCGAGCATTTTACAATTCTCTTGCGCT
>CAXTXB010000598.1:0-332 GCA_964247965.1 uncultured Dictyobacter sp. | reverse complement strand
GAGTAAGAATCTCGCAGCGGTCGCCTTCGACGAGGTTGAGGGCGACGAATTTGCCGTTGGTCTGGTCTTCTATGCTGTCGGTGAATTCCAGGCGGTGGATGGCAAAGAAGAGCTGGTCGATGTCTCCGACGGAGTATTCGGCCCAGCCCGCGCCTTCCCTTAGAAGCTGTGGCTGGGGAATAAGATGTTGTTCCACCCAACCTGTGGTACGGGTGGGATCGATGTTGGCAAAGGCGTGGTCGAGGTGGACGTGACGCAGGTTGCCGGAGAGGTCGTCGCGCAGGTAGTCGTAGATTTTGAAGGTGAAAATATAGGGGGTGGCGCTGATCTCT
>CAXTXB010000597.1:0-3799 GCA_964247965.1 uncultured Dictyobacter sp. | reverse complement strand
CTCTATAGAAGCATGATATGTATGAAAGATGTAACTAGGTTCATACTAAGTACATCGCTACTAGCTGTACTTAGTATTTTCCTTGTGTTCCAATGCTTTGAGCTGTCACCAGGAAAAGTGTATGTAAGGATAAAACGGACGTGTTCGACTACAGCTCGATTTATACAATTTGTAGAAAGTGAGCGTAAATAAAAGCTTTATCACACTTCTATCTATGCGTAGATGGCTAAAAATGTACAAAGTCGAGCTCAAAGAGTGTTTGATTTCGACGCTTTGCGAGTTCGCATCTTCGCTGCTCTTTATACTTCTGTTAAGTTTTTTACATTTTTTTCTAATTTTTGCGCATATGCGAAAAAATTAGAAAAAAATGTAAAAAACTTAACAGAAGTAGGCACGCCGAACGCGTGCAGATGAACGAGACCCAACATGATAGGGACCAAAACTGCTTTAGTTCTAGATCAATCTATTGAAGAATAGAGCTGAGGAAGTGGGGAGAGAGCGATAAAATGAGGCTTATGGTGACAGTGGCGGGGATCGAACCCGCAACCTTACGTTCCGGAGACGTACGCTCTATCCATTGAGCTACACTGTCATAGTGCTAGTATAGCAGGTGAGTACACTGATGACAAGACTTTAACAAACGTCTTTTAATCGAGATGGGCCAATTCAGTACCGGCCACTATTTGCGCGAAGTAAAAGTTCTGCTAGAACTTCTGGCTATGCCTGCAACCATCGTACGACTCTTTGCATTCTAATGGGTGAAAGGTTGAGGAAGACCACTTATATATATTTACTATGTATATAGATTGATGAAAGCCTTACATAGAATATCGCACTATTTGAAGACGGATGGTATTCTGAAAGTTTTACTTGCAATATGGTGCAATGAAGGGGTTATTTTTCCCAAATTTTACACAAGGTCCTAGTACAGACAAGGTTGTAGTGTACTAAACTTCCTCAAGCAAAGTTGTACCCTCGCTTTCTTGCCAATGACGTAAAGTCTTATCCCAGAAATAGGCTATTCTTTCACTGAGAGATACCGCAATTGTACTAGTTTCTTGTCTTTTCGGACAGGAGTGGTTAGGATAGTGATAGTAGAAGTATCCTTACAGAAGGGTGCTTCAATGCTTAACCCGTTTTCTTGTTAAGATTCGTATTCAGCACTTGCCAGTATATCGTGACACTTTTTTCTTTAACACAACATCCGAAGATCGGCATATTTGGTCTTCTAAGACTCAAAAAGTACTGGTTTGCTGTACAAAGATATATCTATTAGCTATTATCAGAGATGATATAGAAACTTTTGAGTTTACTATTGTAGACGGAACTGTAAGGAGCACCTGCATGGCGAGGTCAAAATATCTTTCGGTCATAATTCCTGTGTACAACGAAGAAGAAAACATCCCCCTTCTTCATGAACGTATACATCGCGTCCTTTCACAGCAAGACTTTAGCTACGAAATCATCTATGTAGACGATGGGAGCGCTGATGGAACTTTTCCACAGCTAAGTAAACTCATCGAGCATGACCTGAATGTGCACGTCATTCGCCTGCGCCGCAACTTTGGTCAGACGGCTGCTATTGCCGCTGGGGTTGCTCAGAGCTCAGGTGAGGTGCTGGTATTTATGGATGGAGATCTTCAGAATGATCCCATCGATATTCCACGTCTCTTAACAAAACTTGATGAAGGATATGACGTGGTAAGCGGTTGGCGCAAGAACCGCCAGGATGCTAGCGTAAGCCGCAAGCTTCCTTCAATGATTGCCAATAAGTTAATCTCTAAGGTAACTGGCGTTTATCTTCATGATTATGGCTGTACTTTGAAAGCCTATCGGCGGTCGGTATTCCAGCATGTTCGCCTCTATGGTGAAATGCACCGCTTTATGCCAGCTTATACGGCGCTGGCTGGTGCTGCGATTGCTGAACTGGAAGTTTCACATCATGCCAGGCAATTCGGGAAGTCAAAGTACGGTATTTCACGCACATTTCGCGTCATTTTGGATCTCATGACCCTTAAGTTTCTGGGCAGTTACGGCACGAAGCCTCTATACGCTTTTGGCATACCCGGCTTGTTCTCGTTTGGGGCTGGGGGTGGCCTGTCTGTCCTCTGGCTGGGTCGGAAGATTTTACCGCCTCACGTTCGTGTCCATCGCAACCCTCTCTTGCCTTTATCCATTCTTTTCACTGGCTTTGGCATGCAATGCATTATGGTTGGCTTGCTAGCAGAATTGTTGATGCGCACTTACCATGAGTCACAGGGTAAATCCATTTATGTGGTGAAAGAAGTTCTTTCTTCTCCTGAGCTTCCTTCTCTTGAGGGAAAAAATGGGGCAGAAATTACTTTTCGCTAAGCTCTCTCATCTACGGTAGTCGTGGGTATGACTACCGTAGATCTGGTTGTCTCATATGCTTGTTTGTTATCTCACTCTGTTGAGTATGAGGAAATAGGCTATAAATACACAAAAGTACTATTACGAGATTGTATTGACTTATATACGTTGTGTTGTAGTGACTACATTTTTAAAATAAAGAAGTGGATAAAGATAAACGTATGCGTATTTTGATGATTTCACCACAACCTTTTTTTGAGCCTCGTGGCGCGCCCTTTTGTGTCTATCAACATGTGAAAGCTCTTATTGAATTGGGCTACGAGGTTGATCTTGTTACTTATCATATAGGCAAAGATATTCAGTTGCCAGGTCTGCGTATCTTTCGCGCTCCTGCAATTCCTTTTCTGCGCTCAGTGAAGCCGGGTCCATCACTGGCAAAAATTCCTCTTGATCTGCTTGTATTTCTGACTGCCGCGTGGAGACTAAGTCTTAAAAAATATCGTTTCTTGCATGCGCATGAAGAAGCAGCGTTCATGGGCGTATTTCTCTCTGCGATCTTCCATACAAAGCATCTCTATTATATGCATTGTGATCTGCCTGATTTGATTGCAGGCTCGGGTTTCACAAAGAGTAAGCTACTGCTCCGCTTCGCAGATTTCGCGCAGAAACTCATGGTGCAGCGTGCTAATACGGTGATTACCTTTTATCCCGAACTGGAGGCAACCGCGCGTAAGTTGGCACCTAAGACTCCTATTCATACTATCTTGCCTCCCGCTGTTGATGAGGGTCTTCCAATTGCAAGTCAGGCTGAGGCCGATGAGTTACGTCGCAAACTGAAGATTGGTGCTGGTCCAGTTCTGGTCTACACTGGTACTCTTGAGAATTATCAGGGACTGGATATTCTGCTCCAAAGCATTCCTAGCGTTGCAAAATCCTTTCCAACCGCTCGCTATGTGATCGTGGGTGGAAAAGCTGAGCAGGTGGAGGAACTACGGAAGCAAGCGCAGGATTTAGGCGTGGCCGACAAGGTCGTTTTTGAAGGTCAACGTCCTCTCGAAGACATGCCTCGCTATATGGCGATGGCTGATATCCTTTTAAGCCCTCGTAGTAAAGGCACTCATACGCCTCTCAAGCTGTATACCTATTTGCGTGCCGGTAAGCCTCTTCTCGCTACATCTATACGCTCACATACCCAGATCCTTACACCTGATGTGGCTCTGCTGGTAGAACCAACTCCAGAGGGATTGGCTGATGGCACTTTGACTCTGTTGCGAGACAAAGCAATGGCGCAAGACCTCGCGATTTGTGCGAAAGAAACTGCCGAGCAGAACTATAGCTGGAATGCATTTTTAGAGAAAAATGATACCGTCTATAGCGAATTTCACACAGTGACTGTCTAGCGTTTGTGCGTTTAATGGAGGATGTTTTCTATGCGTTGTCTCGTAACTGGAGTGGCTGGTTTTGTTGG
>CAXTXB010000596.1:3340-3807 GCA_964247965.1 uncultured Dictyobacter sp. | reverse complement strand
ACACTATACAATGCTGTTGAGAAACTTTTTTTGTGAGCTTATTTTTCTCGCGAGAAAAATAAGCTCACAGAAAAAGTTTCTCAACAGCATTGTATAGTGTATGATAAGCCCATAATACACCATAGAACAAGTGCCAGGGATGAGTCGAGAGGAGTTACCCCCCGCGCCCGGAAGTGTCGTCATACAAGAGAACAAGAAGGCGCTTGTTTCCATTCCACCGCTCTAGAGAAAGGTCTTGTTATGTTCTACCATTTAGGCAAGATTGCAACCCATCATCGCTGGTTGATTGTGGGCCTATGGATAGTTGCTGCAGTCATTGCGCTACCGTTTGCGCCCCGAGCAAACCAGGTCTTGCTCTCTGGTGGCTTTGTCAGTCCTGATGCTGAATCGCAAAAAGCAATTGATGTTTTAACACAGAAGCTGCATCTAAGCCAGACAATCGTACAGGTCATCTTTACAAGCCAGCA
>CAXTXB010000596.1:0-3330 GCA_964247965.1 uncultured Dictyobacter sp. | reverse complement strand
GCACTATAGTGTTGAAGATCCTCAATTTCTACAGCAGACACAGCAGGTCCTGTCGGGCCTGCGAGGCTGGTCTCAGGTAGAGCAGATAGTCTCGTTTGAGGATAATCCGCGTCAGGTCTCCACAGACCGGCACGCTGCATACGTCGATATCAATTTAAGATCTGATCCCGATACAGCGGCCAAACTGTTGCCTGAATTAGAGCAGCGTTTACAAAAAGTGCCAGACGTACAGAGTCATGTAGGTGGTGGCCCTGTTTTCTATGATGATATTCAATCTGTAAGCGAAAGCGACCTCAGGCGTGCTGAACTGCTCGCATTTCCATTTGCAATTATTGCTTTACTCTTTGTCTTCCGCTCTATAGTGGCGTCCGTTCTGCCTGCACTGGTTGGAGGTTGTGCTGTAGTTATCTCACTGGCGCTTATTTTTGGTCTCGGCCAGATAACACCACTGTCTATCTTTGTACTCAATATCACTACATTATTTGGCCTGGGGCTTGGTGTTGACTACTCGCTCTTCATGGTCAGCCGATTTCGTGAAGAGATAGGACATGGAAGGAGTATTGAAGATGCGGTTGCTATTACTGTGGCAACGGCCGGGCGAGCAGTAGCCTTTTCAGGTCTGACCGTTTCCATTGGCTTGTTTGGTCTGACCTTTTTCCGTATCAATATGTTGCATTCGGTTGGGCTGGGAGGAATCCTGGTTGTATTGCTGGCCGTGCTGGCCGCACTTACCCTGTTGCCCGCCATGCTCGCAATTCTAGGATTAAGGGTGAATGCATTCCCGGTCAGGATTCCCCGTTTGTTGCGACGCTCGGCTGTAGCGGATGGAGCATTGCAAGGAGAGCGTCAGGGTTTCTGGTACCGCCTCTCACAGTTCGTTATGCGCTATCCCGTGCGTATCTTCGTTCCTGTTCTGCTACTATTAATTGGATTTGGACTTCCCTTTCTAGGTGTACGTTTCTCCGCTCCCGATGCATCGATCTTGCCCGCGAATGTACCCTCGCGTGCCGCATATGATCTGCTGGTTTCGCGCTTCAACCAGCGTGAGACGACACCTATCTTGATGGCTGTACAGACGAAGGGAAATGCATTAACACCTGAGAACATCAAGAATCTTTACTATTATGTGAAGCGTATCGAGGCTGATCCACGCGTAGAGCGGGTGGACAGTATTGTTAGCGCCGATCCGCGCTTTACACTGGATCAATATGAACTGCTTTACACACATCCACAACTGATTGCAGATCCATATGTTGGAGCATTTTTGAAGTCATCTGTAGCTGGAGATACAGTGTTTGTCCAGGTGATTAGCAAGTATGGCATGGTTGATCCACAATCGCAAACGCTAGTGCAGACTATTCGCAATACAAATCCTGGGCACGGTATTAGCATCCTGGTGGATGGAGGAACGGCAGGTAACATCGACTATGTCAGCTCCTTGTATACCGACTTTCCCAAGGCGGTACTGATTGTAGCGCTCACGACCTATCTCGTCCTGTTTTTCCTGTTTCGCTCGCTCTTATTGCCACTCAAGGCGATCATCATGAATACCTTGTCGATCCTGGCCAGTTATGGAGCCCTGGTTCTCATTTTCCAGGATGGCTTCTTGCATCAGTTGCTGGGCTTCACACCACTTGGCTTTGTGGAGGCGTCCAGCCCTATCCTCTTATTCTGTTCGTTATTCGGGCTCTCGATGGACTATGAAGTCTTTTTACTCTCGCGCATCCAGGAGTCCTTCTGGCAAACAGGCAATAATACGCGTGCGGTGGCCATGGGTTTGCAGCGCAGTGGAGGTATCATCACGAGTGCTGCCGTTATTGTCATTGTTGTGAGCTCCTGTTTTGCCACAGCGGATATGATCCTTGTGAAGGCACTGGGTATCGGAATGGCACTCGCGGTGCTAATTGATGCAACCCTGGTGCGAGGCTTGCTGGTGCCTGCTACCATGCGGCTATTGGGCGATTGGAACTGGTGGCTACCGTTTGCTGGCGTTCAGCGTCATCCTCCAGCACTCGCTGAATATATGCAGGCTTCAGTAGGGGATGGTGTCGAGGAGATGCCAGCAGCTCATACATCGGATATACAGGTTGGAGGCAAGCGATGAAGAAAATAAAGAAGATGTTGACGCAGTTGCGGTATCCTAAATTACAGTATCCTAAATTGCAGTATCCTAAAAACGGATCGTCAGAACTTGTCCACTCCCGCTGCATCCAACCATTAATAATATACATGAGAAAACCGAAAAGATCTAGCGATCTTATACTAGGGTTGTTCTGTATCCTGCTGTTTTCTGCGTGCAGTTTTCCAGGTCTTGCGGAAACTTCAGCACAATTGCCGACAGTTCAAGAGAAACAACCAGCCACGCAACTGCCACCAGTCCACTTTCCGCAGGATGAGGGAGCACATAACAATCTGACCGAGTGGTGGTACTACACCGGTCACCTGGATGCTACAGATGCTAGCGGTAAAGAGCATCGCTACGGTTTTGAGCTTGTCTTCTTTCAAGCTTTACGCAGTGATCTACCGCCGATCTATCCGGCGCACTTCGCGATAAGCGACATCACACGCAACGAGTTTCACTATGACCAGCGACGAGTAACGAATTATGGTAGTAGTATTCCAGATGGGAAGTCAACTCAAGGGATAGATGTACATGTTGGGGATTGGTCGGTTCAGGGCTTAAATGGGCATGATCACCTGGTCGCGCAAATGAAGGACTATGCAATCAAGCTAGATCTATCCGGCACCAAGCCAGCTACGTTGCATAATGGAAATGGGTTGATTACCTATGGGCTAGGTGGATTTTCTTATTACTACTCACGCACGCGCATGGTGATCAGCGGAACGTTGCTTGATCACAACCAACAATTGCATGTAACAGGACAAGCCTGGATGGATCATCAATGGGGCAACTTTCTCACATTGGGTGGTGGCGGCTGGGACTGGTATAGCATTCAGCTTAATAATAATACCGAGATGATGCTCTACTTCATCCGTGATGCTTCTGGAGCTGTTCTTTCGACGTACATAGGGTATATCGATGCCGCTGGCAAAGACACAGTGATTCCAGCCAACGCATTACATGCAACCGTTTTAGATAGATGGACAAGCCCGACAACTGGTATTATCTATCCATCAGGTTGGCGACTAGAATTGAATGATCCGCGTGTGAAAGCCATGCTGGTCGTCAAACCACTCCTGAAAAATCAAGAGCTGGTGGTCAGCACTAGTACTGGAAATGTCTATTGGGAAGGCGCGGGTAGCATTGATGGACAGGTCAATAGCCGGCCTACTACAGGGCAGGGATATGTTGAGTTGACGGGGTACACG
>CAXTXB010000595.1:0-3816 GCA_964247965.1 uncultured Dictyobacter sp. | reverse complement strand
GTCTGGAAAGCGTAGAAGGTTTCGATGAAGGCATCGCCGAAGCGATTCTTCGTGTTCTCCTTGCTCGCGTCCCAAAAACCCGTGTGTGCATCCATTACAAATGAGCCGTTCTTCATTGATCGATCCTTTCAGTTTCTATGCATTGGATGATCTGCAAACATTTTTTCAGCACTGAAAATACTTGCTGACTAAACATATAAAGTATAGCGCAGTATTCTGTCAAGTCCAAAGAAGTATTTCTACAGAAATCTATTTTCCTCCATTCAAATAAGTACTTATGATCAAAAGGAAGCATAAAAAGGAGAATTCACTCTTTTTATGCATGTTCATGCTATGAACTATGTTCAAGCAACATAATCCCCGATGGTCACGAGGGAGGATTAGCTTGTAAGCTAATCCTCCCTTCTGGCCTTATAGAAAGCGAGCTAGTTAGCTGTGATGGGCTCGAAGCCGAGATACTCGGCCGCATCCTCAGGATTTGCGAAAAGGAGTATCTTGTCGTCGAGTCGAACCTGGCGCCCATAGTGGGCTGATGATTCTACTTCGAAGTCGTAGACGCTATACTCGCCAGGTTCTTTGCCCAGTGCCTCGCCAATCTCATCCATATCAAACTCAATCATCTTCTCCCCATCAACACGGATGATTGCAGGAAACTTCGTGATTTTTACACCAGGCTTCTTGCTCATAACCTCAGCAATAATATTCCCCTCAGTGCTTGCACTCAAGGTCACTCCACAATGATTTGAAGGTGAGCGGTCAAACTTGATTTCATATGAGGAGTGTGTACCCTGGGCCTTACTATCAGCGGTTTGACTCATAACTGTACCTCCTTTGGCAGCTCTAATCCAAGCGTCGTGAGAATAGATGTAAAGCGATCCCTGGCATGTTCGTATGCATCTTCAAAGCGGCGCACTTTTATCCTTGTTTGCGACCAGAGAGGCTGCAATTGGCGCGCGGCGGCGATGCTATATGGAGTCCAATGAGCTAACCACTCTCCCATGATGCGTTTGTTCTCTGCCCCGTGAGTTTCATCGTCAGCTAGAAGCTTGAACAGGGCCGTTGTATAATCCAGGTTGTGCTGATAGTCATATTCAGCGATACCAAACAACACAGGTGTTACGAAGTCGCCGTGGGGTGCTGCAAACTGCATCACGAACTGACTGCGGAAGAGCTCGCCGCACAGGGGCTCATAGATAGCGTTGGTCACGAAGACCTGCTCCGCCCAGTCAGGAGCGGCTGTTATACGTTCCACGTTCTCTCGCGTACCGGACCAGATCGGATCATTCATCCACGTCTGTTTATGTGCAGACCCGTCGAAGTCAGGGATGCGCTCGCTCAACTCCAGATTGTAGAGGGCCAGGTCTTGAGACAGACGGAGCTTATCCATGCCATTCACGCAGATAGCATTGTTGATCATATTGGATGGTGCGTCCCGCTGCGCCGGAGTGAAGACATGCATCCCCAGACCGTACTCAGCGTGCATTGATGCACTCACATGCGTTTCGACTGCTTTGACCCAGGTCTTATCCCACGAGGCATAGGCGTTTTGCTCTCGTGCCATAGCAAGCGTTTGTTGGATCTGACGAACAGCGTTTGCTTCCCGAATATAGAAAGTCCGATGCCATTGCTCATTAGGGTCACGGAAAATGTGCCAGTCAGACGATTTCATCTTCGTCCAGCGTGGATCGTAGCCTTCAGTGCCGTCGGCAAAGGCGTAGAGCCATCCCTGTAAGAGATAGCGATCGGGGTCAGGTTGAACGTCTACCGTTACATCTTCGTAAACACTGGCATGCCGCCCTTTCGGCTTAAAGTAGTTAAAAGAACGGCTGTCTGATCCTGAGAATGTAGCCGCGCCAGCTCCTGCATCCGTAACGTGAATCTCTGGCCCGGTATTCGTGCTTAGGTCTGCCATAATAGATCCTTTCCTCAAAGTGCAAGCTTCTACGCTTGAATGAGCTACTCTACTTTTCCCGTGGGCGTAAATTTGTCAAAGAAAATGCGGTCTTCGCTGATCCCTTTGCGAACGAGTACGGGGATGGCCGCATCGATCATAGGTGGTGGGCCGCAAAGATATGCCTGTGTACGTGTTTGATTTTCGTCCAGATTTCGCTCAAGGACTTCTGTAATGAGCCCTGTCTCTCCATCCCATACATCTTCTTCCGTCGCCATTGATAGGGCTGGTATAAAGCGGAAGCCCGGCAGGCGCTCTGCCAGTTGTCGTAGATCATCCAGGTAGAAGAGATCTCTGCGCGTCCTGGCTCCGTAGAAATAAGTCGCTTTACGAGTGACACCACGTTCGGCCATATCGTTAAGTACTGACCAGAGGGGTGCCATTCCGGAGCCTCCACCAATACAGATGATATCAGTGGGATACTTCTCGCGAAGCATAAAAACGCCATACGGTCCTGTCACATCTAATTCTTGACCGATAGTGAAACCACCATCCAGGAGCCCTGAAAACAGACCACCCGGAAAGACCTTGATAATGAATTCCAGCCGATCGCGTGTACGCGGAGTGTTCGCCATCGAGTAGGCTCGCTGCTCCGAGCTCCCTGGGATCTGGATAGAAGCATATTGACCGGCAGCAAACTTCAAAAATCTTCCTGGTTCGCTAAATTTAAGCACGAGTCGTCGGATATCGTGCGTCAAAGGTTCGATAGCTTCAATCGTAGTCTTGAACGTCTCAATAGGGGTACCGAGGCGGATAATATCCTCGTCATAGTTAATCAGCTCAACTTCTAAATCACTATAGGCGTGACTCCGGCAAAGCAAGACATATCCTTCTTCGCTCTCGTGCTCTGGAAGAGCGAACGTAGAATACTTATCCATTTCTAGATCGCCCTCAAGCAGAAACGACTTGCAAGCTGCACATTGCCCTTCTCTGCATCCATGTGTTAACGAAACACCTTGACGAAAGGCCGCGTTGAGCACCGTTTCGTTTTCGTCCGCATCGATCTCGATATCAACCGGTAAGAATCGAACTTTGTGTTTAGCCATAACCAGACGCTTTCTACTAGTAGAAGCAACCCTTTTTTGAGCCCCTAAGCAGGGTTATAGGAAAGAAAGGGCTCGTGCACTGAATTTCCTATAGCCTTAGCTTAAATTGGGAGAGGAGCGCTTCTAAAAACACTCCTCTCCCGTCATACGGCTACTTAATAGCGAAGCCTTTCTTATACTCTGCCATATGAGTCTCGCGTTGTTCGGGAGTCATCTGGTTGAGTAACACGTTTGGACTCTGGAACTCGATGCCTTTGAGGTGATCCAACGTCCACATCTGTTTGTCATCGAAGATGACGTGAGGTTGTGGAATAAGGGTCTTGCCATCGGGGCGCACAAAACCCTGATCCTTCATGACATCGACCAGGTCCCAGCCATGATAGCAGGTTTCCCACTCGCGCTTACCAACCAGGCGGCCCATTGCAGGAGTCGGGCGACCTTCGTATTCGCTGCGGAAGGCAAATTTATCGGTCCAGTGGCAGGTTTTAGAACAGTAGGTGCGTACCTGACCATCAACCGTATCCATAATCGTGTCTTCGCGAATCATACATGGAACCATGCAGGTCCAGCAACGATGAGGATAGACGTAGCCGGTGTCCTCGAAAGCTATCGGCTTGTGACCGTTTGGCTTGGACAGACGTGCATAGTGCTCCCACCACTTGCCATACTCGTTATACCAACCTGGATACTTGAACTCGAACCACTCAAAATCTTCTTCCGTCATCGGATCGATACGCCAGAAATTGGCGAACCAGCCGGTGGCAAAGAATTGAGCCG
Organism: uncultured Dictyobacter sp.; assembly: GCA_964247965.1. Taxonomy (GTDB): domain Bacteria; phylum Chloroflexota; class Ktedonobacteria; order Ktedonobacterales; family Ktedonobacteraceae; genus Dictyobacter. Next base: position 42 of record CAXTXB010000595.1, on the reverse strand, counting down.
TCTTATGCACATAGCCCTTGTTCGCGATACGATTCCAGGCCT
>CAXTXB010000594.1:0-3829 GCA_964247965.1 uncultured Dictyobacter sp. | reverse complement strand
TCGCTACACGGAGCGTGACAAGCAAGGGTTTGTCGTTACGCGGGGTGGTGGCACAGAGTGATGTTTATTGGGATGAGGTGGTTTCAATTGAAGAGGATGGGGAGGAAGAAGTATATGATCTCACGGTAAGTGAGCTGCATAACTTTGTTGCGAACAACATTGTGGTGCATAATAGTATAGAGCAGGATGCAGACGTGGTTATGTTTATTTATAGAGAAGATGTGTATAATCCCGATACTGAGCGCAAAAATATTGCAGATATTATCGTGGCTAAACACCGGAATGGACCCGTTGGCGAGGTTAGTCTTTATTTCCAGGCCAGCCAGACGCGCTTTAGTGATCTGGAAGTATCACCACCGACAGAAGAGTAATTTGGGGGTGAAGCAGAATGTCAGCGTTTACAGATCACGCGGGGTTTACTGGCTTTCCAACTGGGAAAAGCCCTTTTGTACCTATACCAGAGGTATTTTTTACACAACTATTGCCAGAGATCGAGGATAGCGCCGAACTAAAGGTTACACTACACATCTTTCACTTGCTGGCGAAGCAGCGGGGCAATCCGCGTTGTGTGAGCGATCGCGACCTGCTCAATGATCAGCTTGTACTGCGCAGTCTTAAGAGGCGTGGTGATCCCAGGCCCCCACAGGAGCGACTACGCCTGGCATTAGAACAGGCGGTTGCACGAGGCACGTTACTTAAAATAATTTTAAGGTTGGCAGGTGAGGATGATTTTATTAGCTGGTATTTCTTTAATACTGCGCGCAGCAGGAAAATTGTCAATGAACTGCAGGGGGGCGAGATGATTCCAGCCCACCTGCTCACACGCGATGAAGTCGCGGTTCCGCAAGAAAACAATTTAGCTGTTGGAGTGGGTATGTATGCTACATCTATGGGATATTCTAATACAGCCGCTATACAAGTTGAAGTTGAACGCCCTAACATCTTTGTCTTATATGAACAGAATATTGGCTTACTAGCACCAATGATTGCAGATGAACTAAAGGATGCAGCCGACCAGTATCCACAGGAATGGATTGAGGATGCATTTCGCGAGGCCGTCCAGCAAAACAAGCGTAAGTGGAGCTATATTCGCGCTATTTTAAGGCGCTGGGAAACGGAAGGTAGGCAGTAATGGAACGCCTGAATGAAATATTGGGAAGGACAACGCAGCGGCGTCAACCACTTTCCGAACAACAACGAATCAACCCGGGACCACAGAACACACGGACATCGCCGCCGGTATCTCCTACATCTCCTGTGTCTCCGCGTCGCTTTCAAGCTGAGCAGATGACACGAGGACAGCGATACGTGCCTCAGAATGGGCATAACCAACAGGGACAAAGTCCTTCTGGACAATCTTATTATTACCCTCGTCGCACCCGGAATCTACAGCAGGGTGAAGGCAGTATGTATGACAGTAGTTCCTATGAGGGTCCAACTTCACGCGCTGACTATGGTGACTACGAACAGGCCGATCCCAGTGACTCAAGTACGGATAGCTTAACAGCTTATCGCCAGGCGCGGTCACAGATCTACAATGAGCAAGCGCGCGTCCAGCCTGTCCAGCCAAACCCTGGCAATGAGTACTATCCCGACGACTATACATCGCAGATCGATGCCGACGTGCTGGAAGATGAATACGGCATGATCAACGGCGATTGGGAGAAGGGACGCGATATGCGCGTTTACGAAGACGAGAATATTGAGATTTTCGAGGACCAGGATCTATCCAGAAATCATCCCTCGTCAATTTACCGCCCTTCTTCATCCGATATAGAACCAATCACACGCGGCACACAAAATGCACGTGTGCCGCGTCAGGGCACACTATATAGACAAGTCCCGCAGACACAGATGCCCCAGCCACGTACACAGGAGATTCCACGTCATCAGCGTATTACCCAGCCGCTGGACCCGCAGGCAATATCTGGCATTGCCCGAGAGCGCGAACTAGCCCGTGCAAATGATGCACGACTCCTTAGGGCAGCGCGTCAGGCAGCCGCTCAGGCCCAAGAGACACCTGCCCTTCCTGGTGTGCCAAATACGCCAACCGCATATATCCCGGCATCAGGCACTCGGGCAACCTGCCCCAAATGCAAGGGAGCTGGCTATCTCCGTTCTAACGTGCCCTTCGGACATCCCAATTTCGGAAAGCCGATGGCCTGCGACTGCAAAGAGGCCGAGCGCAAAGAGAAGAGGCGACAGCAGTTGCGCGATATGTCCAATATGGAGGCCCTGCGCAGCCACAATTTCCGTACTTTTATTCCACGCGTTCCAGGGGTCCAGGAAGCATTTGACGCCGCCATCGCCTTCGCGGCAAACCCGGAGGGTTGGCTCGTTCTGGTTGGGCCGAATGGTTGCGGCAAGACACATCTGGCGGCAGCCATCGCCAACCAAAGCCTTGATGAGGGGGCGGTGGTCCTTTTCGAGGCTGTTCCTGATCTGCTCGATCATCTACGCGCCGCCTTTGCACCTACGGCCAATGAAGTCTACGATCAGCTCTTCTCGAAGATGCGTGAAGCTGAATTACTTGTGTTAGACGATCTAGGCTCACAACAAAGTTCACCCTGGGCTAACGAGAAACTCTTTCAGCTTCTCAACTATCGCTATAATATGAGTATGCCTACTGTTATCACGTCCAACACTCGTGCACTACAAGGGGTGGATGAACGCATTCGCTCACGCATCGGTGATATCAGCCTGGTCAGAAATGTCAATATGGATCGTGCCCGTGATTACCGCCCGACTAATCCCAAGCGGCGCTTATAAATCATGCTGCTTTCGATCTCGCGCTTCTGCACGCCTTCGGCGTAATTCTTTCTTTTTTATTCATTCGGGTGTTTTACATATCTACACACCTTTGCGCAAAGCGCAAAGGTGTGTAGATATGTAAAACACCCGAATGAATAAAAAAGAAGCAGAGAGCGGTCATCTTGTCCCTTTATATACTTTCCTAGAGAAAGTTTCTTGCACTCGCACTGTGTAAGTGCTATCATTATGTTAAAAGTTACCTCTAGTGCGTTTACATTTGGTCTCTTAGAGTGTTTTACATGACTCATTTGGGGCTACTGAAATGCTTGAGGATGCTAAAATCTGCACATTCATTTTTACTATGGCTTATTTGCCTTCGAAGGCAAGAGCCGTGATAGATAAGTAAGGAGCGAACATGACAAAATTCGATCCCCGCGATCCTAAATGGACAAAGGAATCTCGTGAGATCCTGGAGCCTCGCGGCATCATTCCGAACGTTGTTGAGACAACGCCTCGTGGTACCGTTGGATGGGACCTCTTCTCGCGCCTGCTAAAAGAGCGCATCATTTTCATCGGTACGCCCATCGATGATATGGTCGCCAATAGTGTCGTCGGTCAGTTGCTCTACCTCCAGAGCGAGGATGCAACTAAAGATATCAATATGTACGTTAACTCCCCAGGTGGAAGCGTCTATGCGGGTCTGGCTATCTATGATACGATGCAGTGGCTCCGCCCCGATGTTTCGACGGTGTGCATGGGTATGGCGATGAGCATGGGAGCTGTGCTACTGGCCGGTGGCGCGAAGGATAAGCGCTACTGCCTGCCGAACTCTACTATGCTGATTCACCAGCCGCTCGGTGGTGCTGAAGGTCAGGCAACTGACATTGAGATTACCGCACGGGAAATTCTGCGCCTGCGCCGCAGCATATATGATATCCTGGCCTCCCATACAGGTCAGACGCCAGAGCGCATCATGCAGGACTCCGACCGTAACTACTATCTTACTGCCCAGCAGGCGGTGGAATACGGTCTGGTTGACGATATCCTTGCATCTGGTAAGGATGAGAATCGCTAAGCG
>CAXTXB010000593.1:0-3835 GCA_964247965.1 uncultured Dictyobacter sp. | reverse complement strand
TGGGCGGTGAGAGACTCGAACTCTCACGGTTCATCACCAACAGATCCTAAGTCTGCCCTGTCTACCAATTTCAGCAACCGCCCGTTTTGCCAAAACGATGGGATGCGGCTCCCACCTGTGGATAATACATCAGCGAGTTGCCTGATGTCAAGACAATATTGTTGAACTCCCTTTTGGGCTACTGTTAATCCTTGCTTTTGCTCTTCTTTCTCTTTATTTGCTTTGATTTTTCCGGACTAGTACTTATAACATCTTTTTGCTCGTTTTTATTCGCATTTTTTGAGAACAAAACTAGCTATGTTGTTGTAGAGGTTGTAGAGCTGTTTTCTTGTTGCAGATTCCAGGGTCCAAACTCTTGCACATCCTGGCCATCTGGTCCCTTGCTCTGGAAACTGCCGGCGATATCCCCTCCCACTTTGATATTTCCAGTGAAGGTAAGGGTAACGCTAGTCTGAGCGATAAATACCTTAAAGTTTATCTTTTGATCCTTGGTTACTTTTCCATCAAAGGGAAGGGTGAGCCCCAGGCCATGAAAGCTTCCTGTGATACTGTCCTGCTTTTGCTGAATGTTGTTGAGATACATCGGTTGGGCCTGTTGTGCGTTACCTACGCCTGAATCATAGATAGTCCCTGCGTAATTTGAGGCGAGGGTTGGATATGGATTGGCGCTAATAGTAGGAACTGGCCTAGTCGAAGTCTTGTGAATGTTTGTGGGAGCTGCCTTGATGGCTAATTGTGCACGATGATTAGCGGTGACAAAGAAGAATCCGTCAGCAATAACTCCTAAAAGAATCAAAGTCATCAGCGCTATCAGTACTTTTGTATTTAGCTTTCCTGGTTTCTTATAGTCTACAGGTTTGTAACCTGTATTATTGTCTTCATTGAAAAGATAATTTTCATACGTTCGTTTAGTACTTCTATCCCTGGTTGCCTGCATTCTAGTTGTAGCCAGGATCTGTATATCCTGAGGTGAGAGTTGTGGTAGGAGACTGGAATCGAGACTCGATAGAGAATGCATCGTTGATACTGGATTTGTTTCAGCCTGTATGACGGCTATACTGAGCGTCTGCCAAAAATGCTCGACGCTGCTATAACGGTCCTCACTACGCAGGCTCATAGCCTTGGCAATAACATGACCAACACGAGGTGGAATATTTGGATTGACCAGGTGAGCCAAGGGGAGCGGATCGCCTATGTGCTGGTCGACGGTTCTCGTCAGGACATCGACTGGAATAGTACCGGTCAAGAGTGTATAGAAAGTAGCACCCAGGGCATAAATATCGGTGCGCAAATTGGTCCCCTGTCCATACTGTTCGAGTGCGGCGTAGCCTGGTGTCCCATAGCGAAAGACATTCGTCGTTTTGTCCTGTACATACTCCTTGGCTAGCCCAAAGTCTACCAGGACCGCATCGCCTGTCCCCGCAGGAATAATGATGTTCGAAGGTTTAATATCACGATGAACAACGGGCGTTTCCTGCTTATGTAAGTAGATAACCGCCTCCACGATAGGTGTCAGGAGTGCAAGGGTGAGGGCGAGCGAGAAGCGTTGTTCTGGTTGTTCTCTGCGCAGCGTTTCCAGGTTCTTGCCATGGACATAGTCCATCAACATATAGATGCGATTGAGCTTGCTATTCTCAAAGACTTGGTAGACATGTGGAAGTGAGCGATGCGTGAGCCGTTTTAATAATTCAGCCTCAAACGTCACCTGGAACCGTTCTTGTTTAGTGGGGTTAATGATCTCTTTAAGGGCGAAGGTCTTTTGCTTCGATTGTCCATCATGTACAAGATACACCGCGCTAAAGCCACCTTTGCCCACGATGTCTTCGACTGTATAGCGCTCACCGTTCCGATCTTGTATGATTGCCCCCTGTGGGAGCAGTAGCTGTTCCTGTAGCACGTAACACCTCATTCGTGCGAAAGGCAATGGTGCTCAAATTTCAAGCAGAAGCCATTTATTTGCACTCTCCGTTTATTTTACTCTAAACTTGTGTAAACTACCATCCTTAGTGATGTTTGCTGCTCGCTCGATATCCAGTAACCGGCGCAGGTAATCAGGTTAAGGTGGTAGCCTTGTGTGTCACCAAAAATCTCTTGCAGTGGTGCCTGTTGAGGAGCATAGCTGGCGCTGCCCGTGACACGATAATGGAGCGTTTTGCCCTCGCTCGTTGTTACTATGACTTCATCACCAATTTTTAAATTAGAGAGATACCAGAAAACTGCTGGCGCGCCGCCTGTGCGGTCGAGATGGCCATCCAGTACAGCATTGCCCCGCTCACCTGGACGTGGACCATCTTTATACCAACCTGCATCCTCCCATGGATTGTTCTGCGGCGTGTCCAGGTTCCCTGTCGAAAGGACGCCTACCGGCTCGATTGCAGTGTCAACGTGTATTGCAGGTATGAGAAGATGAACCGGATCATCTCCTCGCGCCGCCTCCTGGAAGAGCACCCGTTTGGGCAGTGGCGTCACCTGTACAGGAGCCGTCGATGTGCTCTCGACTTGAGGCTGGCCGCAGCCACTTAGAAGCAATCCGAAACAGAGTCCAAGTATTAAGAAGATAACATGAAATTTAGTCAATGTACATCTACCTTTCCTCTGCTACTACCAGATCCTCCGCTACTGCCAGATATAACCCCTCATGAGACGCTACGGCGGGACATTGTGGACCAGAACGGACTATAGCGCGTTAGCTTAACACAATACTATTGTAATTACGATGGTGCAGCATACAACATATACAATATATATGCTCCCTTTGTTGTACAAGTATCTGACTTTCGTAGATGAAAAGTACACTTCAAAGGGAGCATAGAAGACATAAGTTACCAGGTGTGCTTCAGAAATTTATCACCTACTGCTTGCGCCTCAAACGATAGCGTGTAACCCCTAATGCAACAATGAACAGCACTGTAAACACTGGTAGCCAGACGATTGGCGATGGCTGTGCGGAGTCAGCCACAACAGGCTGTGAACCGGTCTGTGGCAGGCCTGGTATGCCCTGCGCATCTTTGGAGACCAATTCCACCTGCGGAGTCCCATTAAACATACCAACCGCGAAGATACTCAAAACCTTATTTGTGTCAAGGACCGTTGACAGCGAATCGTCCCAATTCTGCTGAGGTACTGTTACTTTAATGTTATATGAGCCCGTGTCCATCGTAACATAGTCGCTCGCCTTCTCATAGCTCACACCATTAACCTGCGTATCCGCATCGATTACTGCGTTGGCGGCCCCACCATTTGGTACCAGATGGTAGATACGAACCTTCGCGTGATTCGCAACGACTTGATTGTTATCGACAAAGACCTGCAGGTCGAGGGTGTCAGGTGTGGCACCAACGGCAGCGACCGTGTAAGTATTGCCAGGGCTGACTTGTAGATCCTTGGTCAGCGCCGCAGCCTGAATACCTTTCCCTACCAGCGCGATCTGTACTTTATGTGGACCGGCCGGCAATTTGGCGTAGTCAGTAACGGTCGCAAATTGAAAACTACTCAGAAACATTTGTCCATCAACAAAAACATCCGCCGTGCCTACATAAGGCGAGGCATGTATGACACGGACATAAGATGCATCGTCACTCGCCGCAGCCAGGGCCGTTTGTCCACAGATTGCTCCCAAATTGACGAGCAAACCGATCGTGATGGCTAGAATGATTTGGCTGAATATACCGATTCTCTTGAGAATACCCTGCATACAACCTTCCCCTTTACACTGAAACTTGTGAACAGATACATACGATAATTACATCATAAAATGATTAACGAATAATAATAGAGAGACGTAACTTGCCATCTCAAAAATGAGAATATTACCTTGCTTATTATGTATGAATTC
>CAXTXB010000592.1:0-3842 GCA_964247965.1 uncultured Dictyobacter sp. | reverse complement strand
GTGCAAAGATGCGTAGAAACGTAAAGTAGCAAGGTAAAAATGTATACTCATTAAAAATAAGAAGCGAGCGCCGAAGGCATGCAGATGTGTGAAAAGAGAGAAATAAGAAATAGTAGGAGCACCAGAGGCGGGGAGGATGGATGACGATCTAACGTCGCGTGAACGCGAAATGGTCATTCTCGTAGCCAGGGGCATGGTGGTAAAGGAGATTGCATCCTCTTTACAGGTAAGTGAGAAGACAGTGCGCAACCATATGAGCAGCATTTACCGCAAGCTGGCTATATATGATCGTACCCAGCTTGTGATCTATGCCCTGAAAAAAGGCCTGGTTGACATCAATTCTCTCTAATCAACGATCTCCTGAGCGGCTACCTCCTGTACAATGTATTCTGATGTCGGAATAAGGGTATCCATACTGCGGCAGTAAGTGATCAAACGGCTAAAGGTTGGGAGGCGTTCTAGCGCCGGGACGTTGCCAATCAGAATAAGTTTGCGTTGTGCACGCGTTAGTGCAACATTCAGACGCTGTGGATTACTGAGAAACTCTCTTCTCTGGCTTTCGAGAGCAGGCTCATATGTTGTTGCAAATGACATCAGCAGGATCATGCGTTCCCCACCCTGGAAGCGATCGACAGTATCCACGCTCAGAGCCGTATCAAGAGGAAGAGCCAGCCAGCCGGAGTCATTGCTGAACAAGTGACGGCGGATAGTCGCGACCTGTGCCCGATATGGTGCAATGATGCCAATGTCCTTGGAGAGAATACCGCGCGCCAACAAGGCTGCCACAACGTCGCGCAGCATCCGTGCCTCTGCATCACTCGTTTTTGCCTCTGGCCGCGCCTGTGGATCGCGCACATCCAGAAAGACCAGCGGGTACCTGGGATCGATTGCCTTGAGTACCCGTGCATTTTCATCACGCCCGGCTTCTTTGCCCGCCTCCATCTTTGTATAAACCAGGCGGCTGTTAGCAATAGAATCATGGGCGACCAGGCGCTGATCATAGAAGACGGTAGATGAGAAATGCGAGATCCACTTATTCATGCGATACTGAACGCGCAGAGGTACACACGCGCTTATTGCTAACGGATGGTTTTTCGTATAGTCGTCGTCAAGATCTTTCAGGAAGCTGAAGAGTGAGTCCGCCAATCCGGCGAGGGCAGCCTCTTTGCTAAGTACAAGAGGTGGAAGCTGCTTTTCATCGCCGACCAGGATAAAGCGCCGTGCGAAGCGGAGCACGCCGAGTATAGCGGGTATAGTGAGCTGACCTGCTTCGTCGATGATTGCCACGTCGAAGGCCAGGCCTGCATTTTCAACTTCCTGTGCCTGTGGTGTGTACTTGTCTGATGACCATGTGGCTGTTGTTGAGGCGACAACCGGTGTGCGTTGTAATATCGCATGCACAATTTCGGTGTATGATTGCTGTTCCTCTTCCTGTCCCACTCCAGATTGTGCGTTGTCGGTTGCGGCTGCAATCAGCTCTTTCAGGAGACGCGTCTTTACTGTTTGATCAACGCTGCGCTCGTGCCCGAGGCGTAGATACTCATGAAAGCCTTCCTTGTCGAGGCGTTTAAGCATGTTGTCAACTGCCTGATTGGTGAAAGCTGCAAGCATAACGCGCTGACCCTGCTCTCTCAGGCGCTTGACGATCTCGGCGATGACGCTAGTCTTGCCCGTTCCCGGTGGACCATGAATTAATAAATAATCTTGCATCTGTAGAGCTCGTTCAACCGCCAGGTTTTGCTCTGTATTGAAGTCTGAACGCCATGGAACTGCTTCGCCGCGAAAGCGTGGCCGAACCCGGCCGGCGACCAGGTCGCGTATATGTGCGGGCGCGTAGTGCCAGCGGAGCAGATTTTGTAGCGTACGTACATGAACCAGTTCGTTGTCATAGCGATCAATGAGCGTTGGATGTGCGATGAGCTCGCGTGCCCAGACAGTCAGACTCTCTGTACTGATGGCTATGATGGTTCCGCTGACAACCTCGCCGGTAACCGGGTTGCCATTGCTCAGTAGAATTTCGTCGCCTTCTCGTAGCTCTGAGGTGTTGGTGCAGTGGAAAACGAGATTCCAGCCGTCGTTTTCTCTGCTGGGTTTACCTTGCAGCTCCAGGCCATGTATGGCTGTTCCACGTTCAATTCTCTCTTCTACAGGTGTAACCCATAAAAGCGCCTGCTGCTGTTCGCCCGCGCGGCCTTCGATCTGTAGGAGTCTATAGTATTTTTCGAAGAACGCCTGTTCCTGTTTATCATCATACGTTCTTTTTGATGCCGTAGCTGGAAGGCTAGTATTGTGTTGAGTAATCTCTTGCTCTACGCCTTCTAGCTTATCTAGCTCTTCTACCGGAAAAAGTACATCCTCGTGTGCTGGCAACGTAACTTGCTTGATCTGTGTATCGACCTGAGGGGGCTGCCACTGTAGTAGGGATGAGATTGTCTGACAGTGTTCAAGCATGGCACATTTGCTGCATTTCGACGGCCCCGGAGGGTCCGAGGGCACGCTGGTAATACGATTGAGGATGAGAATATTGCGTGTCTCATTGACCCGCTGCAGGTCACGTATAGTCGCGGGAATGCCAATGGCCTGTGCCCTACCTGGAGTACCACTGTAGAGCAAGGTTGCAAGAGCTTTTTTCATTTTTGAGTCTCGCCGTACAGCTAGCAGGGCGTGATAGCCATTGACCTGCCAGCGATGGCTTTGTTTGGGGAGATCGCCGGTTGCCCCTCCTGTTTTGAGTTCGAGCAAACGCTGCCTGCCTGACTGCTGCCAGAACAGGTCGAGCCGTCCACGCAGGCCTATCTCGGGGGCGAGCAGAAATGTTTCGGCGCGCACCTGGTTGCCTGATTGCTGCTCACCGCTTGCTTGCTCAGCGTATGCTCCTGGCATATCCCATAGTGTATTGCGCTCGCTTTCATACCATTGGGCCAGACTCTCTAGATGCGGTGCGACATCCTCGCGTATGGCATCAACGGAGACATCGGCGAGGGCCATCTCGACACTATTGAGCTGGAGGGCATGCTCAAGGTGCCTCTGTAGAGCTTCCAGGGGTTTTTCCTCTGCTTGTTTTGCCGAGCCATTAGCATCCAGTGAATCACTAACACCATCATCATTTCGAGCCTCCCTGGAGTTGAACTTACCCTGGTCATGCTCTTTTAGAAGTTCTTTGAAGCTGTGATGAACCAGGTTGCCGCGAATAGTTGCTGGCGAGGTTCCCGACGGAATCATACGATTGAGGAGATACTGGCGAGAGCAGTACTGCGCCTGATTTAAGTCGGTAATGTTGAGCAAGATGTCAGGCTCCAGGATAGCCAGGGTATAGGAATTGCCTTTATAGCAGTTGCGGATTCTGCCTTTGTACTCGACAGATACAGGAGGATTGGGCAGGTGATAGATGCGCACTTTAAGATTCTGCGCGCTGCTATAGTTGCTAGCGCCTTCTCTAATGCTGAGCTCTTTGATCAGGCTGCGGTAGTAATGGCCCTCCAGATGCACCTCGACACGTTGACTCCCCGTATTAAGAATCAGGATGGGGACACGTTCACCGTTGATCCCAGGTGGCCCTCAATCTGAGCGGTATGGCGGGTATGTTTGCTGGGGTCAAGCGAACAAAGGAAACACTCCTTCCCCTTTTCTTTTTCATCTTTCTCACTCAAGCTCTACACCTCCCCATTCTGCACTTTTTGACCAAGGACGTGTCGGATGTCCATGACCCTCACCTTTTCTCAAATTAACAGCTCGCGGCCTCACCGCTCTTCAGGAACTTTTAAATCTTAATTATTGTACATTGTTGGATATTATAATTATTAATTGTTCTACGTGTTTTACATTTCCACATATTTTTGTGC
>CAXTXB010000591.1:0-3855 GCA_964247965.1 uncultured Dictyobacter sp. | reverse complement strand
TGCTAAAGCGTGGCTGTGGCTGATCCAATCAGCACGCTCTGCTTCGCAGAGGGCCACAGGGAGTGCATCCTCTGGGATTGAGCTGTGCGTGGGGCTGGCTGGCATGCAGTGCTAAAGCGTGGCTGTGGCTGATCCAATCAGCACGCTCTGCTTCGCAGAGGCGAGGGGGTCCCTGCGTCTGCATCTCTTTTAACCTTTTTCTTCTTTAAACAGTATTGCCCACAAGGGATTGTCGCTACGCGGAGCGAGTCTCCCGCTAAATGAAGTGGGCTAGAGCAGAAGCATTCAACCATTATGATTAATACCCTCCCAAGAGCGGAGGATGAGTATCTCACTGATTATTTTTGAACAAAAGCAGCATAAGGTTAGGATAACATGGACAGCTACGGAGATAGCTCCTCTTCGATAGATATCAGCCGGCAACAAAAGGCAATTCTGGCCCAATTATTCAGGGTTGTGCAGACGGTGGAGCAGGTCGACCAGTTGTTTCAGTGGCTTGCCGCTAGCATCGTACAGGGTTTTAGGATTCAACTTATTCAATTCTGGACCGTGGAGGCGACAGGACTTCTGGCGTTACCGTTGAGCCCACCGGTACGCCAGGACGCGACTCTACCCGAACAAATTGTAGCCAACAATGATCTTGCACTGCTTGCGCAGCGTATGGCCAGGGAGCGGCGCATCTATGGTACACAGCCTGTAGAAAGCCTATTTTCACAGTACCGGGCATCGCTACTGAAACGCTACAGGCTCAACTATTGTACTGGCAGCTTTATGACTGCCCATGCCTTACTACCTCCGCCGGCCGGACAGGCAGGGACACCCGGCCCTTTCGCAATGACTATACTTATTTTCGTATCCAACCAACCTCAACCCAACCTCATGCCATCCATCACCAGCATAGTTAGCCAGGCCGTCATACTCGCCAGAAACAGGGGCGTGCTGCTTCCCATAGCTTCAGGCCCCACTCCAACCAGACCTCTACGGCAAGAACCTCTACCCCTCAGCGAGCTCATTCCACGGCGAAGAGAAGATACGGACACAATGCTCTTAAACAACCCCTTCAGTACCACCGCAGTCATTGCAGACAAGCAGGCACGCCGCCTCTACATGGCTATACACGGCCGTACAAATGTCGCGGAGCTCTGCAGAAATACTGGCATGAACCTGAAAGAGGTCTATACGGCGCTATGCATACTCCTGGATCAGAAGCGCATCGACCTATATGAGCCAGATGGGCAACTGGTCGACGTGGATCTATTACCGGACAACTTTTAAGAGATGATTATTCAGATGTTCCATATCGCTTGAAGAGAGAAAAGGGCTAGAGCAGTGGATCAACAATATACCCTTCGTTGACCTTTGTATGATAACTCTGATCAATCGAGTCCTTCAATTCTTGTTCGATATCATAATAGCGCGCAACGCTCAGTGCAGTGCGAATGACATCCTGGACTTCTTTCGCCAGTGCTTGCTTGTCGGGAAGTCCATGTTTGAGCATCTTTGCCCCCGTGTCTTCAAAATGATTTACTTCGCTCGCAAGTTCGCCCGCCTCTTCACACAAGCGTGTAATAATCTGAAAAGGGGTATTACCCCTGGGATATTTCTTGTTGTATCCGTCTGCCGTGAGCAGAAGTTTCTCAAAATAGTCGTGTGTACTCATTGAATGTATCCTTTTCCCCAACCATTTTTCCTCAGCTTTGCCTCGGCATCGATAAACAACTCTGCTGCCGAATGCGACAAGGACAAATGTGGATGTGTTGAAGCAAACTCGGGCGATGTTATGTTCCTACTCTTTATGCTATGATTCTTACCATGACACTACCTATACGGTTTATACGACTTATATCATTTCTTGTTATTAGCCTTTTCATGCTAGGCGCTTGCGGCGGAGCGTCCTCACTGGCTCCTCCAGTGCAGCAGATTGTGAACTGCAGTCCCAGAGGCGAGGGGCATGAACAGGGAAGCGCGGCACAGAGCGCGGAGGGTGACTGGCCGCTTCTGCATGGCGATCTCAGGCGCGATGGTGGGGCCTCGACCAGCGGAGGGGGCCATCTTACCTTGTCGTGGACGTACTGCACGGGCGCGGCAGTCTCTTCCTCTCCCATTGTGCATGCGGGCGTGGTCTATATCGCCTCGACCGACTCTACGCTCACGGCGCTGAATATTCAGACGGGCAAGATGCTGTGGAACATTCAGACGGATGCCGCCATCTATAGCACGCCAATCATCCAGGATGGCATGCTTTATATCGGTTCGCTTAATGGTACTATTTATGCCCTTGATGCTCAAACTGGCTATACCCGCTGGCGCACCCATGTCCCTACCGAGGGGGCGAAGATCTGGTCTTCGCCCGCTGTGGCCGATGGCCTGCTGCTCGTGGGGGTGGCCTCGACGCTGCAGGAGAAACCGAAGATTCCAGGGCAGTTGTTAGCCTTTGACATAAAAACGGGGAAGTTGCGCTGGCAGATTTTTGTGCAGGCAAATCATGCTCCTGGCGCGGGTGTGTGGAGTTCGCCGGCTATTGATGCGGTGCAGCATGTTGTCTATGTAGGGACCGGCGATCCCGACGATGGAGTCCTGGCGCTAAATATTCGCGATGGAAGTACACGCTGGCACTGGCGCTCCACACTCCGGGATGTGAGTGATACAGATGTCGGCTCAGGACCAATGCTCTACACCGACCGTCAGGGGCGTGAGCGCGTGGCCATAGGCGGCAAGGATGGTTTTCTCTATAGCCTTGATGCCGGCAATGGGCAGGTGCTGTGGAAGACGCGTATCGGCGAACGTGTCTTTAGTTCGTCTGCGTTTGCCGCTGGCACCATTTACGCGGTCGCCGTTCAAGGTCAGCATGCTATCGCCCAGGCGCTCGACGCAGCCACCGGTGCGATCCGCTGGCAGCACAGTATCCCGACTATCGTCTATGCATCACCAGCTATCTCCGGCCAGTATCTCTTCGTCGCCATCGGAAACGGCTTCGGACCCGGCGACGGCGGCATCCAGGTCCTCGACGCCTCCACCGGCAAACTACTACAATATGCTGACCTGCACAGCACATCCTCTTCCTCTCCTGCCCTCTTACCCTCCTGGCTCCTCGTCGGCAGCAGCGATGGCAGATTAAATGCATTTACTCGCTCGTAACGCACGATGACAAAACAGGGCAACTTCATCTATAATAAGCACATATATTGAAGGAGGAGAATCTCTCATGGCAAATTATTCTGAAGGTGCTAAAAAAGGGGCTGCATCAACTGTACCTGCAGCCTCCTCTGAGGAGGCGGGTAGCCGCTTCGCGAATCTTTCGGTTCGTCTGCTGGATGGAGGGGATGCCGTCGTTTATGGGATTGTTGGTGCGTGCTTATTTTTTGGTGCCATGTTTTCCCTTGGCTATAGTTTCTGGGAATTCTATCTCTTACTGGACAAATCAGGCTTTGAGCCTGGCAAATTGGGGCAGGCTATCATCCAATTTGTATCCGATCTTCTGCTCGTCCTTATTATCATGGAGGTGCTGGGCACCGTTACGCACTATTTGAGAGAGCGAGCAACATCTCTACGCCCCTTTCTTTTCATCGGTATCATCTCTGCGACGCGCGGTATTCTCTCTATAGGTGCCCGCCTTTCAGTTGAAAGCTCGACGATTCAGGCCGCCGAGTTTCAACGCGCCATGATTGAGCTCGGGGTGAATGGAGCGGTGATCCTCGCCCTGGGTGTCACCATCAAATTGCTCGGAAACCTGGTCGACGATAAGTAGAGATGTAGGGTCCATGTAGCGAACAACAATCCCTTGCGGTCGCGCCCCTCGTCGTCTCTGCTAAGCAGAGCACGCGGATTGGATCAGCTGCATCCACGCTTCAGCAC
>CAXTXB010000590.1:0-3861 GCA_964247965.1 uncultured Dictyobacter sp. | reverse complement strand
CTGCGTGGGCAACTGCGTGGGAAAAGAGGACCTTGCCGGTTCACCTGCTTCCACATGTGGCTTCTTTTTATGAAGCATCCAAACGTTTAAAAGCGATGAAAATTGGATGCTTCATAATTATTACGCGCTCAAATGGTGGGCAGTCATAAGAAACTCTTCATAAGCTGCACGTAGTTTTGGATAACGGAGCAAGAAGAACCCGGCGTATTCTTGCGATAGTGCGCGTGGCTGACGCAGCAGGTGCATGTTTACTTCTTTCAGCAAACGATTCCCTTTCTTTCCGTTACAGTGCTTGCAGCATGCCACGAGATTCTCCCATGTGCTCTGCCCCCCACGTGATCGTGAAATGATATGATCAAGCGTCAGATCACGGCTGCGCTTGCCACAGTATTGACACGTCTCATCGTCGCGCAAAAGGATATTTGAGCGCGTCGGTTGCAAAGCAACACGGGGTACCCGCACATTGGCCAGTAACTGTACAATGACAGGGCGTTCCAGCTCAAGACGACGTGCGCTAATGCTCTCTTCGATTAACTCACGTACCTTCTCATCTACAAACGTTACTTTTTGCTTGGATAGCAATACGATGAGACGACGTTCCGGTATAACCGAGAGAGGTTGTAGTGAGGAATTCAACACAAGAACAGGCATGAATGGCTTTCCTTCCTCTCTGTCAGAGCCGATAACATATACAGACAGCGAGGGCAAAAACCGCATCGGATAGACCGAATGTTGGTTCCTAGCGCCGCCTGTGACGATTCGGTGGATAAGCGTTTGGAATTCTTGCACGTCCAGGAGAGGTAGGCACAATAAGCGCAATAAGCGCAATAAGCGCGGTGAGATTTCCTCCGCTTTCCACCGCCGAAGCACTGGTGGTACTTGCGGTGGCATGCAGATATATCAGACAACAATCATCCCTTGTGACCGTCGCATTTATCTGATATCCCTGCATCTCTGTTCTCCCTGATAACTTCTACTGTGCCTGAAAAAACAATATGACACATACTTCTGTCGTGTAGCATTGCTGATCCTGGTTTGGATTGATGCTCCTGACCCCCTATGGGGAAGTATGTGTCATCCTGGTCGGGGTGAGAGGACTTGAACCTCCGACCTCAGCGTCCCGAACGCTGCGCGCTAGCCGACTGCGCTACACCCCGATGACATTCATGCAATAAAATCGCTGGACTTATCCATGATGCTGAGCCTGTACCTGGCTGTAGACGCATCCTCACGTGTAGCATGCACCTTAATCCAGAATATCGACTCTGCTTCGTTAAGTATAGCATACCTCGCGAGACTTTGACAAGAGTTCTAAGGGTGTTTTTGTCGATCTTCCTCGTTCATCACTATATATCCACATCTGTGAATCACAAAATTTTCTTGCAGAGCTTCTCGGCTAGTTCAAATGAGTAGTTTTGCCCGCGATCGTGGGGATAGACCTGAAACATGTTGGCGACCCACAAACCTTCCAGAGGAGTGTCCAATGGCGGGATGTGCTCGCGATAATCTGTGGTTACGATTGGTTGTGCATAACCGGCTGAGAATACCCAACTTTCTTTGATCCATGCTGGATCAAATGCAGGCACAAGTCGTTTGACGTGGGGTAGGAAATCTTGCATGACCTCTTCTTTGCTCTGCTTGAAAAGTGGGTCATTCATGGGACGATAGTTGCCAAGGTAGATGAGATGTTGATCACCATATTCAGCCGGCGGACGCAGGTTGGTGTGTTCCACAAGGGCAGTGAAGGGATAGCCGCGCTCGCAAATGTTGATCCAATAGCTGTCGGTAAGCTGACGATCCAGGGCAAGTATAAGGCAGTGTGCTCCGTATGCCTGACCCCACTCGTACTTTTCACGATACTCGGCCGGTAGCTCTGGTATGAGACGACAGGTAAGCCGCGTAGGAAATGTTGATATGACGCGATCAAAGGACCATGTTCCCTGGCTGGTCCTGACATGCCAGCGTCTATCCTGGCCATCCACCCCATCTGCCCGTTCGACCTTTTCGACGGTGTTGCTTAGTAAGACCTTGCCGCCCAGTTGTCTGATACGTTCGGCCAGTTCCTCGTAGATCTCCTGGAAGCCGCCGCGCAGATAGCCTAGCTGGGTGGTACGATCATGAATGCGCGCCCAAAACCATGGGAGTGCGATCTTGTCGTAAAGAGCGCCGAACTTCCCCAGGAAAAGGGGTTCGAAGACCATCTGGTATGCTCGCTTCCCCATCCACTGCCTCAACCATGCGTCCGCCGTCTGTCCCTCTAACCAGTTGGGATTGGCTATTTTGAGGAAGGCTAGAACTGCCCCGACCCGTATGCGCTGATCAAAGCGCCAGGGTTTAAAGCGTAAAAGTGAGATGGGCGAGTCCAGTTGATAATTTTTGCCACTGATTAAGCTAACGGTGCGCGGACTGCTCCAATCCAGCCGATCTCCCAGCCCCAACTCTTCAATGACCTTGATCACGGTTTGGTCTGATCGAAATATATGGTGATAGAATTTTTCGAGCCAGCTATCCCCTATGCGAAATCCCGCCGCCAATCCGCCTGCCATCTCCTCTTGCTCGAAGAGCATTACTGTTTGACCGGCCTGCGCGAGTCGATATGCCGTCATGAGCCCTAGAGCACCGCCACCAAGCACCGCGTATTCCATGCTTTTTCTTCCTCGTTCCGTTGTGTAAAATAGTAGTCGTCGCGTCATTCGTCATTATCTCTAACGTATAAGTATTCTATAATCATTCTAGCATACGTCCTTAAGCATGCAATAGAAAAGGTTTATTATGTACTATATGGATTCGCTTATGCCTTTACTTGCCTGCCCTCTTTGTGGCTCGCAATTTGTCTTACAACAAGCTGCATTGGTCTGTGCGAACTCGCACGCGTTCGATATCGCCCGCGAGGGCTACGTTAATCTACTGCGCAAAAAATTGCCCGGCGATACAAAAGAGATGCTGCTCGCCCGCCGCAGCTTTTTCGATCAGGGCTACTATGGGCCTGTATCTAATACTATAAATACTCTTATAGCAGATCACGCTCTTTCTATATTGCCGGGGCAACCAACAGAGTTATCGCGCATCAATATACTGGATGCCGGGTGCGGGGAGGGATATTATCTGGGATGCCTGCACTCGTATCTCGCGGCCAGCGGTCAACAGACGCTCTCTCTGGGCATCGACATTTCGAAGGAGGCGATCAAGCTGGCTGCTAAGCGCTATTCAGAGGGCCATTTCCTGGTCGCTAATCTCAAAGAGCGGCTCGTCTTGCAGGACGCCACGATCCAGGTTATGCTGAATATCTTTGCGCCACGCAATACTGAGGAATATGCGCGTGTGCTCGCGCCCGGCGCTTTGTTGCTGGTGGTTATTCCTGGTCCCTCTCATCTACATCAATTGCGCTCTACTTTGCATCTATTGGATATTGAGGAGAACAAACAGCAGCACGTGGTTGAGCAGTTCTCGGCCCGGTTCTCGCTGCTCACGACGCGCACACTTGCATATACTTTGCGCTTACGTCAGCCCGAAATTTCCTGGCTGGTGATGATGACCCCGAACTACTGGCATCTTTCTCCAGAGTCTCGCGCGCTGCTCGAACAGTTGGAAGCAATAAAGGTGACGGTCGAGATGACCTTCTTGCTCTTCCGCCGTCAAAATCAGCAGTAAAGCCTTGTGTAATCTGAGGAAAAACCAGAACTGGTATACTTGCCATCTTTGCGTTCCCTCCTCCTTATGATATACTAATGCGGTCACCCGGTGAGAGATGGTGACAATCCCTTTGGGTCACGCCGTAAACAAGCGGATTGGAGTGAATGACGAGAAGGAAGTAAATTTGCGTAATCTTGAGAGGCTTACAGTGGAAACAGGCCGAGTTAT
>CAXTXB010000589.1:2210-3862 GCA_964247965.1 uncultured Dictyobacter sp. | reverse complement strand
GTATCAAGGTTGGGATGACTCGTTATTATTTTATACTATTTCAGGTAATCGAGCGCAGTACGGGTCAGAACCTCCACAGCTACAGGCAATGCATCTTCGTCGATATTGAAGCGTGGATGATGGTGGGGATACATAGCTCCCTTCGCTTGATTCCGGGCACCTACAATGAAGTAGCAACCAGGCACCGCGTTTAAGAAATAAGACATATCGTCGGCCCCGGTCGTCAGAATAGCCTCGCTCGTATCGACGGTCTGCTCGCCGACAGTGGCGGCGGCCGCCTGGTAGACACGCTCGGTCATCGCCGGATCATTCACGCAGGGAGGGCAGCCATCGAAAACCTCGACATCGCACGAGCCTCCCATACCAACTGCCACACCATGCGCAAGCTCTTGCACGCGGCGGACTAAGTACTCGCGCTGCTCACTTGTAAAGGCGCGGATAGTACCGTTCATCTCCACAAGTTCGGGGATAATGTTCGAGGCCGTGCCAGCATTGATCATGCCAATCGTCACCACAGCGGGGCTGAATGGAGAGGACTCGCGGCTCACCAGCGTCTGCAGGGCGGTGATGATATAGGCGGAGATCACAACTGGATCGACTGCGGTATGCGGCATGCCTCCATGCCCACCCTTCCCATGCACAACCAATTTAAGCTTATCAGCGCTGGCGAAAACGCCTCCAGCGCGCACACCTACGCGGCCAGTCGGATGATCGCTGCTAACGTGCAAGCCAATAATATTATCGACACCTTGCAGAGCCCCCTGCTTGACCATAGGCTCCGCCCCACCAATTGCCTCCTCAGCTGGTTGGAAAATAAACTTGATATTGCCCTTGAGCTCAGAACGACGCTTGCTCAAAATATCGGCTACTGTCAGTGCAATCGAAGTATGCCCATCGTGTCCGCAGGCATGCATCTTGCCGTCAACCTGAGAGTGATAATCCATCTCCGTTAACTCGTGAATTGGAAGCGCATCCATATCCGCACGGATGGCCAGCGTTTTCGCGCCTGGCTCTGCCGCCCCGCCCTGTAGAAGACCAACAACGCCCGTCTTCGCAACGCCAGTCTGCACCTCCAGACCGAGCGCGCGTAGACGCTGCGCAACAATGCCAGAGGTACGCACCTCCTCAAAAGCAGTCTCTGGATGCTCATGCAGATCGCGGCGCATCGCGACCAGATCGGGCACACGCTCATCAATCTCCGTTTTTAACTGATCAGGCTGTGATACTGACATGCATAGTTTCCTTCCGTGTACACTCGCAATCACCTTTCCATCGACAAAAAAAGCATTAGAGATTGCTCATATGCAAAAGATGGAGATGATTAGACGATCATAAGTAGGACAAGAGCACATTGAACGCAAGAATCGGATAGACCCTGAGATCAATTTATCCTATTATCGTATCATATAAAGAAGAAAGACAACCACAAAGGTTTGTCGCCACACGGTCTACAAAACAGGAGGTTTTGACATGCACGATGAGCAATGCTGGCAAGCTGTACTAATGAGAGACATGCAGGCGGACGGCGCATTTGTCTATGCAGTACGCTCCACCAGGATTTATTGTAAGCCATCTTGCCCATCGCGTAAACCGAGGCGCGAACAGGTGCTCTTCTTCCTCCAGTCCCAGACCGCAGAGCAGGCAGGCTATCG
>CAXTXB010000589.1:0-2200 GCA_964247965.1 uncultured Dictyobacter sp. | reverse complement strand
CCTCGATCCCTGTCCCGCCCCCCCGCCGCTGCCAACCACATAAGAACGAGCCCACGATTGTATAGCAAATATGTACATATATAGAGCAGCATCTAGACGAGACCCTCACCCTGGCCCAGCTGGGAGAGAGCATACATATGAGCCCCTATCATCTGCAGCGCATCTTTAAGCAAGCGATGGGAATCACGCCCCGGCAATATAGAGAGGCGCAGCGTTTAAAGCAGCTCAAGAATCGCCTGCGGCAGGGAGAAGCCGTAACAGCCGCGATCTATGATGTCGGCTACGGCTCTAGCAGCCGTCTTTATGAGCACGCCCCGGCGCACCTGGGCATGACGCCAACCACCTATCGGCGCGGAGGAAAAGGCATGCAGATCGCCTACACAACAGTAGAGAGCCCACTTGGCCTCCTCCTCGTTGCAGCCACCGAAAGAGGAGTCTGCGCCGTCTACCTGGGCGACCAGCACGAGGAGCTAGAAATCATGCTGCAGCAGGAATATCCGGCGGCAGAGATACAAAGAGATAGCAGCGGACAACTTACAGAGTGGATGCACCAGCTCTTACATTATCTAGAAGGTCAGCAAAACCAGGAGGAGCGGAAAGGACGGGTATACCCTCAGCTCAACCTGCCCATAGATGTCCAGGCAACAGCGTTCCAGTGGCGAGTGTGGGAGGCCCTACGAAATATTCCAGCAGGCCAGACCAGAACGTATGGAGAGATAGCAAAGAGCATGGGGGATAAAAACAAAGCGCGCGCCGTCGCACAGGCATGTGCCAGCAACCCAGTAGCATTAATAGTGCCATGTCATCGAGTTATTAGAGGAGATGGTCAGACGGGGGGCTACCGTTGGGGTGCCGAGCGCAAGCACCGTCTCCTCTCTCAAGAAAAGAGCCAGATAAAAGAAATCATTTCGGATGGAAAGTCGTACCATCGTTAACGAAGAGAAATTCTTGACTGCCAACATGCACGAGTAAATCAGCTTTACCCTTATCATTGACAATTTCTCCCGTAACAGGGATACGATCTTGCCCACTACCGTAAAGGGTAGGGCCAGTAAAGATGCGAGTATGAGCAGGATCGCCACCCGGGATTTCAATAACTTGAATATGTCCATGAAGATTAATAAAAATGAAGTGAGTGCGATTGCTCGGACTATCTTCGTGACCTACCACGGCATCGAGATGCGAGGTACGCGGGTACCCATAGTGAATATCATCCTGGAAGCCTTGCCACCATGAAGAAAACAAAGCCAGGGTAACGAGAAGCGCCACGGTTAACACCATGCCGATAATAAGCGTGGTCGTAAAGGTCCGCTTGTGCCGTTTAGGATTGGGCCGCAAAGGTACTTCCTCTTCTTCATAACGAACTGCCCTATGGGATGAGGTCACCGCATTTGATGCCACGCCATTGGTTCGTCTAGTTTGCAAGCTTGACCGCCTCCGTTGAACTAACGTCGCCTGTTGCATGATAGGATCATCTATAGTATCGTGTGGTCGGTAGCGGCGCGCACTGGTATGCGGGCGCGTCTGATACAGATCATCACGATCATCGACATCATACGGGATAGGCTGCTTGCGCGTATAAGTCGTTCCCATTCCGATCTCTCCTTTCTAGAAAATTTTTAGAACTTTTGTTCCTGTATTATAACAGAAGAGATCTTCCCGTCAAGTCCCAGGATTGATAACGCTCAATATGTTGGAGAGACCACTTTCCACATGAAGCATTTAGGAAACCGAGCACAACAAATCCTGTTCACAAGAGCAGGACTTAATAATACACTAAAAAGAAAAAAGATGCAAATATACGGCCCGTAAGTCATAGACTGCGCTACTCGCGGCAAGGGCAATTCTCTATTCCTGATGTGTAAAGAAACGAAAAGGAACACTAAATTACTGAGAATTTACTATTCTTTTTTGGTAAGTGTGATATACAGTAATTTACCTTGAAGCACGTTTTCTGTAAACATGAAGAAATGAAGAGAGGAGAGATGCCCTGGTGAAATCACCGTCCTATTATCCTCGCAAAGCCATTTCCCCTACTAGAAGAGAAAGAAGAGCATCTCTAAAGATAGTGTAGCACGAGCCAGAATCGATAAACACGAATTTTATTCTCATCGCCATATCCTTTCTCTTTTACATTCTTGCGACTTCGCCGCCCAATGACTTATATTGATTTTAAAAAATGAGGACCATCGTGTTTTTC
>CAXTXB010000588.1:0-3863 GCA_964247965.1 uncultured Dictyobacter sp. | reverse complement strand
AGTAAGAGCAACGCTTATCAACAGGGCAAGAAGGAGAGCAACTCCCCAGACGGCAGTCAAGAGTGTAAAAAATGAGCTGCCTGCATCCCGCCAGCGTTTCTCGATCTCTGCCCTCCGCTCCGGCGGCGCGCCCGCTTGCATACTCATGGCGAGCGTCAGAAGTATTGGTTTACCAAACAACAAAGACAACAGCATGATAATACCATATGCTCCCGTCAGCAGTGAGTCGCTGATTAATATTAACCTGATATCTCTAAATAGTAGCGCGCTCATGACTTTGATGGCGATACCAACGAGTGCAAGCACACCAAATAGATTCAGGCGTCGTCGGCGTATGAGCCCTATCACCGTGACCAGGCCTGGGGGAATAGCGGCTAGTAGTAAGGCAGGAACCGTTGACATGTGTGGACTTGCTAACTGATAAATTATGTATGGTAAGACTGCGGCATATAGGATCGTTGGTAGCAGCGCAAACCAGATTTGACGCGAGCTTTGCGTACTTTGTGCCGACATAGTTTCCCCCTTTTTCAAGTAAGCTATATGCGTTATCGTCTGAATGATGTGCCAGATAGAAGTCTGAGTGTAACGCGAGAAGCCTTAGTTACACTGCGATGATTGGCTATAAACGATGCATCAGGTAGAGCCTGGATGGAGCACGCGGAGCACGAGATCTATAGAAGGCAGGTCGAGTTCTGGTTGTCTGGAAAACGTCGAACTGACTACAAGCCCTTGAATACAGGACAGATAGAGCCTTGTCAGGTGGTCTGGATTCCCTGAAGCAACCTGTCCTGCTTCCTGGCCTTCGACAATGAACTGGCGTACCACCTTATAGATAATTTCCCCTTGTTTGATCGCCTGCGCGTGAACAGGCCCCGATACATTCTCATTAGTGAGTGCATAGAGCACAACAGAGAAATAGTCTGATCGTCTGCCGAGAGATTCGCCAGGCAAGATTTGTGCGGTGATCCAACAAATACGCTCCCACGGTGTCCCAGGTTGTGCTTGTGCCGCCTGTGCCAGTTGCATAGAGTCGGCCAGGGCTTGCTCGATTATGGCTGCGAATACATCCTCTTTGCCCGCAAAGTGACGATAGAGTAGTCCATGACTTACACCCGCCTGCGCAGCAATATCCGCAATTGTTGCATCGCTTAGCCCTTTACGTGCAAACACGCTAGCAGCCGCATGGAGAATTTGCCGCTTGCGCTCTTCCCGAATCTGTTGATTTGCTTCTGCTGTACGGGGCATTCGGTTCCCGCCTCTTACAATGACTAAATATTCATTCATTAGAAATATAGATGAGAATTTTCGTTTTGTCAAGAAGTAAAAGTGTGAGTATGGCGAAGCTGGCACCATGCCTGTGTGGGTTTGCCCTAATCATAGCCAGACAAACTATCGCATTCAGTGCCAGTGCCAGAACTGGCACTGAATGCGGGCTAGTAGATGGGCGAGAAATATTAAAACGCAGGAACCAGCGTCCATTGCTGGTTAATTGACGCAGGTGAGTTTTTCGGGAAGACGATGACTGAGGCACCGGGCATGGAGTTGGAGTCACTGACATCCAGCACCATGCCATCCAGCGCTGTATAGATATACCTACCGCTGAAGAACCAGTGCTGATTTGGAGAAGGTGGAAGATTTCTTGGGAACAGGTCTACAGATGTGCCCGCAGTCGTGTTTCCCCCAAGCACATCGAGCACGAAGCCGTTGAGCAGGCTTTGAATGTATCCATCCTCGGAAACAAACCAGAGCTGGTTGTACGACATAGGCGAATTTTTGGGATAGACGCTGACGAGCGTGCCTGCCGCGCGATTGCTATTAGGGATGTCCAGCACAAAGCCAGTCAGCACACTCTTAATATAATAGAGTCCAGATTGAACTTTATTTCCCTCCATGACTGCTCCAGCCTGTTTAGCCATGGGTGCAGCCAGCGTTGGCTGAGAGGTATACATCAGCGCACCAGCAGCACTGAAGGCGCTGGCCGTTGCTACTTTAAGAAAGCCAGCACGTGAAAGGCGAGCATTTGAGTGCTGGCTTTCTTCGTTGGTTACCGCGCCCTGCGGAATTTGTATGGTGTCTTCATCATTTGTCATAAAATATTCTCCTTTAATCATAAAACATCAGCTATCGTCAAGGAGTAGCTTCACTCTCACTATAATGAAGTACAAAATAAGCACAGCAATATATGCAATATCACCATATACAAATTCTGCAAATATTTGCAAAGATCCAAATCTCCTGCTGCAAGGGAAGGATAGAGTGTTATTCCTGATTATTAAGCTTTTAATATGAACACTTAATGGGGAATAGCTACTGACGCACTGTTGTCAGGAGTGAACCTGTACACTTTCTATACAAGCGTTATGAACGTTTGCGTAAAGATATAGTATGGAGGAGAAAATAATATGCAAGGAAACTCACGGAGAGATGTATGGGAAACGTACGCGCAGGCCTGGTCGAGAGTAGATCAAGCCAGGAGACAGCAGTTGCTTGAACAGAGCGTCAGCCCGGAGTGTATCTACACTGATCCGCTGATTCAAGTGCAGGGACATGATGCGTTATCGAATTACATGGAATCCTTTCAGAAGAATACTCCAGGAAGGACGTTTGTAACGACGAATTTCCAGGAGCATCATGATCAAAGCCTCGCGCAATGGAATATGGCGGATGGCGAGGGCAAGGTATTATCGCCAGGGACCAGCTTTGCCAGATATGATGCCGATGGTCGTTTAAAACAGATGACTGGCTTCTTTGCGCCTCCTGAAAGGTGATTGCATGTGCGGCTAGTACAGAGTTGCGAGATGAATGGTGTGAGCTATTTAACTAACTAGCTTACATATTATTAACTTGAGTTTTGAACGCTTTCGGCAGCCGCTTGGTGATGCGCCATCAAGTGTGCTGCCGTTTGCATGATAATCGTTCGCAGCTCATCCGGCTCAAGTACCTCCATCTGATCGCCCCAGCGCAGTAGCCAACCAAGAATCTTCTGGAATGATGAGACTTGATATACCATTTTTGCGGATGAAGTGTTTTCATCTTGTATCTCGCACACAAACGAAAAATGTTGCTCCTCACGCACCCAGCGTATGATGGAGGCATCGAACCGTACGACGACGCGCCAGGAACTGACTGGAAGAGAGGCAGGGGTGAGAGCGCGAGGCGCGAATATCTCTGAAGTGAGTGTCAACTGATCGATTCTATCCAGGCGAAAA
This sequence comes from uncultured Dictyobacter sp., assembly GCA_964247965.1. GTDB lineage: Bacteria > Chloroflexota > Ktedonobacteria > Ktedonobacterales > Ktedonobacteraceae > Dictyobacter. The sequence continues at coordinate 654 of CAXTXB010000588.1, read as the reverse complement.
TAGCGCTGGTCGTCCTTCAAGCGGCAATATGCACGTAATTGCCAGGATTTATCAATATAGTCCAGGCGCAGTGGTTCGACATCGCGCTCACTCAACTGATTGGTGTTCAGAGCATGATAGCTGAGATGCACAACATAGTGTTGTTCGATGGCCTGCTGCAACTGAGCAATGAGAGGATCGTCCATGTTAAGGGGAGGTCGGTCTAGCATGTAGAAGCTTAGTGCTGTCAGCAGCGTTTCCATCTGCGTCCGCGTCGCTTGTGGCAAGATTGCACGGATTTTCTCGATTGCCAGCGCTGCTGCCCGTTTTGTCGCTCCCTCACTGGATAGACCTGTCAATAGAGCAACGGCGAGGAACAAGGCGCGAGCTTCCGCCTCAGAGAAGACGACAGGTGGTAAATAGTAGCCTTCCATGAGTTGATAGCCCTCGCCCGGCACAGCAAGAATCGGAACCCCCGCTTCACACAAAGCTTGTATGTCGCGATATACCGTGCGTTCACTGACTTCGAAGCGTGCCGCAAAGTCCTGTGCCCGCAGCCAGCCCCGACGCTGAAATAGCAGCAAGTAGCCGAACAAACGATCCATCCGATGCATACAGCCTCCTTTAGCTAGTGACCCAGTCACCCGCTAAGTGAAGTAGGTCAGACTAGTATCT
>CAXTXB010000587.1:0-3865 GCA_964247965.1 uncultured Dictyobacter sp. | reverse complement strand
TGCCACGCTTGGCCTCGGTCTAACAGGTGCGGGCACCATCTACTATGCGCACGATATCGAACCAGCCTGGTTTGATATTACCACCCACCAGTTCCATCTGCCCCATCTTTCACCAGCGTTTCATGGCTACCGCCTGCTACAGATCAGTGATATTCACGCCGACGATGCATTTATGAATACCGCACGCCTGCGCGGCCTGGTGCAGACCATCAACGACCTGCACGCGGACATGGTGGTGATTACAGGCGACTTCGTGACGGACTACCTGCCAGAGGCCAGGGGTATATTACTGGAGTTGAACCGGCTGACGGCCAAAGACGGCGTCTTCGGTGTACTCGGCAACCACGACCATCCATCGGGGGTAGAATGGATACGCGATTGTATACGTGACGCGGGCGTGCAGGAACTGGCGAACAAGGTCCACACGCTGCGGCGCGGCGACCAGATGTTGCACCTCGTCGGCATGGATGATCTCTGGCCCGAAAACGAAGGCACGCCAGCTCCGGTCTGGACGCATCAGCCACTCTTGCAACAACTCACAGCGAAACTTCCAGGCGACGGGGCGGCGATACTCCTTGTACACGAGCCCGATTTCGCCGACGTCGCAGCAGAGAACAGCCGCATCGACCTTGAGCTCTCCGGCCACTCCCACGGCGGCCAGGTACGTATCCCCTTCCACGGCCCCCTGGTACTCCCACCACTCTCCCGCCGCTACCCCCAGGGACTCTACCAGGTAAAGAATCTGATTCACTACACCAACAATGGCCTCGGCATGCTTCCACCACACGTCCGTTTCAACTGCCGCCCTGAAATAGCCCTCTTCGAGCTCTTCCCCGCCTGATGATACAAAAATGGAGGATTACTCAGAAATTTTTGAGCTCCCGTCGTCTCCGCCTTTCTGCACTCTGCAAATTCGCGCTACTCTTTACGAGTCTTAAGGGAATTTTTGCATTATGTACATTTCTCCAATTTTTTGCGCTTGGCGCAAAAAATTGGAGAAATGTACATAATGCAAAAATTCCCCTGATAGAGCTACTTACCTATACATGCCTTAGCAAACAGGCGTAAGGATTCTAGTTGGGCGGAGTCGGGTAGGAAGATGACGAGTTCTTGCGCGCCGGCCTGCTCGATCTCCTGAACGCGCTTGTGAATGGCGTCGGGCGTGCCTACCAGTGCCTGCTCGCGAATGCGGTCTAGCGGGATGTTTCGCTGGAAAGGTGTGCTTTTGGCGAGCGCCTCTTGATCGTTTTCGGCGATGGCGCAGTTGAACAGCACGGTTCGCCAGATGCTGTTGTAGTCGCGTCCAACGGTTTCGCAGTGCTGCTTGATGATTGAGAATTTGCGCGCCAGACCCTCGTTGTCCAGGTGCTGGATGTTGCAGGCGTCGGCGTACTGGGCCACGAGCTTCAAGGTTACCTGCTCGCCTGCTCCACCAATCAGTAGGGGAATGTGTGGTTTTTGCACACCCTTCGGCTGGTTGATTGCTCCGTTGACGTGCAGATATTTTCCTTCGACCACCGCTTGCTCTTCAGTCCACATCGCATGGATGATGCGCAGGGCATCGCGTAAGTGTCGCAAGCGCGTTGGGCCGTCTGGAAAATCGTAGCCATATGCTTTATATTCATGCTCATACCAGCCCGCGCCGATCCCGAAATCCAGCCGCCCATGGCTCAGCACATCCACCGTACTCGCCATCTTCGCCAGCAGGGCCGGATTGCGATAGCTATTGCACGTAACCATCTGCCCAATGCGCACACGCTTCGTATCGCGGGCGAGGGCGGCTGTACTGGTCCAGCACTCGAAAGTGGGCTCCTGTGTAGGCTCGGGAACGGTATGAAAGTGATCAAATAACCAGATTGAATCAAAACCCAGTTCCTCCGCCTCCTGCGCCACACGCGTCATCGTCTCATACGCCTCCACCGGATCGCTGATTCCAACCAGGTCCATGCGCCATCCCTGCGGCACAATTACGCCAAACTTCAAAGCCATAATCTTTATCCTTCTTCATACTATGGAACTTAAATAAAGGGAGAAAACGTTTTCTCCCTTTATTTAAGTTCCATAGCATCACAGAGTGTCAAGGGCAGCACTCTGAGAATATGATAAGAGTATGAATAGTGTTTTTTGCCTCTAGAAGTACTTCTATAAAATAGTGTGTATTACAGTTTTCAACGCTGCCACGTTTTTCGTAAGACACGTAACCAGTTTTCATGCGTAATTTTACGCAGGCTGGCAGCGTCATAGCCATGGTCGCGTAACACTTCGATCAGCCTGGGAAGGCCAGCGACATCACCTAGCTCATGCGAAACGATAATGTTGCCATCAAAGTCTGACCCGAAGCCAACGCAGTCGATGCCCATATGTTTAACAAGATAGTCGATGTGGCGTACCATGACGGATAGTGGTGTATTTGCATCATTCCAGGCATCCTCACGCAGATTTGCCACTTCGAAGTTGAGTCCGACGATCCCCTCTGAAGCTTTGATCGCTTCTAGCTGAAAATCTGTGAGGTTGCGTGTTGAACGACAGAGTGTATAAGCCGCCGAGTGCGTTGCAACGAGTGGAGCATTGGAGAGTTGGGCGACATCCCAGAAGCCCTGTTCATTGATGTGGCTGAGGTCCAACAGAATGCCCAGTCGATTGCAGGCACGCACCAGATCTTGTCCTGCCACAGTTAAGCCAGGGCCAGTATCCGGCGAGTGGGGAAATTTGAATGGGACACCATGTCCAAAGGCATTAGGCCGGCTCCAGACGATACCTAAGGAACGCAAGCCAGCCTGGTAGAATACCTCCAGAGCATCAAGGTCTGGATCGATGGCCTCCGCGCCCTCAAAGTGCAGAATAGCTGCAAGGATGCCCTTCTGCAGACAGTCCATCAGTTCGTCTACAGTGCGTACGACTTTGATCTGTCCTTGCGATTGTGCTTCAAGCCGAAAGAGACGGGCGGCGATTTTAATAGTGTGTTGCTGTGCGTAGATGGGATCGATAGCTGGATACGGACGAACCTCATAGCCAGTTTCAGTGATAATCAGATTCTCCTGCATCATTTGTGCCTGAGAGAGGTCAGGAGTAAAGATGGCGAAGAAGCCTGCAGCAAATCCTCCATGCTGAGCCCGGGGCAGATCCAGTTGCCCTTGCTCACTTTGCACAAAGAAGCTGCGCCCCTCTCCGTTTTCAGACGAATCCAGATGTAGCAACGTATCATTATGTCCATCAATAACTGGAAATAGATTGTGAGTACTCATTAACATTCATCCTTTCCACTTAGTATAATGATCTCATAGCTACTAACAAATAAATTTAGCACAGATATTCTAATAGATTATAGCATAGAATTCTATTGGTATAATTAGATTCCACAGGGAAAAGGAGATTTGAAGATGGGTGATTTGCTCCATAGATGCCGCGTCACAAAAGACTACCAGGCGTCGAATAGAGATCCATTTTCGGTACAAGCTAATGAGCCATTTCATGCAAGTGAAAAGGTTGATTTCTGGAACGGCAATCCTGATTGGGTATGGATATGGTGTACAGATCAGCGTGATCAAAGTGGATGGGTTCCGAAAAATAGACTTCATACATATGATAACAAAACTACTGCAACTACCTTCTCTGCTTATTCTGCGCTAGAGCTGACGGTTACTAATGGAGATGAGTTGGAAGCAGTGGAGGAGATTACAGTTTGTTCATTTTAGTAAACTTGTTCAATTTACCCTCGACAATTATGTAACCTTTATGGTACACTTTGTGAAGAAGTAGTAGTGTGTAAGGAGGAAGTGCAGATCGAGGGCCTGCAGGAGGATGTGCAGAGGTGGTCAATGGGGAAGGCCCCCTCTGCCCCGCCCTTTCTTGCATCTGCTCCTCC
>CAXTXB010000586.1:3469-3869 GCA_964247965.1 uncultured Dictyobacter sp. | reverse complement strand
CAATATTCCATGCACCTCGTACCGGGATATGAATAGTGCTTTTAAGCGTTCCCTGGTTATCTCCTACTGGAGAGAGTGGAGTATGCAGATCGACTCCGTCCGTTCCCAGCCCCGGGCTTGCTACAACCTCTCCCTTAAGTTGTAATGGACCATTATGTGGCCTAACAAGCACATCAAATGGTTGATCGACGAAGGGCGGATCTTGCGAGAGGCTGACATCAATTGCGTACGGCCCGGCCGCGACGGTCTGCGTACTCGCAGGCTGACCCGCTGCCAGCGCCCTCACAGGCACGATAATAAGAAGCAGAAGAAGCGCCAGCCCCATGCTTGCTGCGATTCTCAAAAGCCTATGCATATAACCTCTTCTCAACGTTTGCTCCAGCGCCAGATGTCGCCAAAG
>CAXTXB010000586.1:0-3459 GCA_964247965.1 uncultured Dictyobacter sp. | reverse complement strand
CGGCGAGTGCAATTCCAATAGAAAGCGCTATAATCAGCGTGAGCTGCGGCCCGGGAATAGGAATACCTGGCTCTGGTAAGAAGACGGGGGCAAAAGATGTATATGTTCTTAAAAAAAGCGGTGCGAATAAGAATATTGGTGGTGTAATGATAATACCAAGCAGTGCTGTCCCGAGCGTTGTATTATTGGTTGCGCCATTGTGTCCACTGCGTCCATTGTGTCCATCGCGCCCGTGGCGTCGTAGCATCAAATAGGCGACGAGGTCTATGATCATGGATGAGATAATGTACATGAAGGGCAATAAGGCGTAGTCCCAACCAAAATATGGGATTTTACCAGGGATACGGTATAAAGCAGCGTGTTGCCCAACTGATGTACGAATAGCCCACGGCACAAATAATTCGACTATCAACGTGTGGAGCACAAGGAGGAGCGTCAAGAATGTTGCCACACCTGGTCTCCGGACCACGCGCATTACAGCCACAAAGCAAAAAGCCCCTCCCATAACGAGGGGTAGTGGGTAGGTTGTGATGTGCATGGTGCCAACGGTAATAATCGGAAATTGGAGAAAGCCAGTCAGGAGAAAATTCATGAAGCTTGCCAGCGTCAGAATTATGCCCAATTCCAGCATGCTTAGACCAAAATAACGCCGTACAGGTTCCTTTTCAGCGCGTTGAATGGCCGCCTCTGAGGCAAAGACATAGACCATGCCTAGTATCCCTATCAAGCCTCCAGTTATTCCCATCAGATGAAAGGGAGCCCACAGGGCGATGTCTATCCCATATAATTCGTGCCAGTAGTTATCCAGCGGGGCGGCTATCAACGCGAGTAATGCGCCAAAGCCCAGCACGCAGAAGCCGAGTGGCGCGTGAAAAAAGCCGAAGATGGGTACAGTCGAGCTGTCATCAACACCTGGTGTATGCCTGCGATAGCGCAACGTCTCGAAAAGCACGATCGCCAGTGCCAGTAGTCCGGCCCCGGCGACACATGAGTAGATGAGTGTATGGGGTGGAGTCCAGAACTGGTCTCGCCCGACATACGCGTGCCACTCTCTATCCCACACCGCGCCCAGTTCGCCCTGTAAAAGAAAGAAGAGCAGAAGCCACGCGCTAACGCGACGCAGCTTCCTCTCTCCTATTGCCACTCCACTTCGTACCCCTGAATCAGGCGTGACCGATGTCATTGAATGGACTTCTGATTGAGCCATAAGTAGTTTCCTGTCCTCGGTGATTAGAAGAACTGACTGATTTGATTGTACACTTCTTTGATGTTTTGTGGCGTTCCGCTGTACTCTTGTCCTCCCGTCGCATTGGCAATCTGTGTCAATCCCTTTGTATCGGCGTCCCCGCCGTAAGCGATAGTAAAGACCTTGATACTGTTCCCCGCGTTTTCGCCCTTTGCCTGAATCTGCGCAGTAAGCTGATTCACGTTGAGCTGGCTGGCGTTGTCCATGCCGTCAGTGAGCACCACAACTGACTTGATATCTCTGGTTTGTGCTTGCTGAAGCGCCTGGACCTGTTCACTTATGGTATCAAAGAGCCGGGTCTCGCCGCCGACCTGGATATTGTCGATCTGCTTGAGTAGCGCTTGCCGCTGGGGACCAAGTGGTGCCGTAGGAGCGATAACATCCGCCTGATTGCTGAAGACAGTTAGGCCCAGCTGATCCTGGTCAGCGAGCAGGCCTGTAAATTCTTTGAGACCCTGCTTGGCTCCATCTAATTTAGTAATGCCGCCAATGTCATCGTTCATACTGCCCGAGCGGTCCAGGATCAGCATAACATCTACCCGCCGCCGTTGTTGTTGCCAGCTATCAAGAACGGACTGCACGACATTTGCAGCAGGGACCTGTAAGAGAGTTTTGGGCTGGCTTGCGTCAACTCCGTGTGCAGTATCAAATGGAGCACCGAGCGCGATCTTGGCATCGGATGGGCGGAAACCATACTGTAGTGCCTTCTGTTGCTGGGGCGTAGCAAGCAGAAAGTTTCGAAATGCCTGTGCCGCCGCCTTTTTCTCAGGAGTTACCCAACTTGCCTGCAGTATAGTGTAGGGATGATCACTGAAGAATGTGCCCTCTTTAGGATAGATGGAGACAACAGGAAAGGCCAGGTGTGGATATTTCTTTCCCGAATTCGCCTCAATGACGAGGCTCTCGTACATAACCGTTGCACTTAGATAGCCGGGGCCGTTGCTAAACATCTTATCAGCGAAGAAGCCCGTGCTATCTCCGTAGTGAATGACCGAGGACTCGACGGTAGAAACAAAGTTCTTCGTATCTTGATTCGCGACATCTTCGTTAGTGAGGCCGCGCTGTTTGTTAGTTGCCGCGTAGTTCATGGCGATAACGGCATCCAACCCGGAATTGGAATAAACAGGATGAGTATGTCCAAACTTAAAAGCTCCAAATTCAGGATGCCCGTAGGCCTTCCAGCCCTGTGGATCTGTACTAAGCTTAGCTATATCGCTCCACCCGATCGCCTTTTGTGGCCATCCAAGAGCCTCGGCCTGTGGCTTCCACATAGCAATAACGACCGGGCTACTCACTAGCGAGGGAGTATCGGTGGCTCCCGTCGAGATCAGAGGGCTTCCATGTTTCTGGCTCCATTGGGAGTTGAGCAACGTAATCCAGACGTTGCCCGCAGGGCTCCAGACATCCGGCTGCCGTGAGCCATCAAGAATAGCCTGCATTGAGGCACCTGAACCAAGTGGAGTAGCCTTCACTGTGATTGGGCCATCGCAGGCAACTATATTGCGTGAATTGAAGTCGGCGACAACATCTTCGATCCAGGCCTGCTTCTCGCTGCCGTAGTCCATGTTAATCGTAACTGGATTTGAGGAATGCTTTGTGCATGCGATGGGTGCGCCAGGTGCTGTTTGTGTGGCCTGAGCGCTGCCAGAGCCATTTGGCTTAGTATTTGTGCTCTGATCGTTGCAGGCTGTAAGCACGAAGAGAAGTAGCACGCACCAGGAAACTGAGCGTAGAAGCACCGGACATGTCCAATGCTTTTTCTGGTTAGATTGCTTCACTTATCTCTCTCCCTCTATTCGGGCTAGTCATGATTGATAATGCAGTTGGTGCCGTATTGTATTGATTTATCCACTGCTTAAGTAGTTCATCAACGACCTCGCCACTTGGTGGCTGGGCCTGATTGAGGATGTCCGCAGGAATTTTGACGTCGGCTGGCTGGCTTAGAAATGGGTTGCCGTCAACTTTGTCGCTCGTCTTTACATTAGGATTGATGGGCCTGAAACCGCTTTGTAATGCTTTACGCTGCTGACCGTCTGATAATAGAAAATCTCGAAATGCTGTGGCCGCTTGCTGCTCATCCTTACTTGCCCAGTCGGCATTAAGAACGGCAAATGGATGATCGCTTATGATATTTACAGAAGGATAAAAGGGCACTAATGTCATTTTCCAGCGATTTGTAGCATCTTGCTCATTGGTGAGAATCAGATTTTCAT
>CAXTXB010000585.1:0-3875 GCA_964247965.1 uncultured Dictyobacter sp. | reverse complement strand
AATCACTAGTAGCCTACAATCAGTCAATCAATCTGTAGCCTAATAATGTAAATGCTTATATCAACAAGGGAGTGGCACTTGCTACTCTGAAGATATATGAGGAAGCACTAGTAGCCTTGGATCAAGCAATCAAGCTGGATCTTAATAATGCAAATGCTTATATCAACAAAGGTTTTGCGCTCAGCAATCTGAAGAGATATGAGGAAGCAATTATATCCTACGATGAGGCTATCAAATTAGATCCTGACTTTGCTACTGCATATCATAACAAGGGAATTGCGCTTCGAAATTTGGGGAGGGGTGCTGAGGCGCGGGGTGCTTTTGAGAAGGCTAAGCTGCTTGGTTATTCGTGATGAGGGGAAAGCGGGTCAGATTGAATTCCCAGTTTAGATTGACAACCGATGGAAACCCCCCGCATGATGATTGAGAACCCTTCCCAGCGAGATTGCGAAAGGAGACGCCCATGACCGATGCGTACTCACGTGCCAGCACGCGAAACTCGAAATGGATCAAGGCGACGCCTGAAGCTCTCTATCGGGCCTTTACCGATTCCGCAGCTCTGGCTGTCTGGTTTGCACCTGGAGACATGACAGGCGAAGTCCATAGCTTCGACGACAGAATTGGTGGAGGATATCAGATGTCGCTGTATTATCCTTCAACCGAAAAAACCTTCCGCGGCAAGACTTCAGAAAGGGAAGATAGATATACTGCACGGTTTGTGGAACTGACGCCACCCAGAAGAATCGTCGAAGGGATCATCTTTGATTCGGTCGATCCGGCCTTCTCGGGAGAGATGATCATGGTGGTCACATTTAAGGCCGAAGACGGCGAAACCACAGTATCTATCGTATTCAAGGACATTCCGTCAGGCATTCGACCCGAGGATAATGATGCTGGCACGCGGTCGACTCTAGAGAAGCTGGCTCGCTATGTCGAGTAGGGAGTTGGTCGAGAGCATCTCGATCATAAGTGGGCTTGCCAACGGATAGCGCACGCCACATCGATCACGACGATCCGCGATGGTTTGCAAGTATGCAGAGTATGTATTTCAATCAAAGAGCGAGGCCTCCTTTGGCTTATATTTAATGCTAGGCGTAGGTCAGTTTCTGTAATTGAAGAACGGTGTTCCAATTTCTTGCCGTTCCGGCGGTTCTTAGTTTTTTCTCAAGCAGACTATTAGTGAGTTTGGAGCGTCCAATCCCATCTGGATAGTAGATATACGCTTCTCTACCGCTTATGAAGATTTCCTCTGAACCCGTATATGTCTTGACAAGGTCTTCCCGGGCTGCATCGTCAGGACGGGTGGCCAGGAAGAGAACGATGATCCTGTTTGGCTCTTTGTCTTGCTGGCTCTCAAACGGATTGTTCGCAATGGTCTCTCTTAGCTCGTCTGCCGTGCGAATCATAACTTTGACGGGGAATCCAAATGTTTTTTCCACGCCTCCCTCAATCTGTGCGCAGATCTGTGCTGTATTTGCGTCATCGCTTTTAAAGACAACGTTTCCGCTCTGTATATAATGTACAACATCCCTTAACCCTAGAGCCTCATGCACTTTTTTGAGCTCGTCCATTTTTATTTTATGGTGACCCCCTACATTGATGCCGCGGAACAGTGATATGCATGTAACCATTGTCTAATTCACCTCTTTCCTTTTAGTGCGCATAAACAATCAACCGAATGTATTATAGCAAATCAGAAGCGAAACGCTCATTTTGTACTTGCATAAAGGAACAAGATAAATTGATAAGCTGGAAGCTAAAGGTGAGCGAGAAAGTCTAGAACCAGTGTATTGAATACATCCGGCTTCTCCATGTTGAGCATATGAGCCGTATCACTAACAACAGCTTTTTGTGCATTGGGAATACGTGAAGCTAGTATTTGCGCTCCTTTCAGAACATCCTCATCATCCTGATCTCCCACTATGATAAGGGTAGGAATGTGTATTTCATATAGCCGCGTGATCGAGGGTGGCATCAGGGGCTGTTCTTTGCCTTGTGCTGTCGCCTCCTTTTGTACTGCTACTCGATTCATCTCGTGGAGAAGTGTATAAATAGAAGGCGTAATCTGTACATCATCTGTAGTACGCTGTGGACCTGTTAATAGATAGTCTGTCTCGCGGTCTGCAGCGCCAGGAAGGTCGCCGCGTGCCATGAGTTCTTTTACATCCATGGACATCTTGAGGAGGTGGTCGTTGGGGCGCGATAACTCGGGATTGTGCGTCCAATAACCGCTCGGGAAGCAGGAGACTGGAAGGAGAGCATCAACTTTATCCGGATGGGTAAGTGTAAAATCAATACTAGTCATGCCGCCTAGAGAACACCCGACGAGATATGCGCTTTCAATCTGTAAGAATTTGAGCAGGTCATACAAGTCCTGCGAGTGGGAGTAAGGCCCGCTAGCAATAGTACTCTGGCCGTGTCCGCGCAGGTCGTAGCGGATCACTCGATACTGCCGCGCGAACGCTTGAATCTGTCCGTCCCACATGCGCCGATCAGCAATCCCTGCATGAACGAGTACTAGTGGATGACCCTGACCCCAAACTTCGTAGAAAAGTTGAGCGTTGGGAAGTTCAACGAAACCACTTTCTATGGCTTCACTATCTTGCATGTCAAAGAATCCTTTCTGACCGTCAAGTCTTCAAGAAGTCGTATACAGGTACCTGGAGGGCAAAAGCCTACCTGTATATTATAGTACGCTTTTTTCGTCCAATCTGCCCTATCATCCTGAACCAATCAAGCAACAGAGTCATTTATCGCGTACAGACCACCTTTAGCCGGAGAATCGCTAGCTAGTCCACTTGCTCTGAGCCGCTTTGCGTTCCTTTTTTTGTGTTGCGATGGAGGTTAACAACGCTGACGTAATGTTGGTATAGCTACATCTTTCCGTGTACACTTTTAGATAACGCTGACAATTTGTTTGTTTTTGGAGAAATCGTTGACTTTATACAATGTTTTATCTATTCTTACTGACATATTGATGATCGCGCAAAAAGGAGTAATGCATTGGATGCTATTGATCGAGCTATTGTCTCTCTCCTGCATCTTGATGGGCACATGACCCAGGAGCAGATTGCGGGGTGTGTCAACCTTTCGCGTCCGGCCGTTCATGAGCGTATCAAGCGTTTGGAGGAGCGAGGCATTATTAAAGGCTATCAAGCGCGGGTTGATTGGAGCGAGGTGGGCTTTCCGGTCACGGCCTTTATATGGGTGAGCACGGTGGGCGCGAAATGCAATGAGACGGGCCAGGAGATGATGGCTTTATCGAATGCGGAGGCTCTCGTTGAAGAGTGTTATCGCGTCACGGGTGAGTGGTGCCTGCTCCTCAAGGCACGCCTGGCCTCACCGCTTGCTCTGCAGAATCTATTGGATCGCATTCGTGACGTGCCAGGTGTCCATCGCACGATGACGACCATGGCGCTGTCAGCCTTAGGCGAGGACGGGCAGGATAGCTGGCAGCAAGTTTGAGCGCAAGAATTGGATAGTTTTTGTGCTCCCCTGGCCTTATATTAAGGCAGGATCTGAGGTCACTTGAGAGAAGATTTTACTCATCTGCTGAAGAAGGCCACATGGCGACAATCCCTTGCGGTCAATGCTGTTGAAAGAATAAAAAGGTCAAAAGAGATGCAGCCGCCGAGCCTCCCGCGTCTCTGGGAAGCAGAGCGCGCTGATTGGATCAGCCACAGCCACGCTTTAGCACTGCATGCATGCCTTTCCCTCTGAGAAGACTCGCGCATATGTGAATATCTTTTCTTGCGGAGGGCGCGCTGCGATTGAACATTGCGTGGGGCTGGCAGAACATGCAGTGCTAAAGCGTGGATTCTGTATGGAATACTCACATCGTAACCCGGTGCGTGCCAGCACATCGTAGCTCAGGG
>CAXTXB010000584.1:2619-3880 GCA_964247965.1 uncultured Dictyobacter sp. | reverse complement strand
ACAGGCTACACATTGATTCAGATGGAGTGAATGCGCTTTATCAGTCAATCACCCCCGAACTCTACAAACTCTTTGATGCGACCTCTATGAAGCCGCTTCCGTTTACTACAATTGTTGATACGAAGCTGGCGATCCAAAATCGCCTGTCAAGTGACGAGCATGGGAGCACACAAGTACACTCATCTCATCAACTTCCGTCCCACATGAATGTGAACCGTGCAACCTTAAGACAGATCTTGTTCACTGGCCTGCAAGACATCGTCCATTTCGGAAAAAAACTTTCTCATTATGAGAGTGATGAGAAGGGCGTTACCGTTACTTTCGAGGATGGAACAAAGGCCAAAGGAGATCTCTTAGTAGGAGCTGACGGAATCCGGTCGAGGGTTAGAAAACAACGTATACCTCATGCAGACATTCAAGACGCAGGCGTGCGTGCCATCTACGGCCGTATCCCGATCACGGAGGCGATGAAACTTGTGCCAAATCAAGCGCGTGAAGATGTTTTTACGATCGCTATTGATTCCCAAAAACTCTTTTTGGGTCTTGGGCCGGTCGTGTTTCCGACCCGTCCTGATCTGGCGGCATCTCAATTCATGCCGAAAGCCGAACTCTGGCCGCAAGACGATTACATCGTTTGTATTGTCGGAGGAAGAAAGGAACTCTTTGGGAAAGACGATTCTCGCCTTCTGGCTTTAAGTAGTGAGGAACTTCAGAAGTTGTGCTTAGAACCCATGAAAGAATGGCCTGAGAGTTCAAGGGCAATCCTGGTTCATGGCGATCCAAAATCATTTTTCTTTGTTGAAATGTATACAAGTATCCCATGCGAGATGCCGAAGTCCGCTAACGTAACCCTCTTAGGAGATGCTATTCATGCGATGACACCAACGCTAGGGAGAGGAGCCAACATCGCTATGCGTGATGGCGCTCTGCTTGGACGTCATCTTGAAGATGTCGTTTACGGGCGGCGAAAACTTCCGGAAGCAATAAGCGAGTACGAAACTGAAATGACACGTTATGGTTTTGATGTTGTTAAAAAGTCAGCTATGATGGGTACACGACTCATGGGGCAGAATCCTTTGCCATAAATAAGGATCTTGAAGTTTTTGGGGGAGGGATTGGTGATCCTGAGCAATCAGGACCCAGCCTCTCCCCCTGCTTACCCTTCCTGGAGGCTATACTGAGCCATCAAATCAAGCATGCCTTGAGGTGCATCGGACTGGAAGCTGATGCTGAGGTTGTGATTGGCTTCGGCGGCAATAGG
>CAXTXB010000584.1:0-2609 GCA_964247965.1 uncultured Dictyobacter sp. | reverse complement strand
CTGTTGTGGTGCGCCCGCTTGATTCCCCCCCCCCCCCAAAAAAAAACACCCCCCAAAACACTAGAGTCCTCATTTTTCAAAAATTCTGCATGAGGCCTTGATTGTGCCATCTTCTGGTAATCGTTCTAGAATCTAATAGACTTCTATAAGTAGAGTGTCTTTTCTATCTACATAGGGCGAGTCTTTGCTATTTTCTTTCGTTTATATCAATATTGTAATAATAACAAGGTGGGAAAAAAGGTCGGTCCAGTATTTAGTAGAGCGTGCCAGAGCAATATCAAATATTCAAGATGGGGCCATATGTTTGGATGCGTCTCTATAATAGAGAGAGGTAGATAGAACTTTTCCGTGTTTTATATACCTATTGCAGTATCCTAAAAGCGGATTGTCAGCGTCTTTCTTCCGACGCTGTTTAGAAAAGGTCTCTATGTGCTGTTGGAGCAGGTGCGAGTAAATTAATCATGATGAATTAAGGGTGAAACATTAAATTATTTGCAAGAAGGAGAGTACATTTCCAGGCTCGTTACTACAGCGAGGGAAGAGATGTCACAAGATGAATGAATAGTGCGAATATCCAGCAGAGCGAGCTGTGGGAAGTTGCTCACAAGCTTGTGAGTTTCAATACTGTGAGCCAATATACAAATGTTCCCGCCGCCGAATTTCTGGCGAACTATCTGGATGGTTGTGGTTTTTCGGTGCAGTTGCTGACACAGGATGTCTATGATGTGTCTAAGGCTACTGTGCTTGCCTGGGCTGGCCCGCGGGAGCCCGATGGGCTTATTATCTCTGGTCATACGGATATCGTGCCGTTTGATAAGCAGCCAGGTTGGAAGTCTGATCCGCTGCTGATGCACCAGGATGGGGAGCACATTTTCGGCCGCGGCGTGACGGATATGAAAGTGTTTCTGGCTCAGGCGGTCCTGGCCTCGAAGAGCCTCTCATTGAGCGCACTGCGGCGGCCCCTGGTCTATGTCTTCACCTACGATGAAGAGGTGGCGGCCCAGGGTTCTGGTCGCCTGATCTCGGTCCTGCCCGAGCTCTTCCGCGAGTATCCGTTGCCGAAAATAGCCCTGATCGGCGAGCCGACGGGCTTTGAGGTTTATCCGGCACACAAAGGCTACGCCACGTTCGATGTTCGCGTCCATGGCAAGGGCGGCCACAGCAGCGTCCCGGCCAGCGGACTCAACGCGATCGACACGATGGGCGATGTTATTCGCGTCATACAGGAAGTGGGCAAAGAGCTGCAGCAGAGCGCCACCACCGAAAATCGTGCCCTCTTCCCAGAGGTACCCTACTCAACATTCAATAGCGGCATGATCAGCGGCGGCCTGGCCCCAAATATGATTGCCGATGAGTGCCGTCTCACCGTGAGTATCCGCGTGGCTCCAGGCGACGATGCACAGAAAATCATACAGGCCGTGCGCGACCGAGTGGAGAGCGAAATAGCAGGTCGGATAAAGGCTGTTGCGCCAGAGGCAGGCGTGTTCATCGAAAATGTCGTTAGCTGCCCGCCCTTGCGCTCACCCTCTGACGGCCCTTTCTGCGACCTGCTGCGCCGCGTAACCGGGAAAGATCTTGCAGGCGGCGTTTCTTTCGCAACAGATGGCGGCAACTTCCACCGCATCGGCATCGATTCCTACATCTGCGGCCCTGGCATACTCGCGGAGGCTCACCAGCCCAACGAAAGCATTCCAGTCACCAATTTCTACTCCGGCCTGGACTACCTGGAACAGGTCATCTATGACTGGTGTGTGAAAGAAACGATATCCTAATGACTAATGGATGATCCCAAACTTTTGGAAAAAGATGGACATTATGTTTTTACCGGCCGTAAAAACATAATGTCCATCTTTTTCCAAAAGTTTGGGATCATCCATTAGTCATTAGGATATCGTTTCTCTTTTTGTCGCAAGATGGTATCATCCGGGAAGAGGTCTATCTACTCTCATCAAATAAGAGAACGGAGAAGCATTATGAACTTCAATCCGCTAATTCCCGAGCTAAGTGCGGCAAATTTAGAGAGAAGCATATGGTTTTATGTCAACATCCTGGGCTTCCAGATCGACTACCAGCGTCCCGAGCATAAGTTTGTTTTCCTCTCCTACCAGAACATTCAGATCATGGTCGAACAGCTCAACCGCGTCTGGAAGACCGCGCCGCTTGAATATCCCTTTGGACGCGGCATCAATATGCAGATGATCGTGGATGATATCGACGTGCTAATAGCTGCGCTCAAGCTGCATCGCTATCCTCTTATATTGGAGCCAGAGGAACACTGGTATAGAAGAGACAATCAGCTTATGGGCTTAAAAGAGTTCCTGGTGCTAGATCCGGACGGCTATGTGTTGCGTTTCTCGCAGCAACTGGGGACAAAATCACTGGAAAATCAGGACGCATAGACTCTTCCCAAAAAAAGATAGTGGATCAACTCGCATCAATTGACAAGCTCCCTCCGCGTAGCGACCATCCCTTGCGGCATTGACTCCAACTTATTACGGCAGCGCGCCTCGAAAAAGGGAAGCTGGGTGGATTTCGGAGCGAGCTAAGCAGCAATTGGAGGGTACTGCTTTGTCAAACTTTATTGTGACCTGAAAACCAGGGAAATGAGA
>CAXTXB010000583.1:0-3892 GCA_964247965.1 uncultured Dictyobacter sp. | reverse complement strand
ACCCAAAAACCAAAAAAAAACATCATAAAAAAAAAATTTGGCATTTTTTTAAAATTTTTGGCGATAACCCAGTGGAGGGAAACAACTTGGATTTTTCTCTCCATTAAAGGACAAACTGTAGTATGATGGTGTTGGTAGCATACTTAAACTCTGGTTTAGAGGAAGAGAACACTTATGGATATACAGGATAGACGGGTCAGGCGTACACAGAGGCTGTTGGCGAAAGCCCTGATCGCGCTCACCCTTGAGAAGGGCTACGAGTCTGTGACGATCCGCGACATTACCGAGCAGGCTGATATCGGGTACGCAACATTTTTTCGCCACTATCACGACAAGGATGCTTTATTGCGTGACGTGGCGGATGTCGTATTATCCGACCTGTACGTGCTATTGCCTGTTACACCTGACCCGAATACTGCATCTATCGGCATACCGCTCTTTCGCTACGTGCAGGAGAATAGTAATGTTATTCTCGTCCTGATCAGCAGCCGGGGCAGCTCGACTCTGATGCAGCACATCATCGATGTCAGCACGCAAAGGATTCTAAACGAGAACGCGCCCTTGCCCGATAGTCCCATCCCGCCAGAGATCGCGGCCTATCACCTCGTCAACTCATCCATAGCACTTATTCAATGGTGGCTAGAGCAAGACATGCCATATCCACCCGAGCGCATGGGCGTCATCTTCCAACGGCTCATCATCCAGCCTACCCGTGACATCTCCTTTATAGATAATGCGAATATAGATAATGCTGAAAACAAAGTGTAGAAAATCTGGTGTATACCTATTACATACGCTTAGTAATCTTGTCCTGGCTTATCTTCCTCTCACCATCTGGCCTTCCAATACTTGCGCCGGAGATCAGTTTGCTCTCCAAATCGCGTCACCTGTCATCTGCTAAGAATCGTGCAGATTTTCAGTCTGCGCTACCTTTATTAAACGTACGACAGAGGCAGTGGTTAGTACAGGCTCTTTACACACTTCACCGGAGCACGAATGGCTCAAAGACCTGATTGCGTCATGAGAGAAGTCAGAGTACATGTTCTTTCGCAGGGGCAGTATGTCGGAAGAGTCCCATTGGCTTTGCGAGGAGCCAGTAACCTAATAGTACGCCTGTGCATTCTATACTTATATAAATAGCTATGATGAGCGCAAGTCGTCCGACCTGGTGTGGATCTACTCCCTCCGCCAGTACCTCTGCTAGGATGAACAGCATGCCCAATACGATTCCTAACAAGATTGCAAGGTTCCAGGTGTGCCGACGCGGATTTAACCAGTGCACTATTGGGCGCACGAGAGGCCAGTTGAGCATCTTTTCAACGAGGATGCAGAAGACTATAAGTGGGCCTATGTGTGTTTTCAACCAGCGATAGACCGATGTCAGGTCATCTAGGAAATCCTCAAAAAACGTTCCCGAATAGGGGGAGATGGCAGTGCCTATCGCCCAGACCAATACGAACAGGAATGCCATGCCGCAGAAAACCGTGAAGAGTTCTCCAGGCACACTTTCGCGCCAGTTCTCTGGATAAAGGGCCAATAGAAGAATGCCTGCGATAGAAATACCAGTAGCCCTCGCCCAGGTGTTTCGTGGAG
The DNA here is from genome assembly GCA_964247965.1 of uncultured Dictyobacter sp. Taxonomy (GTDB): domain Bacteria; phylum Chloroflexota; class Ktedonobacteria; order Ktedonobacterales; family Ktedonobacteraceae; genus Dictyobacter. The sequence continues at coordinate 2,299 of CAXTXB010000583.1, read as the reverse complement.
AGAGTAAGTGTCTGTTGCGTGCGATGTTATGAAGAAGCCAACATACAAAAGCTGTGAGAAGAGCCATTCCTCCAACTAGCCCGGCCAGTGTGTATCCAGCGGGTCCAGTAGTCCAGACAGAAGGGTGACGTATTAATGCTACTATATCCGCGATCAAAGTCACCGCTACAGATAAGCATGAGAAATACTCTCCACACAAAAGCAGCAATTCCTGATTAGCCGATGCTTCCCCTGGTTGATAAGGGCGAAAGGCGCGTACCAGAGAGAGCAGCGCGGTAAACAGCGCAGATTGCATACCAAATGATCCAACAGCATCATATGGGTCATTAGCGAAAGGATTCATCTGAGATAAAGCAGGATTATGTTTGCTGACCTGAAAGAACAGGTAAAATAGCACTGCTAACATGAAGGTAAGAGAAGCGCTTACTCTGAATTGTCGTGTCATAATTATTTTCTCCCATGAAAATCCTGAACACAAGAAAGTGATGTATAATGTCCTATTGTTAGATGATTTGCATAGAACATAGTATAGATGAGAAAAAGGCGGCTGTCATATTCTCATGTTCTTTTATCTTGAGCCCTGCGTGTATGCAATACAGCACTCAAGTGTATGGAGAGAGCAAATAATGTTGATCATTGGCATACAGCGTCGCCTACTGTATCCATAAGCTTACTACTCGTTTCTCTTTCACATAGTCCAAAGGATTGCTGTATTATCCCAACTTTTTCTGTACAATTAAGGGATATAGAAAACTTTTAATGTAAAGCGAGAAAGGAGTGCGATACCTGTATGTCTTCTCCTATCAACCCCCAGGATAAGCATGGGACATATGTAAGAAAAGAACGTTACACCGTAGAAGATCTCGCGCTGCTCCAGAATGAGGAGCAGATGATGAATATAGCAACGGAAGATATATTACGGGAACAGCCTGAACCAACCAGCCTTCAGGGCGTATTGGACGTTGGCTGTGGGACCGGGCAGTGGCTCATTGAGGTTGCGAAGACCTATCCAGAGATCTCTCAGCTTGTGGGTATCGATATAAACGCGAAGGTGATTGAGTATGCGAATGCCCAGGCAGAGGCCCAGCAAGTCGCCGAGCGGGTACAGTTTCGTGTTATGGACGCTCTAGGCTTTCTAGATTTTCCCGATGATTCCTTCGATCTCGTCAATCAACGCTTAGGAGGAAGCTTTCTGCGCACCTGGGATTGGAACAAGCTTTTGCACAATTTCAAGCGTGTCACACGATCCGCTGGCGTGATCAGGATCGTTGAGGCCGATATGATAGAGAGCACTAGTTCCGCACAAATGCAGCAGGTGGAGCTTTTGTTGCAAGCTTTTCATCGATCAGGACATGCTTTTACGCCCCAAAAAGATGGGCTAACGAGTGAGCTTGTGTCCTTGCTGCGTCAACAAGGATTTCAGAATGTGCAGACGGCAATTCGTACACTTCACTACAGCGAAGAAACCCTTGAAGGCCAGTTCTTGTCTTTATATTTAAAACAGATGTCTCGATCACTGCAGTCGTTCCAACAGAAATGGAATCGCGAGCCCGATGGTGAGGTGATTAACAGGCAGGTATTAGAAGATATGAAACGCCCAGACTTTGCGGCGACCTGGACATTTATCACGGTATGGGCAAATAATCCACCGAAAGGATAGAAGATATTATTTATCTGGATTGCCTTCCCTTGCTTACTTAGTGGCGCCCACTTCGAGTATCTGTGCAAGAAATGTATCTACGTCTGCAGGTTGTTGACAATGTACAACTTTAGATCTGTACGGCTGCAATTCTTTAGCGGCCTCCAGTCGCGTATTCTGTCCAGGCTGCTTGCTCGTATAAAATACTTCAACATCTCTCAGAAATCGATAGAGCTTGAGCAGGCCACGATGTTTGTTTGTACCGGCCAGACTGGCACGTAGATGCCGCATCACAATGCGCCGACGAGCGATGGACCAGGGCAGATCCAGCCAGACGATCTGCTCCGCCTCTTGCAACAACTCGTCCGTCCAGGGACGATGCCAGCCCTCGGCAACCCAATTTTGCTGTATTGCAATTTCATGCACATCGCGCAAACGCACTTCCAGGGGCCGCTCCGGCCCCACGCCATTCTCCCAGCCCACCACATCCATCTCATAAAACGGAATGTTGAAGTGCTGCGATATGCGCCTCCCCAATGTCGTCTTGCCGCTGCCCGCGCCCCCAATAATAAAAATACGCGCCATCCCTTCCTCTATTCCTTACTAATCTACGAACCTTTAAATTATTGTAACATGAAAACGTGCATAAATGTATATGAG
>CAXTXB010000582.1:0-3896 GCA_964247965.1 uncultured Dictyobacter sp. | reverse complement strand
AGTGTGATCCTGCTCGACGAAATTGAAAAGGCTCACCCTGATGTCTTCAATATGCTGCTCCAGATTCTGGAAGATGGCAAATTGACGGATGCCAAAGGGCGCACGGTGGACTTCCGCAATACTATTATCATCATGACATCAAACGTTGGCGCTGCACTCCTTAATAAGGAAGCGTCGATCGGCTTTAAACAGTCGAAAGACAAGGCCAAGGCAAACCAGGCTGACTATGATGCAATGAAGAGCAAGGTGCTCGGCGAACTAAAGAACACCTTTAAACCGGAGTTCCTCAATCGTATTGATGAAGTTATTGTCTTCCACTCCCTACGGATGGAAGAGATGTACTCCATTGTTGACTTGATACTCAATCGTGTTCGTGTGCAATTGACAGAGCAACAGATCGAACTGGTTGTACCACAGACTGCAAAGGACTTCTTGATCGATAAAGGATTTGACCCAGAGTACGGGGCTCGTCCGCTACGACGAACGATCGTGCGTATGGTTGAAGATCCACTGGCAGAGGGCTTGCTACAAGGCAAGTTCCATCCAGGCGATCTCATTGAAACAAGTATCGTCGATGACGATCTTGTCCTGCAGGTTCGCAACCGGATCGAGCAGTTGCCACCTCCAGCATCAGCGGCGGCCCCAGAAGCGGCGCTCTCAGCTGGTGGCGAAAGCAGCGCGAATACCGAAGGTTAACAAACGAAGGGACGTGACGGCTAGTTACGTCCCTTTTTATTTGCTCATTTAAAAACATCTCGCCTGATTGCTGCAAGACATAGGATCAGGCTCACAATGTTCTGTGGGAAGAGAATAGCGGCAAACGAGACATGGCAAAAATACGTATAAAATACATCTGCCAGCAATGCGGTGGGGAACATAGCAAGTGGATGGGGAAATGCCCCGATTGTGGCTCATGGAACACTCTGGAAGAAACACAAGATGTTCCACAAAGTCCCACACAACAACGTCGTCAAAATCTCCTAAGCCCAACACAACTGGCACAGGGGACCCAGACACCTGTCGTCCTGCCGCAAATCAAGCCACTGATCCAGGAGCGCATCTCCGTGGGTTATCCTGAGATGGACCGTGTACTTGGCGGTGGCCTGGTACCCGGCTCGCTCATCTTGATTGGCGGGGAACCAGGCATTGGTAAATCAACACTCCTCCTGCAAGTATCCGGTGCGATAGCGCAAGAGGTAGGCCCTGTACTCTACGTCTCTGGCGAAGAGTCAATAGAGCAGGTCAAAATGCGCGCCGAGCGCCTGGACATCTCAGGCGAACGGCTCTATCTCCTGGCCGCAATCGAGCTTGATATTATTGCAGAGGCCATCAACCGCCTGAAGCCTTCGCTGGTTATCGTCGACTCCATCCAGACGATCATCGCGAGTCATCTTACTGCGGCACCAGGTAGTATTAGCCAGGTACGTGAGTGCACACTACAGCTCATGCAGCTGGCCAAGCATTCACAAGTTCCCATCTTCATCATTGGACACGTCACTAAAGAAGGCACGGTCGCAGGTCCTAAGGCACTTGAACATATTGCAGACGCGGTGCTCTACCTGGAAGGTGAACGGTATCACTCCTATCGCTTGTTGAGAGGCGTAAAAAACCGCTTCGGTGCCACCCATGAGGTGGGAGTGTTCGAGATGCACGGAGAAGGGCTGATCGAGGTCTCCAATCCATCTGCCGTCTTTCTTTCGGATCGAGCCAGTGGAGCCAGTGGTTCCGCAGTTGTTGTAAGTATGGAGGGCACACGGCCGCTGCTTATAGAGGTACAAGCCCTGGTAACACCAAGCAATTTTGGGAATCCGCGCTGCACAACAAATGGCATTGATCACAACCGGCTGTTGATGTTAATGGCGGTACTTACCAAACGTGTAGGATTAGCAGTAGGGAGCCACGATGTCTATGCAAACGTCATTGGCGGCTTCACAGTAGAAGAACCATCGATAGATCTGGGAGTCGCAGCGGCGATTGCATCTAGCTATCGAGAGCGACTTATTCCTCCGGATATAGCACTTATAGGAGAGATCGGTCTGTCGGGCGAAATGCGGGCGGTAAGTCGGCTCACACTGCGCGTACGTGAAGCCGCCAAGCTGGGCTTCAAACGTTGCCTCATCCCCAGCGCAGGTAAAAGTGAACGATTGCGCTCAGAATTAGAGAATGCGGGACTGCCGGCGGACTTCAAAGTAATTACTGCCAGTTCACTTGCGGTAGCACTAGAAATTGCTTTACACTAGAGAGAATAAGAAGAGAAGGGAGAGAAAGCCTAAGCTTTTATGCGAAAGTAGCGCGCGAAAGGATCAGGTATAAAAATGCACATACACCTATTGCTTCCTATGCAGAAACGGTGTATACTGCATATTCAACACACTATTTTCATACGACGAAGATTTAAAGTGTGAACAAGAAGCGGAAGCACTTGTACACAGCATCTTCAAAGTATCCTGGAGTTCAGCATAAGCGCTCCGTTTCTAGCGGAGGCTTCGATATACCAGAAATTTTTAAGGATCGGTTACTCAACGGGCAACGTGGTCTGTCACGGCAGCAGACAAGGCAACATTATTCTTGCTATCATCATTTCTATTCTTAATCACCGACCTGTCAGCTGAGCGAACAAATCACACCGCCCTCTTGAGATAGAGCACGTTTACGTGCGCTGCTTTGGAGGATGCAGGGATGTCAGTGAATACAGTTGCGCGCATAGTGGGAGCTCTGGTAGCCATTGGTTCAGTCGTTGGAATTCTATTACTCAACGTCTCTACCATCTTGCTGCCACTTCCAATGCTCATCGCTATCGCAGTCATTATTACCGCTGTAGCATTTATCATCACTCCGTATATTACGGTCATGCCGTATCTATGGATTCGAAATAAGATTAGAGTGGCATCAGCAGGCGACCTGGTAGCAGCTGTCATAGGCTTGACTATAGGCCTCATCATTGCTGCGCTCCTGGCTATTCCACTACAATACCTACCCTGGTATATTGGTCATCTCGCGCCATTTCTAGGAGCAGTCGTCTTTGGCTATCTTGGTCTCACAGGCGCAGTCTTACGCAAGAGTGACATCGCACATCTCTTCCAAAATGCGACATTGCGCAGGCGAGAGCGAGAAGAAGAGCGAGGCGAACGGCCTGAACGCGAGCGAGGCAAGAAGCGCGAGCAGGAGAAGGATGCAGTTGTTGTGCCGCCCTTCCCATCACAGCCAATACTGCTCGATACCAGCACGATTATTGACGGACGCATCGCAGATATCAGCCAGACCGGATTTATCACCGGCACGGTAGTGGTACCACGCTTTGTACTGAACGAGTTACAGCGCATTGCAGACTCCGCTGATACGATGCGACGCAATCGAGGGAGACGAGGGCTGGAGATTCTGAACCGACTACAGAAAGACGCGACTGTCCCTATCGAGATAGTCGACACCGACGTAGAGGGAATTGCAGACGTCGATGGCAAACTGGTAAAAGTCGCCCGCGACCAGCACTGCCCGATCATTACCAATGATTTTAACCTCAATCGTGTTGCTGAACTGCAAGGCGTTAAGGTCTTGAATATCAACGAACTGGCTAACGCAATCAAGCCTGTTCTCTTACCAGGAGAAGATATTCACATCAAAATCATGCAAGATGGCAAAGAGCTAGGGCAGGGAGTAGGATACCTGGATGACGGAACCATGATCGTTGTAGAAAACGGGCGACAGTATATGAATATGACGCTGGAAGTCAGCGTCACCCGTGTGCTACAGACAGTTGCGGGGAGGATGATCTTTGCGCATCCAAAGCAGTCGTTAGGCACAACAAACATAGCTCCTACACCCCAGATAGTACCGGCACCAGTCAAGCAAAAGCAAGTCTAAGTGATGGATTAATATATGGGTACAATGACTGATCC
>CAXTXB010000581.1:0-3898 GCA_964247965.1 uncultured Dictyobacter sp. | reverse complement strand
GTGCATTCTACTCTATGATCCAGCAGACATGGTACAACAGGAACGTTACGTTGAACAAGATGTGCCGCAGGAAAAGCACTATGTAGAAGTGCTCTCACTCCTACACGCTCATTCTCAGGGGACGCACGAAAACAATCTGTTGCTCAATACAGGCTTATCACACGCCCGGTTGCACACTATATTGGATGACTTGCTAGCACAAGGACTCGTGACATTTAGCGAGGATACGCGGCGCTATATACTTACTCCCGGAGCACTGTCAGGAAAAAGTTATGCGCTAGTACGTAGAGAAAGCGGTGCTGCAGGGCACCAATCACAAGGATTTGTTACCCGGCTGACCTCCGAAGTGGGAGTACGACGACAACTGCAAGGAACTGTCGCTGCCTGTCGAGAAGTTGGGTACCCCCTTCAACCTGCTGGATTGGGGCGTAGCACACAAGAGTTTGCACGGGGTAGGTATGGGAAAGAAGGGATTCATTATGAGCAAGGAATCACAAGAGAGCATGTACATCAGGTAGTAGATTTTTCTATTCATGAACAGATCAGGAGGAGAAAGCTGGACGAATTGGTAGCACTACAACAATATACGCATACCGCACACTGCTATATGGCTTATCTCAGCAGCTATCTTGGAGATGAGTCGGCTGCTTATGATCGATGCGGATTCTGTAGCAATTGTAGCAGTTCACAGTTTCCAGATGTACGCCCCACGCAAAGAATACAGACTATAGTCACACAATTTCTTGAAAAAGATTTTTTACCGCGTATCGAGCAACAAGATACAGGAGAAGGCAGGGTGCACGAAGCAGGCTGGTCACTAGCATATCATGATGGAAGTCGAGTTGGAGTGCAGGTGCATGCCAGCAAATATAGGGGAGCAGGACCTTTTCCATTAGGGCTCGTATTACGCGCGACTGAGATAGCACAGACACGCTATCCCATCCAGGACTTCCAGGCCGTTGTCAGTATACCACCTAGCGAAAGTGGTCCCCTGGTAGAGCATTTTGCCCGGCAGATAGCCAGCAGACTAGGCAAAGAATATTTTGCAGGGCTTGTAAAGACCAGGCCGACGTATATACAAAAGCGGCTCAGTAACCGGGTCCAGAAAGCCAATAACGTACGGGGAGTTTTCGCAGTCATAGAACCTGAGAAGCTCATCAGGCGCACGCTTTTGCTCATTGATGACATCTATGACTCCGGCTGCACAGTCTATGAAGCAGGCAAAACGCTTATGGAAGCTGGAGCACAGGCAGTCTATCCACTCACAATTACACGCGCGCTGCAGACGGATCATGAACAAGGGGGAATGGTATGATGATAGAGGTGGACGTAGAAGAGCAAGCGTACTGGCTACTTCTCACGTATCGTTGTGGCCTCACAACACGAATTGTTAACGAGATCATCACAAGCTGGTGCCAACAGCAGGGAAGGTCGTTGCGAGAGTTCTTCAAAGCTAGCTCGGACGAGTGGAGGGCCACCTGCAAGCTAAAAGAAAAGACTGTCAGGAAATTAGAGAAGCTTTGCTCCTCACAGCAGGAGGCATCCCAAAAAATAGAGGCGCTGAGCGAGCAGGCAGTACTCATAAAGCAATTAGAGTATGAATCCATTTACACACTAAACAGGCTCGACAACAAATATCCATTTATGCTTAATGAAACATTAACCCTTGAGCAAGCACCACCACTACTCTTTTATGCTGGCGACCCGGGCATACTCGAACGCATCACGATAGCCCTCATCGGCTCGCGCAGCGCCAGCGAGAGCAGTGTTGCATTCGCACGCGAGGCAGCGCGCTGCCTTGCGGAGCAAGGAGCAAACGTTATCAGCGGATACGCGCGCGGAGTTGATCGCGCCGCCTATGAAGGAGCAACCAGCACACACGGATGCACCACAGTTATTCTCCCACACGGTATCAACAAGACAAACAATGCACAACTCTATAGCCTGCTACCGGGGATCGCTGCTGGACAAGCACTCCTGCTCAGCCAGTTTCACCCCAACGCAGCATGGATGGTAAGCAGGGCCATGGAGCGCAATCGACTTGTAACGGGCCTTGCCCACATAGTCATCGTCTGTGAAGCCAAGTTGCAGGGAGGAACATGGAACGGTGCGCTAGGGGCACTGGAACAAAGACGACCCGTCTATGTGTGTCAAACAGACGCAGAGGTACAGCCAGAAGGGAACCAGGAGCTCATCAAGCGGGGAGCACGACCGCTCTATTGGCCCAGTGGAATGACACCTGCGGCTAATCGTGATCTATCCACTCCACTTGTACAAACAGGCAGCGACTTACGCAAGCAGCAGTATTCTACGATGAGCCAGCAGATAGCGCATCTACTCAAGGAGCAGACACGTGAGTATAACCACCATTGAACTACGCGGGCGAGACCTTGCAATCATCCCGCCAGCCGAGTGGCAGGAGCGCACACAATATCAACTCTTCACCAGGCTCTTCGGTCATTACCTGTCACCCAGCATATTAGCTAGAATAGAGCAGGACACACGCGAACAATTTCTACGTACGCAGCCCAGCCACTTCAATGCTATAAAACAAGCGCTCATCCAACAGAAGACACCGTTTCACCTTGGCTTCATGGAGCGACCAAGGCTTCCATTCGTAACAAAGCTAGGAATGGAGCCACGGCCCTACCAGCGCGACGCAGTTACAGCATGGCGCGTGGCAAGCAGCGCTGGCGTTGTCGTTTTACCCACGGGTGCGGGCAAGACCTTTGTCGCCGCAATGGCAATTCACGAAACCAGCACCTGGACCCTTGCCGTTGTTCCAACAATCGATCTCCTACAGCAATGGCGGGTTGCCCTGGCCGCCGCCCTTACACTCGACATAGAAGATATCGGCATCTTCGGCGGGGGAGAGAAAGAGATCAAGCCAATCACGATCATCACCTACGACTCCGCCGTTATCTATCCACATGAGCTACGCAACTTTGGGCTCCTCATCTTTGACGAATGCCATCACCTGCCCGCCCCGACCTACCGTCTCATAGCAGAGAGCGCATTCACGCCAATACGGCTGGGCCTGAGCGCCACGCCAGAGCGCAGCGACATGGGACACAACGACCTGGAAGAGCTCGTTGGTGCAGAAGTCTATCGACGCTCACCAGCGGAGCTGACCGAAGGGCGCTTCCTCGCCCAATATAAAGAACAGCGCGTGGAGATCACTCTATCGCCGGAAGACGAGGCGCGCTACACCGAGCAGAGACGTATTTACCGTTCGTTTCTGCGGCGAAGGCATATCGTTATACGCTCGCCAGAAGACTTTCAGCAAAAGCTCATCTATATGAGTGCACGCGATCCTGAGGCTCGTGAGGCCATGCTTGCATGGCGCGAGTCACGCAAGATAGCCATGAACGCTCCCGGCAAATACGATGAGATTGAAAGGATACTTCAAGAGCACAAAGACGATCAGGTCATCATCTTCTCTGAGCACAATGCAGTCGTCGAAGAAATTAGCCGCCGCTGCTGCATACCCAATATCACATACAAGACGCCAGCCGAGGAGCGGCGGAACATCCTGGATCGCTTCCGAGCCGGCACATATAGCAAGCTCGTCACCGGGCGCGTACTCAACGAGGGAGTAGACGTGCCGGACTGCCGCGTCGCGATCATCGTGAGTGGAAACAGTACGAAGCGTGAGTATATTCAACGACTCGGGCGAATCTTGCGTCCAAAAGAAGGGCAAGCCCTGCTGTACGAACTTGTCACCAGCGGGACGACCGAGGAAGAGATGGCAAACCGGCGACGGTGAGGAAACCTTAACCTGTTAGAGAGCATTGGCTCCCATCGTCTCCGCTTGCTCAGTTGATGAGTTCACGCAGCTTCGCTGCGCGATACACTTCTCTTTTCTATTTTTGCTTTTTCTATTCTATACTTTTCGGGC
>CAXTXB010000580.1:0-3926 GCA_964247965.1 uncultured Dictyobacter sp. | reverse complement strand
GTATCCCGATGAACGAGGCCTCTACTATGCGTGGTATGTTGATGCTACTCTATGGCACCAACGATACACTCTACGATTATTCAACCCAAAAATGGGTTGTGCCAAGTAAAGGGATGCTAGATACGCTGAACTTTATCAAACAGGTGTATAATCCCGCAGACCTTCTGGGTCCACCCAGCGATATCGCTTTGAGTACAACTGCAGCAAACACCGTTTCCTTGCAGCTACTACCACAGAGTAAACTTGGCTTCGCGCTGGATGGCTCGTGGCTCCCCAGTGGTTGGAGTTCGTCAGGGGCGAGTGCATGGCCCGACTGGCAGAAAACGTTGGGTGTTGCTCGGGTACCAACACAGTTTGGTCAGGGGCAGAAGACGCTTACCTTCTCTGGGGGGTGGTCCTTCGCCATTAGTTCTAAATCAGCCCATAAAGACCAGGCTTTCCAGTTCCTGAAACTGCTCAATAGCAAGGACTCGTTAGCAAAATATGCCGTGACCACATCGCAGATCACTCCACGCAAAGATGTGGTCGATGTACCTGCTTACCGCGACACTCCATTGAATCCATACTTTACAAACTTGCTCAATGTGACACACTTCCGTCCAGCTTTCCCGGCATACCCGAAGATTTCTGTACAGATTTCTTCAATGATGCAACAGGTTATGACCAATCAGCAGTCGCCTCCTGATGCTATGAATGCCTTTACACAACAGGTGACCACAATCGCGGGTCCCAACAACGTTGAACAAGGGAAGTAAACTGTCTCAATCTACTACTGGATGCGACTCTTGCTTTCGCATTCAGTAGTAGAAAACCTATTTTTAGACTCCAACCGCTTAGGATTGCAGGTGGAACATGACCTCCCGGGCGAAGCGTTCGATCTGGGTTACCCGGTCGGGCCAGCGCGGGACCATGAATTGAAGGGCAAGGTGAGAAACGCCGATGTCACGGTAGGCTTTGAGGGCTTCGAGGAGCTGGGCAGGAGTGCCGCGCAGAACCTGGGGATCTTGCTCGACGGGCTCAGAGGTGAGTTCGATGGGACGGCAGCATGTGAGCTGGATATTGGTGGGATCGCGGCCGGCTTCGGTGGCGAGCCGCTTGACGTTGTCGAAGCCAACCTTTAGTTCGCTGGGAGTGATGCGGACATAGTAGGGGAACCAGGCGTCTCCGTATGTAGCGGTGCGGCGCTGGGCGGCGGCACCTTCGCCACCGACCCAGATGGGGAGGCGCTGCGTCGGCTTAGGATAAAACGCTACATCTTGAAAATCGTAGTGCTGGCCGGAGAAGCTGATGTGCTCTTCGGTCCACAGTTTGGTGATGATCTGTAGTTGCTCGTCGGTCATGCGGCCACGGTCTTTGAAGGGGACGCCGAGCGCGGCGAATTCTTCTTCCATCCAGCCGACGCCAATGCCCATGATTAAGCGGCCTTTGGAGAGGCGCTCGATGGAGGCGGCGACACGGGTCCAGTAGAGGGGATGGCGATAGGGGAGGACCAGGACGCTGATGCCGAGGGTGATCCTCTGGGTGCAGCCAGCGAGAAATGCGAGGCAGGTGAGCGAGTCCAGGAAGGGGCGGTCGGGCGGGACGATGAACTCGTGATTTTCGCTATACGGGTAGGACGTGTTGATCTGCCAGGGGGTGACGACGCGGTCGGCGGACCAGATTGCGTTGTAGCCCTGCGCCTCGGCGCTCTGCGCGGCCTCGATAAGCGTGTCGGGACCCGTAGCGCGGCCGGAGATGGGAAGAAAGACGCCGAATTGCATGATGTATACTCCCTTGTACTCTTTTTGTTCAGCTTACCTACCAGACCAATTCCATTGCAGAGGATTCAGCCAGAAATCCTGCTTTTTCATAGACCGGCTTTCCACTTTGCGTTGCATTCAGCCAGAGCCGCCTTATCGATGTCTCCTTTGCAAAACGAAGAATCTCCTGCAGCAAAGCAGTCGCCAGTCCTTGACCTCTCCATTGGGGAAGTGTGTACATATTCAAGATGTACGCCTCCTGGCCTGAAAGATTCCCCGGAGCAGGGAGCCTTTCAAACAGTACCAACCCGCTGGTGGCAACTATATGATTCTCACTCTCTGCAACCCAGGCAAGAAATGTTCTTTGAGGCAAGGATTTCGCGAGATAAGCGCGTGTGGCTTGTCTTATCACGTCCACAGATATATTCTGTACGATTTCTTCGATCTCTTCAAAGAGCAGAAGGCGAAGCTGAACAAGTTGATCTATATCGTCAGTAGTTGCTTGCCGTATTGGTAGCGCGGTTGAATCTCTTTTATCCTTTTCCATCGCCTTCTAACTTTCTTGTACAGGAATCTGTGGAGCAACGAGCACGTAGCTCAGCAAGAGTCCAACAACACCCGACATAACGATCGCGCCCAGCCAGAGGTGGATTGACCAGGTAATGCCACTGGTGAGACCTAGCGTTGCAAAGTAAAAAGCGTAGTAAACTATAGGAACGGCGACCGCGAAGGTGCGCAAAGCATCAACGCGCTTCACAGATGGTCGTAGACGCCACAACAATACGTCAGCGACAATACCGGCTAGTAACGCGCCTGGAATAAGAATGTAAGTATCGGAAAAAACGGTCATCAACGCGGTGCTAAGAAAGATCAAGAGCGTCATCGAGCCGATGGGTAGTTGCCAGCGACGGAGCGCGATAAGTATCATGCTCATCAAGATAATGGTTTGCAGCAAAATGCCGGCCACAGCGTGCGACTTAAGATCATTCGAGACGAAGTACGTCACCTGCCAGGCGTCCACGACAGGATGCGCAAAGCTGGTAAAGAAGCTCAGCACAGCCAGGAAAGCCACGAGCGAGAAGAGCGCCGGCTGCAGACTTCGCCAGCCCTGATTTTTATCGGTCCGCCCCCAGACCGCACGCACAGGACCCGTTATCATCAACGCGGCGCTAAAGGCCAGCAGCAGATGCGTCGGACTGAGCAGCGGCTCAATGCCAACCTCAAAACCAAACAGCGTATGCCAGACCAGGTCGCCCGCGCCCGCCACCGTGAAGAGAGGCACACCCAGCAGCGAGAGCTCGTACCCACGCGGAATCGAGCGCAGCCAGCGATAGCCGTGCCTGTGATTAAGCCAGACCACAACAATCAGCGCAACCGCCATCGAAAAGTAGCCTGAATAGAGAAGAGCGTGCCAGGGAGTAAAAAAAGTCTTGTCCACCTTCCCATGCGTGTGCGCCCAGCCATCGATAAACAAGCCACCAACGAACCAGCACGAGAACACTGAAAGCAGTCGATCAAAGCCAAGACGACCAATAAAGGCGTGCGTCCCACTTACATCAGCAGTAGTCGTATGAATAGACGTTGCCATCGTAAAGGCATCCTTTCCTATTATCAATCAGAACCTATCATAATCCGTGAAACAATCTATTTTAGTTCTTTTGCTTTTCTTGCGATTTGGGCTCTGCCTAAATCGCAAGAAAAGCAAAAGAAATTCCCATGCCTTCGGCGTGAGAACGCATGAGCGAGGAGAGGAGCTCGCCGTACAGTGGATCAAACACGCTCAAACAAAGTATATGGTACTATAATAACGCAGCGCTATACAATGAACAGTATAGCACCACCACGACAAATTCTGTGTGTCTGGCGACCTATTCTTGAGTTTATTATAGGCCTGCTATTAGGTAAGAGCTGTATTCGTGCTTCTTTGCCTAATTGGATAATACATGGTGTCTAGATATTTTTAAATATTTAAGCCGTACATGAGGTAATTTGACAGTTAATAAATATGGTTTAATACGCATCAACTTAAGGGTACAGTGGCACACCTCATGTAACCAGCTCACTCCGCGTAGCGACCATCCCTTGCGGTTGTCGTGGAAGCTGGCCTCGGATGCGGAGCGAGCCGACAACCGCAAGGGACATTGACTCCAACTTATTACGGATGCGTGCCTCGAAAAGGGAAGCTGG
>CAXTXB010000579.1:0-3931 GCA_964247965.1 uncultured Dictyobacter sp. | reverse complement strand
CCTTGCGGTTGTCGTGGTCCCTCCCCAGAAAGGCCAGTGAGCACGACAACCGCAAGGGACATCGACTCTTCTGAAAAATTTTCTCAGGCTCATGGCACAAAGTCAGTGTTCGTCCCCTTTTTCATCTCGGGTGGTGAAGCCCCTTCATGAATGTCTCCAACTTATTCATATATTATCTATCGAAAAGGCCAGCCGGGTGGATTTCGGAGCGAGCTGAGCGGCGATTGGAAGGTACGGACGCGATATAGGCGGAGGCAACACGAGTGATGATAGCTTTCCAATCTGGTCCGTACGTTTTCTTGCGATAAATCGCAAAGGATAGAATGGTGAAATATTCCAACGATAAAAGAGGTAGAAGGACACAATGTAAAAAGAGCAACGGCCTTTCTTTTTGAATTCTTTTCCTCTTCGTGAATCTTTCCTCCTTTCTCAAAATACTCTTCCTGTTCTTTGCGATTTATCGCAAGAAAACGTACGGACCAGATTGGACAACCGTCATCACTTATTCCGCCTTCGCCTGTATCGCGTCCATACCCTTCAATCGCCGCGCAGCTCGCCGCGAAATCCACCCAACTTCCCCTTTTTCCTTCCAAAGATGATTTAGTTGGAATATATGGGCAAGGGTTTGTCGCTACGTGGCTTCGAGGCTGCGGGTTTCGGGTTGCGATGAAATTTGACAGAGCAATATAGGCAAGTAAACAAATGACCTCTTCCACTTAAGGAGAGATCATTTGTTTACTTGCAGTTACCCTTTAAATACGCACTCGTCATATAAATGGGTAATACTATTTTATCATACTTAAAGAGGAGAAACATGCAACAACCACCGCACCCACCAGTACCACCACTGCCTCCATATGCGCCCATACCAGTGCAGACGCCGAAGAAACCGAAACGCTGGATTTTTGGACTCGGCGTGCTTATTCTAGCCCTGGCTGTGTGTGGACTCTGCTCGCTCACCACGAATACGAAGACATCGAGTAGCCAGGCTGATACCTCCAACGACTCAGCCGATCCAACGCCAACCACAACAGGATCACATATGGTCGTGAGCATGACATCGCATAGCCCCACAGCCGTCGTCGTTCATCCTACTGCGACTCCTATGCTAGTTCAGACGCCGAAATCTACGCCTCAATCAATCCACTATCCGCCAACAACGCTAGCCGATTTGCATAGCCTCGCTACAAAAGGTGTTGCAAGCGCAATACACGAATTCCATAGTGAGAGCGTGGGACTAACTGGAGTCTGTCCACAGCCAAAGCGAGAGGTGACGGTTGACCCGGGTGTGTCGGGTCAGCAGCTCGCGGAGGACTTACTCGCCTATTTCTATACTCAGCAGCTCGATAGCCCCTGTGGATCTGTCGTCTTTGCCTATCATGATCAGGGAGAAGCGAATGATGCATACACGGCGGGGCGAATCAGCGTCGATGTTACTGACTCAAGTGGCACAGATAACATTGACCCGAATGCAAGCAGCCTCACACACAAACTTACACTCGATGTCGGTGGACTTGACGTGAACCAGGAGTACGTCGTGACCTACTGAAGCGACCTTTAGCCCTCTCCTTCTTCTAAGCCTGCTCGGCGACCTGTCACCTTTATGAGTCCTGTAACCTTTAGACTTCGTGCTACACGCGTAGTATTCAAATTGTGCAGACTCTATTTATCAAAGCAAAGATGGGTGACTTCAGGAAATTGAAAAGGGAATAATTAATGGAAGCTAATATGCAGAATAAAGATAATGCAAAGCCAGCTCATTCGGAGAATCGACATAGCATGGCGGACGATGTAAAGCCGGTGCAGGCGTTTGTGACGAAGACGATAAATGATTGGGTGCCTAACCTGGCGGGTATTCTGGCTTACAACCTGGTGATGTTGATGGTGCCGATCTCGCTTGCTCTGCTGGCACTGCTGGGTGTGGTTCTGGGACAATCGAGCATCCGCCCGACGGTGATCCGCCAGGTTACGTCCTTATTTCCGGGATTGTCGGGGCAGCAAAACGCGCTCGATCTTGCATCGCAGCAGTTGGGACAATCCTCCGGCATCCTGGGTCTGTTGGCGGTTCTTTCAGCAATCTTCTTCGGATCAT
This sequence comes from uncultured Dictyobacter sp., assembly GCA_964247965.1. GTDB lineage: Bacteria > Chloroflexota > Ktedonobacteria > Ktedonobacterales > Ktedonobacteraceae > Dictyobacter. The sequence continues at coordinate 1,839 of CAXTXB010000579.1, read as the reverse complement.
TGCTCTTTGTCATCATAGAACAATGTCTGGATATCATCTATCGCGTACGCCCGCGCCCACTGGTGCGCCAGTTCCTTGTGGCGATCGGGGTCTTCATCATCTTTATCATTCTGATCCCTTTGATGGTCTTTGCCTCGGCGGCTCCGAGCATTTTGTTTTCTAACCTCGCGAACCTTCCGTTTTTGAAGAGCATCCCTGGCGGCAGCTTTGTCTTAATCAGCCTGGGCGGCATCCTGGGTGCCCTCATCGCCGCGTTTCTCTTATTCGAGGTCATCTACCTGGCCGTCCCGAATCAGAAAATTAGTTTTCGCAATAGCTGGCCTGGAGCGGTGTGCGCTGCCATCGCGACAGAGGTTGTACTGACTGTCTTCCCGCTGATTATTCGCCTTCTTTTCGGTAGCTACGCCGGGCCGATAGGGTTCGCGGTCATCCTCTTACTCTTTTTCTACGTCTTTTCCATGATTCTCTTGCTCGGGGCGGAGGTCAATGCCTCGTTCTTTGAAGGGGTGCGCCCCATTCCTAACGATCTGGTAACCTTCCTGAGCACTATGGCAGGCAAATTGAACAAAGATATTCCCGCCGTCGAGGCTCCCGCGCACGTGGACACAAAACCCACGGACCAGGCGGACGATCAGCATATCGACGAAGCCCATGAGAATAGACGCTAAGCGGCGAAAGTGGTAATTGAACTACGGATAGAATAAATGACTCCACTGGGAAATTCATTTTCTGAGCATATTTGAGCTCCATTTCTGAGCTTCATTGAGCGCAATCAGAGAATTTCCCAGTGGAGTCATAAATACGGCCCCTGATGTATAGCCGGCTATACATCAGGGGCCGTATTTATTCTTTTCAATACGCATCAACTTAAGGATGCAGTAGCTCAACTCTTTTCGCGGGGAAGCGTGACCGGCTGACTCCGCGTCGCGACAATCCCTTGCGGTTGTCGTGCTCACTCGACTCCAGAGGCCAGCTACCACGACAACCGCAAGGGATTGTCGCGACGCGGAGGGAGCCGGTCGCATGAAATGGATCGGTCTCATTGCCCTTACGTTGATGCGTATTGGACCGTATCTATTCTGCCCGTAGTTCAATACCGCTTCTGCACCCTTTGTCACGCTCACGCTGGCTAATAGTTGGAGTTCATGTCCCTTGCGGTTGTCGTGCAAGGACAGGGGGCTGTGGATGTTGATCAGTTCCCGCTTGTTTCTTCTGTTCCGATGGTATGAAACGAGGAGGCCACTTCTTCTGCCCTTCTGGAGATGACTGCACAAAAGAACAGCCACTCGCTATTCAGAAATATCTGGAGATGTCAGACCAGAATGACAGGTATTATCTTTTGGGGGGTAGAGCACGTATGACTTTTCCATAGTAATTTCCTATGCTATACTGATGGAACAAAACAAGCAGGCCGTGCAATGCATGGTTATGGAGTAAGAAAAGAAGAGGGAATTCAGGAATGCAATTGTCTTCAGTCGGGAAAGTAGTGCTCTCTACGCTTCTATTTATTGTACTGGTTGTCGGGGGCATCATCTTCTACACAATCGGTTATCCCCTCGTCGCCCCGGACCGGGCTGCGAAGCAAGCCAAACTCGATGTGGAGCAAGCCAAACTCGATGCGGCTAACCAACTCTATCAGCAGGTACTGGGTCAGCCGCCAAAGTTGCAAACCTCTTTGCTTAAATCCTCAGGCCCCTGGACGACATATAACGCGAAGAACTGGGGATGTGTTATGAAGAGCGATGGCCTGCACGTCTTTGACAATTTTCATGGAGATATTACGGCCTGTATTAGCCAGCAAAATCTCGCCGACCCTGCTTCAATTGAAAAGTTTACCAA
>CAXTXB010000578.1:2204-3931 GCA_964247965.1 uncultured Dictyobacter sp. | reverse complement strand
TCATTATACTTCTTATCTTTCTTTATACTGTGGTTATTCTCTCTATAATAAGTAACATATATACGGCTACTTGTGCTATGATTAAGAGGAAGATATGAGATGGGGTGTCCAGATTCTGCTGCCAGGTCCATCCGACGAGATCTTAGCAGAACGTTTCTTTTCACCGGGTTATGAAAGGGTGCCGCTATGCTGAAAGATACCTTATTATACCTTGCCCAGAACGAGCGCTTGCGCGACTTTGTCATCCAGAATAGAATTACCCGCAGCGCTTCACGCCGTTTTGTGGCGGGCGAAGTTCTCGATGATGCTATCCAGGTGACGCATGAGTTAAATAAGCAAGGCATTCAAGTTGCTCTTGATTTTTTAGGAGAGAATGTCTCCGATGAGCACGAGGCGCGGAAGTCGGCGGGTAACTATATCAATGCGATCGATCTGATCCAAAGAACAGGTATTGAGGCCAATGTCTCTATTAAGCTAACCGCGCTTGGACTCGATATTTCGCGCGAATTGTGCGAGGAAAATTTGCATGCTATTCTGGAGCGTGGTCGCGAACAGAACATTTTTATCTGCATCGACATGGAGGCTTCAGAATATACAGCACAGACGATAGAGATAGCCCAGGAGGCAAAAAGGCATTATGACCAGGTCGGCACTGTTATTCAGTCTTATCTGTATCGTAGCGGCCAGGATATCGAGCAACTGGTAGAGCAGGGTGTGCGTGTGCGCCTGGTAAAGGGTGCCTACAAAGAGCTTCAAAGCGTTGCTTTTCAGGAGAAAAGCGATGTGGATCAGAACTATGTACGCTTGATGCGCGTACTGCTAGCGCGTGGCAACTATCCAGCGATTGCGACCCACGATCCTGCAATTATCGATGCTGCGTGTACCTATATTCGCGATCGCGGAATTAGCAAAGATGCTTTCGAATTCCAGATGCTCTATGGTGTGCGCCGTGATCTGCAGGATAAGCTGGTCAGGCAGGGTTATAACATGCGTGTCTACGTGCCCTATGGCTCGCAGTGGTATCCATATCTCATGCGCCGCATGGCTGAGCGCCCCGCCAATCTGATGTTTGTGATGACCAACATCTTACATTAGGAGGAAGTATGCCAATTTTACCTTACAAAGGCGTCTGGCCCAGCATTGCGAGCAATGTCTTTATTGCTCCCGGCGCGATGATTATTGGCAATGTTGTGCTGCACGAGGGGGTGAGCGTCTGGTTCAATGCGGTCCTGCGTGCAGATAATGCTCCTATCGTTGTCGGTCGTCGTAGCAATATCCAGGACAACTGTACGCTGCACGTGGATAGTGATGCCCCCGTGACCATTGGTGAAGAGTGTACGATCGGGCATAATGCCATCGTACATGGAGCAATATTAGGCGATCAGGTGTTGGTAGGTATGAACGCTACTATTTTATCGTACGCACAGGTTGGTTCACATACCGTTATAGGGGCATGTACACTGGTAAGTGAGCGAAAAAACATACCGGAGAATGTCCTTGCCGTTGGTGTGCCCGCCCGAGTTGTACGCACCCTTACTCCAGCTGAGCTCGAAGGTCTTGCCGCCAGTGCAGAACATTATGCAACCCTTGGTCAGGAATTTACCTCAGAATATGCCAACCTTGGAATGACTGATCCCGAACTTATGAAAAAGGACTAACAATGGGTCGTGGGGGGCGGTGTTAGAAAAAAAAAAAAAAAAATATATTTAATTAATTATTTTTTTTTT
>CAXTXB010000578.1:0-2194 GCA_964247965.1 uncultured Dictyobacter sp. | reverse complement strand
ATGTTCCTCATTTTTGAAAAATTTGGGACGACCCATTGTTAGTCCTTACGCCGCCAGCATGACCTCGAAGGTCTCTTTTAGAACCTCCTGTTTTGGTCGCTGCACCTGTATGTCAATTGACCACAGGCCAGACATATTAAACGCTTCTTTCTTATCAAAGGTCGTAATATATGCCGGTGTACCGCCATCAATGGTTTCATGCGCTTTAGCCATCTCCATGAGCCGCATACTCGTGATGAGATCCACCTTTGCATCTGTTACTGGCCTGCCCTTGCTGTCACTAATTGCCACGATGACTGTATGTGCATAGCCTGTTAGCCCTGGAAGAACCTGTAGTGTAACAGTGAGGTTGCCCATCTGTTTGGTCTGAGCATTTGTTGCGCTTGTTGGCTCGGACGATTGAATCGTGTATGGGACATCCGGAAAGTGAATCGGTGGCGCGAAGAACGAGAGCAACGCTGCACACAAGAGTATGCCCGCGCTTAGTAGTGAGAGCGCCCTGGCTATGAAGCGCAGATTATACGCCGTGTGGTCTATCTCTACGTGCCTTTTCCTTCGAGTCGGGAGCTCACTATTGACGACCGGCAGCAAAAGTGCCTGGTGCGTCAGCCTTGGTCGCACAACAAGCAGGGCATACAGGCTGAGTCCTGCCGTAATAACGATAAGTGCGCTCTGAACAAGAAGAGTACGTCCATAAGGATCACCGAGCCATTGCTGGCTGTCCGTAATACTTGCTTCACTGAGGAAGAGCCCAGTAATGAACTGAATGGTCATGCCAACGAGAAGTATGGGTGTAAGGCGGCGCAACAAGAAAACAAGGGTCTCGGTATTATATTCGAACTCGACTCCCATGAGGAATGGAAGCAGGACATAGGCGAGGTAGGCAAATCCGCCGAGCCAAACACTCTGGGCGATCAGGTAAAGCCAGTTAAATATAATTGCGCTAATATGTGGTGTGATGACCTGCACCAGGGAACCGGTCATCACTTCGGTTAGCTGAATAAGTCCTGCCAGCGTGAGCCAGATGAACAGATGTGGTTGTGCAGTGGCTGGCTCGGCCAGGGATGTTTCTATGAGCTGTCGCGTTTTTCTGGGGGTAATAAGATAGTCAGGAAGTAGTTGTGCTGATGTTAGTGTACCAATATTTCCTGTTGTGACCTTTGAGGTTTCGTTCTCCTGAGTTTTTCTCTTGCCCCGCTCCGTCCAATAGAGCAGTCCCATCGCGCTTGCGATTAAAATGATGCGTATAACCCAAAAAGTACCATATTGTGTATCAACGATAATACGCCATAGACCAGTCAAAGGGAAGTGGTTGTCTGCTTGTGCCTGGGCTAGATTTGTGTTGCGTAAAATGAGCGAAACAAGCTCTCCAAAGAGCAAGGTAAATAGGCAGAGCCATTGCAATGAGATTGTGCGCTTTCTGGTGAGCGGAAACAGGTCGCGCCCCTTTGCGAGTACGAATTGCTCAATGACCAGGATACCAATCCAAAAGGTAAGTGCCGCGAGAACGAGCCATTCCCAGACGATCGTCAGGACATTGGTGAAGTCAAGCCGACGGATCTCGTCAAGATCATTGCTGGTTGTTGGGCCAAGCGTTGCTGTTCCTGCCGCTCCTATGTTAGAGTAGCCAACGTTAAAGCCAATGATGCCATTTGTGGTGCGTCCATCAGCTTTTGCTACGGCCGTCCATATCACTTCGTAGCTCCCCTCGGACTGCTTGTCGGGCGTTTTTACATCCATGTCAAGTTCGCGTGGACTCGTTGGAGAAACGCTACCGGGTTTCTCGTTAACTTCGTTCAACGTTCCATCTTGAATAGAGTAGACATGGGCGTCGCTGAGTGAGCTGATGTCGGCATTAAAAAATATACGTATCTCATTTGGCACTTTGTTGATCGTAGAGCCATCCACTGGATCGGAGCCAATGACGAAAGCATGTGCCTGAGCAACGGGTGGTGTCATCAAGGCGAGCGAGCCCATGAATGCAAAGATGCTTAAGAGCAATGTTATTGGTATGATTAGTAATTGTCTGTGTAACATAGATTCTCTTTATATTCTCTTTGGTTTCACATTACTTCTAGTTGCTTACTCTAAGCTATCCTGGCTGCTTCCTCTACACTGTCAATACTACGATCTTGTGAAGTACTGCTCTGTCAAGCTACATTGCAGCCCTACGTCCCAACACTGGCAGCGGGGG
>CAXTXB010000577.1:0-3944 GCA_964247965.1 uncultured Dictyobacter sp. | reverse complement strand
CGGTAGCTGTTTCGCGACCTCTTCGCTAGATGTGCTATTGCCAAGATCCTCTATTTGATAATTGTTGCCGTAGGGATTAAGGGCATCAATTACAATCTTGCCTTTGAAGAGGCTGGCTGATGGGAGGGTATTCCGCTTCGTCCACGGCACTGCCAGCAAGACAACTTCGCCAAAGGACGCCGCTTCATCCGCAGTCGTAGCCTTGACGTTTGCTCCCAGTTCAGCCGTTAGATGCTGAAGAGTTTTGGGGTCCTTCGAACTACTAATTGCAACCTGATGACCCGCGCGCGCGAAGAGCCGTGCGGCATTCTTTCCAATGTTGCCAGCGCCAATCACACCAATATTCATATAGTTCTTCTCTTTCTACAAGATCTTTTCAACACTACCTGTACATATCACCATGCCTATACATATCCGCGTTCTCAAACATGCATTTAATCTATATCGACAACAACGTTTCCTACTACCTTGCCACTCTCAACGGCCCTGTGCGCTGCTTTGATCTGCTCAAGTGGATAGTGCTGGGCGACAAGTGGCTGCAGTTTGCCAGATGCAAGGCTTGCGTTGACCTCGTCGATTCCCTGGCGACGTGGCTGCTCTGTCAGTAAATAGACCAGGATGAAACGCACGGTGATATCGTTGGTTAGTAGCGTGAAGAATGGGATGCGAGGCTCCCTTTCGGCATCCGATCCATAAGCTGCAATCACTCCATTTTGTCTCAATACAGCTAGATCAAGTGCTAAATTAGGTCCGAACGCGACTTCAACGATGCGGTTAACGCCCTTCCCCTCGGTGATATCTTTAATGCGGGTCTGGACGTTCTCTTCTTTGTAGTTGAGAACGTGGTCAGCCCCGGCAGTACGAGCTACCTCAGCCTTGTCCGGTGAACTAACTGTTGTAATGACTGTCGCGCCGCCCCATTTGGCAAGTTGGACTGCTGCGTTTCCTACTGCTCCCGACCCGCCAGAGATGAGCACAACTTGCCCGGCAATTGGACCATCAGCAAATAGGGCGCGATGAGCCGTGAGGGCGGGTATACCCAGGCAAGCGCCCGTCGCGAAGTCGACACTATCAGGTAGGGGAACAGCCTGGGCGCTCGGCAGCGCAATATACTGGGCTGCTGTACCAAAGGGCCGGCCAAATTGAGCATTCCAGAGCCAGACGCGTTCTCCGATTCTCTCCTCTGAAACTCCTGTCCCCACTGCATCTATGATCCCCGCACCATCGCTATGCGGAATGACGCGTGAAAATTCCATCTTCGCCGTCGATCCCTCACGGCGCTTTACGTCCGAAGGATTTACCCCTGAAGTATGTATCTTCACCCGCACCTCACCGGGTCCTACCTGCGGATCATCCATCTCGCCAACCATTAAAACTTCATCCGCCGATCCGTTCCGTTCATACCAGGCTGCACGCATACGCTTTCCTCACTCTCAGGACATATTACTGCCAGTACATCTATCACAAACCACTACAAACGTATATAACACAGCAGGCGTTGAAAGTTATTTCATATCCTCACTACTTTTTATTGCGCCACTTATCAGACAACTATGCAACAACTATTGAATGAATGATTTGCTTTTTTATACTACATCCTGTAAACTTGCTATATAGCTCCGGCATATACTTTTTGTGCCGCACAGGAAGGGGATATTGATATATGATGCTGGTCTCTACATTGGGTAACGCGGTATGTGAAGGTGTACAATCAGTATTGCTCTGGCACAGATCTTTTGACAGGTAAGGGATTGTCGCTACGCTCAGTGAGCTCGACAACCGCAAGGGATTGTCGCTACGCGGAGCTACCCTACTAAATAAAGTGAGTCGGTCCAGCATGAGGTAGTATTTAGTTATACTCGGTGGTCCTGACATTCTTGTTATAAAGCTTGTCTGTTTCTTCCTTTGATGCTTGCTCTCTACTGATTTCACACCTCAATATGTCCACTTTGCATGTAGGGCATCTTCTCTCTACATATTCCCTACATACTTGCGTTACCTCTCCTCCTACTTTCATTTATCATCCAGAACTTTTCTGAGGAGAGATTATGCGTAATCGAGAGGCCTCTTTCATTTATCTCATGCTGAGCGGCGCGTCATCACTGTGTTACTCGATGCTTCTGACCGTTGAACTCGTTTATCTGATTCAGGTGGTGGGGTTTAATCCGTTACAGTTAGTGCTTATTGGTACACTACGACAATCTATGTGTTTTATATTCCAGATCCCTACCGGCGTTCTGGCCGATATGTATAGCCGCCGCTGGTCGGTAGTGCTGGGTATCATTCTGCTTGGTACTAGCTATCTCATAGAAGGCTCTTTTCCAGTACTTGCCGTTGTATTCGCATCCCAGCTATTCTGGGGTCTTGGAAAGACGCTCATGGATGGTGCGGACATAGCATGGATTACTGATGAGGTCGGGGCCGAGCGGGCAGGATCAATCTTTCTACGCGCCTCGCAGGTTGGCTCGCTCGCCTCGTTGCTCGGTATTACGATGAGTGCAGTCCTTGTCAATATACGCCTCAACCTGCCGCTTGTGCTGGGTGGCTCTCTCCTCATCGTCCTGGGCATTCTACTGGCATTCACTATGCCGGAGCATCACTTCACGCCCGCACAGCGGGAGGATCGCAGCGCACTTCAGCAGATGATCCATACGTTGCGAGCTGGTGCGCAATTGGTGCGCCTGCGACCTGTGTTGCTCACAATCCTGAGCGTTGCTGCCTTCTCGGGAGCATTTAGCGCTGGATTTGACCAGCTCTGGAATTACCATCTGCTGCACCACTTTACTTTCCCTGCTCTGGGAAGGCTGACGCCTGTCACATGGTTCAGTATCATCGAAGCTGGCATTGTAGTGACTAACTTCTGTGGGACCTCAATCGCAAAGCGCTGCGTCAATACAACCAGTTATCGGGCCGTTGTCATCGCACTATTCGTTGTGTATAGTTTCATGGTAACGAGTGTGATTGGATTCGCTATAGCTGGACAGTTCGCCCCGGCTATGGTCGCATTCTTTCTATTCACGACCGCAACCGGACCACGCCGTTCTCTAGAACAAGTCTGGATGAACCAGCATCTTGATGCTCGTGTACGGGCAACGATGTTCTCTCTACGGGGGCAGGTCGATGCCGTCGCCGAGATTGTTGGTGGACCTCTGCTGGGAATCGTTGCTACAGAAGGAGGCACACGTACGGCGTTGATTGTGGCAGGAGTGATTCTTTCCCCCACTCTACTTCTTTACGCTCGCACTTTGTATAGTGACAAGCAATCATTGTGATTGCAGCCGCCATTGCTCTTGTGCCTTTTCCAATTGTAGCAATTGACCTTCGAGCTGCCTGACCTGTTCTTGCAACTGTTTTCTCTGCTGATACGGACCAAACAGTTGCGCACCTTCAATCATCCTACCAACATCGTGAAAAAGTCCGCGCTGAACAAACGAGTCCAATTCAAAGTAGTTTGAACGGGTTCCTGTTATCTGGTCGTTCAAGTCCCTGAGATGCATTCGCGCTTCCTTGAGTTGTAGGCGGAGTTGTGCGATCTGGTCCCGGTAGGGATTTTTAGCTGCGTTCGGGCGGCTGGAAGCCTGAGGGTTACGAGGCCCTTGCGTAGACGTTGGGCGCGTCATAGAACGTTGTATAGTATGGCCAGGAACCTGCAATGAAGCTCCACAATTTTTACAAAAACGATCTCCATCATCTATTTGTAAACCGCATGCTGCGCAAAACATAGAATATTCTCCTTTATTTATCATCATTTTGTTAAAATATTCGTCATTTAACCGCGAAATTAACAATATCACTCATAAATCGCATACTTAAAGCGTGTCAGACCCCGCTGTATCACATTCTTAGTTGATAAGTTCACGCGCTGCTCGATTCACTTCTTTTTATTTCTTTCGCTTTTTTTGGTAATAAAGGCGTTTTGGGGTGTTTGTAAAAAAAGGCAATAA
>CAXTXB010000576.1:1853-3952 GCA_964247965.1 uncultured Dictyobacter sp. | reverse complement strand
GAACACGCCATGTTCATATTTTTCAAGCGTTCCGCACAAGTTATTCGTTGATCGTGTATCAGGTACGGGCCAGGAGATAGAGGCGGTCGACCTCATCCCAGTTGACTACATTCCACCAGGCATTGAGGTACTCGGGGCGGCGGTTCTGATATTTCAGGTAGTAGGCGTGTTCCCACACATCGATGCCCAGTAGTGGGTAGACGGCATCCATGAGCGGGCTATCCTGATTGGCTGTGGACGTAATCTGTAGCTTGCCATCTTTATCGATAATCAGCCAGGCCCAGCCTGAGCCGAAGCGCCTGGTGGCAGCGTCGTTAAAGGCGGTCTTAAAGTTATCGAACGAGCCAAAGGTCGAGTCGAGCATACGTGCGAGTTCGGCCTTAGGAGCGCCCCCGCCCTGAGGCTTCATCAAGCGCCAGAACATGCTGTGATTTGCATGTCCGCCGCCGTTGTTACGAACCGTGGTACGAATTTCCTCTGGCACCTCTTCTAAGTTGTCCAATAATTGCTCTATTGAGCGTGCTGCCAGATGTGGCTGACCCTCAAGCGCTTTATTCAGGGCCGTAACATAGGTGTTGTGATGCTTGTCATGATGGAGTTGCATCGTCTGCGCATCTATATATGGTTCCAACGCGTCGTAGCCATATGGTAGTGGTGGCAATTCAAATGCCATTGCAGAGTACCTCCCTGGTGGTGTTGAAAATAAGATTCAAGTTCTCTACTCTCTTCTACGTATGAAACGATCAAGAGAGTTCAGATGTTTCTTTTGAATAATGACTCATCCCCCATTTTTTAAAAAATATGAACAAAAAATTTTTTGGGGGGTTTTTTTTTTTTGAAGGGGGAAAAAAAAAAAAAACTAATTTTTCCCCCTTTTTTTTCCCCCCCCAACAAAAAAAAAAAACCCCCCAAAAACATGCTGTTCCTCATTTTTCAAAAATTCGGGATGAGTCATTATGTGGATTGCCAGTGAAAAATTAAGTACAAAGGGTTTATCAACTTGATAAAATCTAAACTTTTTACCTACAAATAACGTATTAGAGAAAATAGCTTTTGACCTTAGTGAGTGTCCAGCACAATATATGCGAGGACAAATTATCTACAATATCTATGTGTGAAAAACATATCCCTGAGGATACGTTTCTTATCATAGAGGAATTGGTACAGCGGAAATGCAAAATCAAATGGACTCTGTAGTCGATGGCGCGAAACAGGATGTGACGACTTCGCGTCGATCTCACTATCATCTAAAAAGAATTGGGCGCGCATTATTAATCATATATGCAATTCAGGTTGCTATCTTCGCGCTTCTTGCGGGCTGGGTCTATGTAAACCCGGTGAATACGATAGATGTTGCGATCACGCGGGAATTTCAAGAGAATCTGGCACCCTGGCTACAGACTCTTATGCGCATTGTGAGTTATCCGGGGAGTTCTTTTATCCTTCCAGCCCTGATAGCGCTGGCAACAATCATTTTCTGGCTGTTGGGCTTACGGCTAGAGGGGCTTGTTACCCTGGTGCTATCGAGTGTAAGTGCTCTCTTAAATGGATTGCTCAAACTGATCGTTCACCGGCCCAGACCGACGGCGGGGCTGGTTGAAATATTGCAGGGCGCGACGGGCAATAGTTTTCCGAGTGGGCACGTTATGGCCTACCTTGCGTTCTGGGGCCTGCTGTTCTCGTTTGGCATCATCCTTTTCCGGAGCTGGCGGTGGTGGCGTGTTGCCCTCCTGGTCATCTCGGCCTTCTTCGTTGTGGCTGTAGGGCCTTCACGCATCTATCTGGGTGCACACTGGGCCAGCGATGTGCTGGGCTCATACCTCATAGGAGGAGTTCTGCTTGGTATAACGCTCTGGATCTATCTGCTATTGAAAGAGCGAGGAGTATTAGAAACAGAGCGTGCCAGGCGCAGAACAGAAAAATATAGATCATTACGACCGTTTCCTCTATTACATAGCGATAGCAAGCCATAGGTGCGCAGGAAGAGAACATACGCTCCTCACGCACACATCGCACGCCTTCAGCGCGCCCTTTACATTACGCAGCTTCGTTGCTCTTTATGAGTATAGTAACCTTTTTACATTTTAGCATTTTTATAA
>CAXTXB010000576.1:0-1843 GCA_964247965.1 uncultured Dictyobacter sp. | reverse complement strand
TCCCCAACCCCAAAAAATACAAAAAAACCTAAAATGAAAAAAGTTAACAATACCCAAAAAGAGCAGCGAAGCTGCGTAATCCATCAGTTAATTACAAACTTGTGATGGCTTGTTTGAGGCCAGATCCCACCTGCAGCGTTGCCTCTAATGCAGAACCGATCCCACCGGCAGTATTGGCAACATAAAGGTTCTCGGCCAGGTGATAAATGATGCTTTCTTTATGTTCGTGTCGTGAACCGAGATCCATCTCTTCTCGATTGAGAATAGTATTCATCTGCTGGATGCGTTTAATGATCTGATCTTCGCTGTTTGTGTCAATGAGGAGCAATGCAATATCAGCGGGGAACTGCCTGGCTCTTTGCACAAAATGAATCACCTCGTCTAGAGGAATAGTTGAACTTGTTTTGCACTCGACAATCATAATCAGGCCGTTTTCAGTGAAGGCCAGCACATCTAGTTCATTCAACTGGATATCCTGCCACTCTCTAAAACTAACGCTGCGTCTGACAAGAGCGTGATGGTCGGTCTGTAAACGAGCTTGTACGCACCACGAGAATGTCGGGGCGAGAGTCACAACCTGTTCGAGGAAAGAGCCACTAACCCACTCTTCGGGTCCATGGGCAACGATATAGCCCTGTATCTCTAGAAAGTGTAGCGCCTGCGCAAGATGGCGCTGTTTCGTACCTGATTCCATCTTTTTGAGAAGCGCATCTTCCTTCCAACTCCGCTGCCAATCGTGCTCAGGAATGCCAGCGCCAGAGGAAGTCGCGTCCTCGATTGATGGTTGAAGGTCTTCTATCATCGGCTCATGCTGCAGAAAACAGCGCAGGAGCAGTCGATTATTGCGGACGTCAAGAAAATTCAGGAAGCCCGGCTCGTCACACCAGCGCTCGCCAGCAATCTGCCAGCGAAGACGGATCACACCCGGCGCACCTGCGTGAACAAAGCTTCTACCAATTGTACTCCAGGAGCCGGGAAGACTGTGCAGACGCTCATCAAAAGCCTGGATCTGCTGCATATTTATTTGTGGGCGATAAAGGATTCGTTCGTGGCGCTCCATTGTATTCTACTCCTACTCTCATTCCCAATGCGAGGGGACAAACACATACTAGCCTGTTAATCTTGATCACAACTCGCTCCGCGAAGCGAGTCACTCGTCAAAAGACCTGTGACAGCGCAGTACTTACTTGAAGGTGGAAAGTAATCTAATTAAAGCAATTAAAGCAATTTTTTAATGAACGTTTTTTGTGTTTTCTACCGGAACTAGTTCAATGTAAGAGTCCTCATCTACATATGCTGAAAAGAGCCTCGTTTCATGAGTGTCATCCATAGTCACATATACCACTCCGCCATCGGTTGCATTAACGCTTCCAGTTTCTCCTGTGCGTTTGACCCGCACCAAATCACCTTCTTGAAAATAGGTACCATCTACGTTTGTCTCCATAGCTCTCTCAACCTTTCTTACAACATGTATTTCTGCTATCTCGTAATTATAGTCTTATGGTCGCATTTGCCCTTGCAGGTGCTTTTCGTCTATAAAGCGCTTTGCTCTATCTATCTATATATGTAAAGCATATTAGTAACTGAAGTTACTCCAAATAAAGAGGAAAAGTTAAAGAAAAGGACGGGAACGGAAGAGAGGAAGTTTGCACACTCGCTATCCGCTGTCCTTTCATTATATCACGTGAAGATGAAAACTCGTAGATATCTCTGCAACCAATGGACAACTTTTTGTATTCTTTTTGTTCTTTTTGTTATGTATATCAATTTTCATAATTGTTTTACACTTCATACATCTCTACATAGTTTTACGCAATGCGTAAAACTATGTAGAGATGTATGA
>CAXTXB010000575.1:0-3979 GCA_964247965.1 uncultured Dictyobacter sp. | reverse complement strand
TAGAACTATAAAAAATGCATGACAATTTAAAAATATACGACAATTAAAGATTCCTGGAGAACGGCGAAGCCGCGAGAAGAACGATTCGCTTGAACATCACCGCTGTTTGCGCGCATGATGCTCTATCATAGCTATGATTTCTGAGCGCTGGTATTTGTAAGCCCAACCCAATGCGGTGGTATGGAACTGGCTGTCTGAGAGTGTGAGATCAGGATAAGCGGCAAGCAAGAGGTTCGCCAGTGTAGCATCACTATGCTCAGTTGGGGCATAGGTAGATGAACGCAGCGGGTTTCCTGGCCGTTTGTTGACCGGCACAGTAGCTAACAGCTCACGCGCCCGTTCATGCCAGCCCAGGTCCCAGGTCGAGACTGTATTGAGGTTTGCACCGTGGGTAGCAAGCCACTCAGCGCTGGCGCGCTGGCGCAGGCTGATGGCGATCTGCAGTAATGAAATACCGCTGGGCAGGCATTCGTTTAGTACAGTCAGGGGCAATGCTTGAGTGAGCCGCTCAAGCTCCTCTACATCCCCTCGCCCGACCGCCTCGGCACAGGCTATCTGCCAGTTTGAGGCCGGGGGAGCGGCCAGAGTCTCCGCTCGTAACTGCCAGACGTGTCCTGCGCCCAACGAGCCAAAGCCAAGCCGCTTATATACGGGTTCACCTGACGGTGTTGAATTGAGTATTGCGTGACGGCAGCCCATCTTTCGTGCGAGGCTGCAAGCTGCGAAGGTAATGGCTTTGCCCACACCCTTGTTGCGTGCGTCCGGCACAACTCCCACGTCGAAGATTCCAGCAACGCCCAACTCCCCGGTTGTCAGATGGAGAATAGCGTGACCAACAAGCTGCCCATCCAGGCTGGCGGCGATATGCCATACATAGGGAATACGTGCGCTCTTCTTCGCCCGTCGACGCAGCACGACATTGCGGTTGTAGTAGGGAAGATCGGTGACGTTCCACAGAGGAGCATTCTCCATCACCTCGATGCGCAATCCTTTCGGGATGGTCGCAGGGACACGTAAATTGCGCATGTCGAGCCACATCCAATGCGGTTGCCAGGTCCACTCAAAGCCGCGTGCAATCAGCATCGCTTCAATGTCAGTAGGGCGCGGTGGCTCGGTTGACCAGAAAATAACATCTTTAAGGGGCTGACGCTGACGATAATAAGCTATGATACTATCTAGCTGCTCATCGATATGCGCGGGATCAAAATCGGGAAAGGCAATGAGCGCATCTCCACCCTCACCAGGCGTATAGACCCACGTCGCCCCATTACGCTGGTGAATCTCTCCACCATCGGCATGTGTATAGCGTATGATCCACGCGCGCATATTTGCAAACAGAGCCTGCAATACACGCTCGCGCGGAGCATTGGCCGCCAAAAAAGCGCACCCGGGTCGCGATGTCTCGCCCATGTTCTCTCTCCAGTTTCGTCTCTACAGGTAGCTCTATACTATTATTCTATCCAATAAACATTCTTATGTACTCAATTTCTCCAATGAAAGTACGAATTTAAAGCCCCCCGATTATCTTGTCATAAGTATATTACTTTTAGTCTAATAGTGGCAATAGATTACTTGCACCTAGAACACCTATTCACGACATCAGAGCTTTTTAAAAAGGTAAACTCGTTTTTCCTCTGGAATTTTAGCAAGTTCACCTTTACTACATATCCACGTTGGCTAATCAGCAGCATCACTATAGCTTAGCTTTGATCTAGTTGGAATAGACAAGGTACATTTCTAATATACAGAGAAGAAAATACTGTTTCAATAAGAACAAAGTCTAAATGAAAGAAACAGTGGTGACAGTGAGCAAAGAAATATCTCTATCACAAAATTACTCAGACACTTTACACTGCATCAAAAAATTTTAAGCTTATTTTTCATATTTCTGATGGATATATCCCGTGGCTTTCATTGATAACTTCAGTTATCGTTTCTCCTAAAAGCAAGCATACAAGTATAGGAGCATCAATGCAAAACGTAAGTATGGAAAAAGCGCTTGGACAGATAATTACTCAATTGCGTACGGAACGCAATATTTCACAAGAAAAAGTTGCCTTGGAGGCTGAGGTAGACAGAACGAGATTAGGAGAAATAGAACGAGGTGAGGCTAATCCGACTATAGGAACACTCAATAAAATTGCTAATGTACTGGGGCAAAAGATGGGTTCGCTTATTGTTGAGGCAGAAGAGCTCAGCAGTGGAGTCATAAAGAAAACAATTCCTACAGTGAAGCCCGAGTATATCAATCGAGATGTGATTTTACCGCAAGGACTTACATATGATCAATTAGAAAAAGCTCTGAACAGGGCATTGGTAATACTCAGCCAGATCGGATTAGATCCCCTTAATGGCGATATCCAGATGAATATTTATAGCGGAGTTGTTTCTAATATCGTGACAAAAGCAATAGCAGAGACATCAGACTTTGCACAATATAAAGATACTGCACATCCTGACCTCTACAATCCTAAACTCGACCGCAACGATCCTGACTGGGGCCTTGAAATGAAAGCGACAAACAGGATTGGTAAAGGTGCAGAAAGCCACAACTCTGGGAAAGGAGGGTTCATGATTGTGGTTTATCACCTAATGGATGGACAAACCTTTATAACCCAGGTAGAAGTTGCTCAACTAGAAAAAGAAGACTGGATAGTACATGATCGTGCTGAAAATAGCAGCCGAACACGCACCGCAGTAACACGAGAACATGCTACAAGGAAGCTACGAGAGAACTCTGTCTATTTAGATGGTAGATATACAACTTCCACAATGAAGAGAATTCTTGAGTCACGATCTCAACTACAAAAACCCCTATTTGAATAAACTAAAAAAGTTGCGTTTGCAGCGCAGGAAGTGGTTGCTCTGTAACAGAGTCTAGCACAACTTGTTGAATCATCTGAGCATTTCCTTCATAAAGATTGGTAAGCAACGGAATTGCTGTTACAGCAAGGCTATAGTAATGCTCATCGAGCTCAATACCAACACTCTTATAACCTACATTTTCAGCAGCGGCGATGGTTGAGCCAGCACCCATAAACGGATCGAGAATGCGTCCTTCAGCTAAAGGTAAGACAGAGCGAACAATATATCGCATGAATTTTTGCGGCTTAAGGGATGGATGATTTGCTATTTTACGTTCCTCTTGAGGAGTGCGTTCACTTGGTATAACATCTGTAAATGGTCGTTCTGCTGAGTCACGACGTAAGCCGCCCGTCCTCCACTTTCTCAGGTTATCCTGTACGCGTCCATCAAGCGGTTTCCGCAGTAACTCCCAGGGCTCCCATGCGGAACGAGGCATTACTGTTACATCTGTAAATTCTTCTTCAGCATTCTTCGGCCTATCTCCCCCTCTAAGAGTTTGCACCAGACGCACCACTTCACCTCTTCTTTCCCAGCCTGCATCTGTTAGGGCGGCACAGAGAATATGCGATAAAAATGTATTTGTGGCAATAAACATATGTGCCCCCGGCACCACGACACGAAGAGCTTTGGCACCCCATACAAAGAAAAACTGGTATAAGTTTTTTAAATCTCCCTCATTTAAAACGGTAAAGCGAGGCAGAGGAGAACGAGTACTACCATTTAACGTTGGAGGTATACGCCACATGCCGATCCGATTTCCATCTCTTAATTTTGTCTGTTCATCAACAGAATACTCTTTTAGACCATAAGGAGGATCAGTAATTATTGCTTCAAAGCTATTTTCTGGTTGAGCATCAAGCCACTCCATACAATCGGCACGATGCAACTCATATGTCATATCTGTTTATCTCCAGTTTAGAATTTACCTATAGTATAACAAATATAATCCTAAATTTGGTATTAGAATGACAAAAGTTCAAAGAGATCAGGGGACAGGGCAAAATTAAGCTTGGCTGACCAGCAGCAGAGCCAAATTCTATAGATTTGCTCTAGACATCCCACAATGAACAGACTACATTTCTCTTATATACAATGATGTATACATGTTCCTATG
>CAXTXB010000574.1:2458-3981 GCA_964247965.1 uncultured Dictyobacter sp. | reverse complement strand
CTGTAACACACGGTGGTCCTCATTTTTGAAAAATTTGGGATGAGTTCTTCTAAAAATTGGAGGAACAGAGGAACGCGAAAATTTGACAACGAGTTTATCAGCTTCTATACTGTTTGGACAACAAATAATACTCCTTAATCAAATTACTCAATCATAGTAGGAATACTTATGCTTACTACCTCTGAGCTTTTGTCTGTGCTCCATGATCGTGTTGACTCTTCTGATTTGCCTGCAGCGGTGATTTTTAATAGCCATATTACGGGACTGGCAGTTGCGCGCTCGCTGGGGCGGCGGGGAGTGCCGGTGATTGCGCTGGATCGCGATCCGGGTGGCTATGCGCTGGCCTCGAAGTATGTGACGGCGGCGGCGTTGTGTCCGAATGTTTTGGAGGATGAAGAGGGCTTTATTGATTTTCTGCTGGCGGTGGGACGTGAGCTGGAGCGGCCGACGGTGCTCTTTCCTTGTAATGATGAGTGGGTGCTGGCGGTAAATCGTCATCGGGCGGCTTTAGAGAACTATTTCCTCATTCCTTTCTCTGGTCCTGAGGTGGTTGAGCCGGTGTTGGATAAAGCGCGACTTTATCAGCGAGCTACGGAGCTTGGCATTCCTATTCCCCGCACATGGTATCTGCATCCTGATACAATCGAGCGGGTAGCCACGGAGCTTCCCTATCCTTGCATTGTGAAGCCGACGGAGCAGCGCGCTTTCTACGATGCGTTTCAGGACAAAGCCTGGCGCATCAGTGGGCCTGCGGAGCTGTTCGCGGCCATCGAGCGGGCGCATGAGCATCCATTGGTGGCACAGGAGATCGTGGGACAGGGTCTGACCGATTTCTATTCGGTCTGCTCTTACATTGGGAGGGCTGGCGGCGGGATTGAAGGAAAGGCTGAGAGTGAGACGAGCATGGACAGCGTCTTCGTGGGTCGCAAGCTAGAGCAGTATCCGCCGCAATTCGGGACTGGCTGCCTGGTCGCGGCCGAGTGGGTACAGAGCATTGCGGAACGCGGCATCCAGATCCTCAAGACCTTTGGCTATCACGGGGTATCTGAAGTTGAGTTTATTTATGATGAGCGCGACGATGAGTATAAGCTGCTGGACATCAATACGCGCGTCTGGAAGTGGATTGGCCTGCCCATTGCCGCAGGCGTGGACCTGCCCTGGCTGGCCTATAGCGATGCGCTTGGGAAGCAAGTACGCTCAGAGCAACCTCGCGATGGGATCATCTGGACCTATGCCAGGGATTATATAGCGCTGCGACAAGGCGGACTTGGCAAGGGAACGGCACATTATGTACCCGAGGCTTTCTGGGGTGAGTTGATTGCTGGCAACGGTGAACATATTGTTGACGCAGTAATTGATCCCGCAGATCCAGGACCAGCCGCGCGCATGCTGCATAATACGCTAAATCCCAGGCCATACTTCTGCGCTTGTTAGTTGGTTTCTCATTTCTTTGCTTTTCTGCACAATGTGGACGGAGGTCACGTTTTGCAGCAAAGCAAATCAATGAGAAACCAAATAACAAG
>CAXTXB010000574.1:0-2448 GCA_964247965.1 uncultured Dictyobacter sp. | reverse complement strand
TCTTTTTTTTTCTCACAATGCTCCCCTTCGCCAATTTTGTAAAAAAAAAAAAAAAATTTAAAAACCAAATAACAAGCGCAGAAGGCGTGTGAATGAACGCACGAGGAGAGACAAGAATGGAAGGAACGGTTGTTTTTATATGAATGAAAAACGAGTGCCGCAGGTCGGTTTCTGGCTCCCTATCTTTGGCGGCTGGCTGCGCAACGTTGAGGATGAGCATATGCCAGCTAGCTTTGAATATTGCCAGCAGGTTGCGCTGCGAGCCGAAGAACTTGGATTCTCTACGATGCTGATTGCCGAACTCAACCTCAACGATATCAAAGGGCCTGCGGAACCAATCCTGGAGGCCTGGACGACTGCCGCCGCACTGGCCTCTAGCACAAAGAGTATAGAGATCATGGCTGCGATACGCCCGGGCTTTCGCAATCCCGCGGTGGTGGCTAAGATGGCGGCGAACATTGATCAGATCTCGCATGGTCGTTTTACGCTTAACGTTGTCTCGGCCTGGTGGGCGGAGGAGGCGCGCGAGTACGGAATGGATTTTGTGCAGCACGACGAGCGCTATGCCCGCACAGCTGAGTTCCTCTCGATCCTGAAGGGAATGTGGACACAGGAGCGCACAAGCTTGCAAGGGAAATATATGCACGTTGAGGAGGCCTATCTTGCCCCCAAGCCCGTACAGAAGCCGTGGCCCACGCTCTACGCCGGCGGCGAGTCTCCTGCAGCTAAAGATCTTATCGCTCGCGAGTGCGACGCTTACCTGATGCATGGCGATGACCTGGAGACGGTACGCGCAAAGATTGCTGATATGCGCGCACGAGCTGAGAAACTCGGCAAGACGCTGAAATATGGTATGGCGGCCTATATTATCTGTCGCGATAGTGAGGCGGAGGCCGAAGCTGAACTGCAGCGCATTACAGATGTGAAGGACGTTGCGGGCTACGCAGGCTTCCAGGACTTCACGACCATGTCGCATTTAGAGCGCGAGATCTCGCTGCGCGACTACTCGGTCTCCAACCGTGGACTGCGCCCAAACCTGATCGGCACACCCCACCAGATTGTAGCGCGCATGCAAGCCTTCGCCGATGCGGGCGTCGATCTCTTCTTGATTCAGTGTAGTCCTATGCGCGAAGAAATGGAACGGATCGGTGCTCAAGTTCTTCCACTGCTGAAAATATAAGTAAAATTCGGTAAACTGAATATATACATGTAGTACTGCTTGCTTGACAGGGCTCAGGAAGAATTGTAATATCATCATGACGATTTGCTTATAGCAAACTTTCAAAGAGGAGAGCTTATTATTTATGGCCTGGGAGATAGATCCTTCTCATAGCTCTGTCGAATTTTCTGTTGTTCATTTGATGATAACGAATATCAAGGGACGCTTCCCCGAAGTGAGTGGCACCATCCATCTTGATCCAAAGAAGCCGAAGAACTCCTGGGTGAAGGCAAAGGTGCAGGCGGCTAGCGTTCAGACTGGCGTTCCCCAACGTGATGCCCACCTGCGCTCCGCCGATTTCTTCGATGTTTCTAAATACCCGACGATCTCGTTCGAAAGTACTGAAGTCAAGCTTGTAGACGAGCACCGCTGCTACCTGAATGGCAACTTCTCGCTGCATGGGGTGACGCAGGTCATGTCGCTACAGGCTGGCTACACAGGCGTGAGTCAAGACCTGCTGACCGATGCCTGGCGCGTTGGTTTGTTCGCCAGGACAACTATCGACCGGCGCGAATTTGGGATGACGTTTAATCAATCCAAGGGAGAAAATCTCTTGCTGAGCTATAAAGTGTGGCTCGATATAAATGTAGAAGCGGTGCTGGTGTGAGAATCTATGTATTCGAACTCATAGGGCTAGCAAACGTGTGCTTAGCGTGTATTGATTGATTCGTCGTTTCTCCTTCACAATCCCCTTCTAAAGTCTTCCAATAAATGGGTCATTTGTCCCTTAAGCAACCACTACCAACTTGATACAATTCTTCAGCTCGACTTTGTACAACTTTGGACTTTTGAGCTTGAGAAAAAGGGCGAACATGATGCATTTTCGAGCTCACATTCTTAAAATGGTACAAAGTCGAGTTCAGAGAGTGTTTGATCCCCGTCATATTGGACCTCTCTCTTCACTTTTGCATCCGCACGCCTTCGGCGTGCATCGATTCTTAAGAAATGTTTTACGTTTTTTACATTTTTGGAATATTTTTGGGGGAGGGCGAAAGATTGCAAAAATGTAAAAACCGTAAAACATTTCTTAAGAATCATAAAGAGCAGCGAAGCTGCGACACGTCAGAGAGCGAGAAGGCGGAGACGATGGGGATCAAACACCCTCTCACAGTCACTATTAGTTCGTCTAGCCAGCCACAGCCTGGATATAGCGTTGGACGGCCTGAATATGCTCAGCAGGGGATTTAAAGCCCGCGCCCATGGTGTTGATCGAGATGTGTGTCGCACCC
>CAXTXB010000573.1:1047-4008 GCA_964247965.1 uncultured Dictyobacter sp. | reverse complement strand
GGCAGTAAAAAGGGCAGGTAAAACACAATTTGCATCATTTTTCAAAAATTCAGGGTTTTCAAAAATTCGGGGTTTTCAAAAATTCGAAGTCAGTCATTGTTATCCCTCAAATCTTTACCGTTTTCTCGCCTACTAAATAGAATAATAGAATGAAGCAATGGTTCCAATGTTACAGTGGCAACGAAGCACAAATGAGAGGGTGAGAATGAATATAGACGAGCAATTTGAAAGCTTTTTGGCAGAGTTAGGAGTTGAAATGGAACAACCAGATGATCGGCGCTACAGCGGTGACTCCATTCCCGAGATCTCCATTTTCCAGGCATCACGTGATCACTACGGTGTTTTCTATCGCTTGGACGTTATTGATCAGCAGCCCGAACTGCGCGTTATGATTCCAGCTGATAAGGGCGATGCGAAAATGGATATCTACCTTGTACGCCTGGGTCAACGTTCACCGCTCAACAGTAGCTTCGCCAGTTTATCTGTCTACGAGGGCAGCGGGCCCTATGAGCAAGGACGCGAGGCAACTTTACAACATCTGCTCTACGCGGTGGCGGAGACGATGAAGCAGCTTTTCTGGGCTGGTGATGTGCAGACCTTAAGCTTCCCACCCGAAATTGAGGTCTATCCCATTCTTGTCTATAGCGAAAAGCGCACCGGCCGCCGCAAGCTGCGTTAAACAATGGAAAGCAACGTTAAGATATAGAGACCAGGTGGAGCAATGGTACACCTGGTCTCCACCTTTTTTCTCCGAAAACGCTACACCTTTCTTCCTCTTCTGCTTCCCTTTCTATGATACACTATGCATATAAGCGAAAGGACGCTATCTCTATGCCAGATCAAATAGACTCCATTGGCCAGAGTGCCATAGAATATTTTACATTGAAACATGCCGCCCGCGAACGTGCATTGCCAAAGTCGCGTACGGCAATTCGTTACTGCGCAAATAGTATCAGGGCGACCCATCGTCACGAAATTGCTGCCGCCGAGAGGTTGCTCTCCCAGGCTGCAGACCTTATCGCGGAAATGGAGGAGGACTTGCAGGTCCATCGCGATATCTACTACGCAGGCTTCGTACAGGATGCACACAAAGAATATGCAGAGGCGGTGACATTCGCAGCCTTGACTCAGCACCGTCCACTTCCCACTCCTCCTGAACTTGCGATCGGCCATGCGGCCTATCTTAATGGCATTGCAGAGGCCGTTGGCGAGTTGAGGCGCTATGTGCTGGATCAACTACGGCGGGGCCACATCGATAATAGCGAGGTGTTTTTGAACTACATGGATGATATCTATGCCGTTCTTATCTCCGTTGACTTCCCCGACGCTATCACTGCCGGCTTGCGCCGTACTACCGATGCGACGCGTGGAATTCTTGAGAAGACGCGCGGCGATCTAACAACGGCGGTTGTTCAGCTTCAACTTCAACACGCAATGCTTGATCTTCAGGCAAGTTTACAGCAGACAAATGATTATGCCGAATAAAAAGGAGCTTCACCTCTCCTATTTTGTATACTACCAGTAGTAAAAGACGTGAAACATATATAGAACATCCTAAAAAGTTGTATCTTGATCACTTTCGGCCACTGTTTTAATTGTAACGAGGTCGATAATATATAGCACAAGAAACATTGTAGTTAATCGTTACGCCAAGAGGGAGCGTATGGAAAACGAAGAAAAGCAAGAAATGAATGTAGAAATGTCTACAAATAAAAGAGAGCTTCCAGCTAAAAAGGTGATATCTACGCATATTGTTACCGCCGATTCGGTGCTGGCCGAAGAGGTTCCGACGGTTCCCATTGGTCCTCTCGAAGTTATTACAGCTCTTGAGCCCGAGGTTTCAGTGCATTCCGTAGCTACGATGCGAACAATCAATTCGCAAGCACCACTGGTTGTGCAGCCTTTAGAGTACCGGCGTAGCTTCAATGAGTGGTTACAGATCTGGCGCGATGGACTTCGCACTTACTACCTTCCACTATCACTTATGCCGGTCTTGCTGGGTAGCATCCTGGCCTGGACGCAGACGTTTAGTGCTCAGACACCACTTGGACGCTTCCATCTTACCCACTTTATAGGTGGACTTGTTGCGGCTGTGTTGATACAATTAGGTGCTCATCTCATCAATGATTATTATGATCATCAACGTGGGATCGATTCGAGCAATGCACTTGGACCGGGGGGCCTTATTCAACAGGGTTTTGTGGCTCCAACTCGTGTCCTAATTATAGGGCTTGGGCTGCTTGGAGTTGGTGTCCTCATTGGGCTGCTCATAGCTATCAATGGCGGGCTGCTGGCTTTTGTATTCGGTCTCATTATACTGCTTTGCGCCTATTTCTATAGTGCTCCTCCACTCCCACTTTCGTCGCTCGGTTTGAGCGAGTTGATAGCATTCCTGGTCTTTGGCCCTTTGATTACTTTAAGTACATACCTGGTGCAAAGTGGAGGGCACTTAAGTATGCGCGCCTTCTTTTATAGTTTGCCTTTAGGTTTGCTGGCTACTGCGGTGCTTTGGGCTAACAATATCCGCGATATTGAGGCTGATAGTCATGTCAGTAAAATTACACTACCTTCTCTGCTGGGCTTGTCCAGGAGCCGCACTGGCTATCTGGTTCTCTTGCTACTTCCATACCTGGTGATTCTCTTCCTGGGCATCCCTCACGGCTCGCCACATTGGATATTGATCACCTTCTGGACTCTTCCTATGTTGACTGTAGCTATCGTGGGTGCTCTGCGCACAAATGTGCTGGTTGGCTTCCATCAGGTTCTACAACAAACGCTCAAGATTATGACTTCCTTCACTCTTCTCCTGATTATGGCACTTCTAATTTCAAGTATTCTTCCCGTACTTGTACACATACCAGCCCGCTTGCTCCCATTTTAATCGTTGCTCTTTATAGCTTTCTTGAGAAGAGGGGTTTTTTGTTTTTTGTTATTTAATAAAAATTTTTATTTTTGTAATAA
>CAXTXB010000573.1:0-1037 GCA_964247965.1 uncultured Dictyobacter sp. | reverse complement strand
TATATAAAAAAAAATAAAAAACCCCTCTTCTCAAGAAAGCTATAAAGAGTAGTACCTGTACGCATGAAGACTGACAAAACGGGGGAACTCGCGGTTGTTGTTGAGTAAAATTTAACCAATAGTAACAATTACTTCTGTACTAGCACTGTAAACCACAGTTAGAATTGATACTCTCGCAACGTTACAGTTAGTATAGTTGAAGGTCTCATAGATATCTGCAGTAATGGGACGCAGCACTATTGTTCTCTATTCGGCTCTTCTTTTAAGTTGATGATAAAAACGAATGGAAGGCATTCTATCTATATATTTACGCATTCTATATAAGGGGAGACATAGTACATGTGGAAAGGCTCTGTTATTTCATTGCAGATAGCCTCAGGCGAAGGTCAACCGATGCAGGCGATTGAGCAAGCTCACGCCATTCCGGGTCGTGGTATAGAGGGGGATCGCTACTATCTGGGCAATGGTCACTTTTCAAAAGAGGGCAAGAAGAGCTATCAGATAACGCTCATTGAAAGTGAGACACTTATAGCCTTGAAGCGTGATTATGGCTTCGATTTACCTCCCATAGACGCTCGTCGCAATATTGTGACGGTGGGCGTGCCCTTGAATCACCTGGTCTGGAAAGAGTTTTACGTGGGTGAGGTTAAGCTGCTTGGCCGCCGTCTCTGCGAGCCCTGCTTCCACCTGGTGAAGTTGACCGGCAATCACCTGGCCTTGAGCGGTCTCCTTCATCGCGGTGGCCTACGTACTCAGATCCTCACTGAGGGGATAATCCGTCCTGGCGATACTATTCGTCTTTCAGATACGCAGGATATTGCCCTGGCTGAGCGTGCGGCGGAGATGGACAAGGAGCCAGTAGAGCAGCCTATTTGACACTCTTCCACATCTTCATCTATACTACCAGTAATAAAGATCATCGGGGAGAGATAAGCTATCTTTCGCTCTCCCTTTCTTATGCTTGCTTATTGGTAGGAAAGGATGGCGAGAGTGCTCACCGACAGCCACGCACACGTTGATACTCCCCGCTTTAATGA
>CAXTXB010000572.1:0-4008 GCA_964247965.1 uncultured Dictyobacter sp. | reverse complement strand
TGCTAAAGCGTGGCTGTGGCTGATGCAATCAGCACGCTCTGCTTCGCAGAGGCGAAGCGGGGAGGCCCTGCGGCTGCATCTCTTTTGATCTTTTTCTTATTTAAACAGCATTGATCCCTTGCGGTTGTCGTAGTACCCGTTCTTTATACCCATCCAACACAACAACCGCAAGGGATGGTCGCTACGCGGAGCGAGCCCGTTAAATGTGGTGGGTCAGACTAGTACGCTTTTCATACAATGCAGATTATCAGTGATGCTCAAGTCAACTGCTTGAGTTCAAAGGGTAATTCGCTGGAAGTAAGTAGAGCGACAAGGGCGTCAGCTTGTCGTTGGGTAAAGTTAATGGGAAGGGTGCCTGAACCAGCGATCTCACTATTAATAATAGCCGAAACTAGAACTTTTCCATCTAACGTAACCGTTAGTGCGTGTCCTATCGCTCTAGCAGTGAAACGCTGAAAGTTTTTTGCAGCGTCACCCCGCATCGAGAAGCTGATATTGTAAGTCTTTATCTTTGGATCCTGGACCACCGAGAAGGCGTGAGGATTGAAATCAACATTAGTAAAAAGCGGCTGATTGCTGGGGTTGTAGCGAGTGTAAGCATCGGACTTGAAATTCGTTCCTTGTGTAAGGAGCCCATGAGGACCAGTATCCCAAAACTCTAGCCTTCCAACTTCCAGAAGCGTATTAACGATGAGCTGTTGTTCATCATCCATGGAGCCCAGCAATTCTATCTGGATGCCAGGTTGGCCTTTCACCTTCACTATGTTTACACGCGACTCTTTGAAGCCAAACTGACTAAAACGTGCAACAAGAATAGTTCGCGTCACTTCCATCTCAGGCTGTGATGGTGTATGACCCTTGTTCACTGGTATCAGTACCATACGAATCCTGCTTCCTATGATAGGAGGAGAACCTGATTTGGTAGAGGAATAGTCGGCTCTGCTCTGATTGATGAGAGAAAAAGTGAATAGTAGCGAACCAACTATCAACCCAATGAGAAGCACCGCAGCGAGGACGTTGAGATGAGAAAGCCAGCTTTGTCTGCGCCTGGTAAGTCTGGAAGCAGGAGAAGCCGTGGTGATGAACGGCGGATTTTCCATCTCAGTAGGTTTAAGTAGAGGAAGGGAATGAGAACTCTGGGCGAGACGCTCGTGAACACGAGCCAGTGCCTGCGTTTCTTCAGACGCTATCTGGTAGGTCATCTGTAGTTTCTGGACGATACCAGGATAGGCTTGTTCTTCGGGAAGTAAGTCATCATGATCTAGCATATGCTCTCTCCTTCAATTTGCTGATGAATTTGACGTAAGTGAAGAATTGTGCGTGAGAGAATTTTGCGTACAGCCTCCTCGCGTTTGTTAAGCAGCAAGGCAATTTCAGAACAGCGCAGTCCATCTCCATAACGCAACTGTAAAATGTGTTGCTGAAGCATTGGAAGTGTTTTTACAGAAGCCTGTACTTGTCTCCGTTGTTCCTGCTGAAGTGCCAGATATTCAGGACCCTCTTCTTCAAGGATGGGTTCTTCAATAGCGTTTAGTGCTGTATGTGGAGATCTGCTTGCCTGACGGTAGACATTGACGAGCTTATTATGTGCTACTCGCTTGAGCCAGGCTAGTTGCTCTCCAGGAGAGAACGAGGCAAGGTTATCGTGCTCCAGGGCGGCCAAAAAGACATCTAAGAGCAGGTCTTCCGCATCTTCTGGTGAATGCATATGCAAGCGCAAGTAGCCGAAAATAACCTTGCTATAGCGCTCATAAAGAATAGTCTGGCTCTGATTGGTCTGAGGGTCATCTACTTCTTTTGGTTCTAGCGGCATACTTATTCCTCTATTATAGTGTGTTTTCTTCCAACCACTCTGGTAGAAAAAGTAAAAGGCTTTGGGTATCTTTTTAGGAGAAGAGTACTAGTTCGCTCTTGCAGGTTCCTCTCTTTTCCTGAAAAATTGATCATAGATAATAACACCGCTGCAAAGAAAATGTGACAGTGAGCTGTGATGTAAAGCGGTGGTGAATAATGAAGTCTTGAAAGTATTAACATTGCATTGATATGCGATAAATGGTAGCGCTTTTGTGAAAGCTGGAACACATAGATGATATAATGTCTACAGTAGTTAACCAGGAATTGATATTGAGAAGGCTCTTTTAAATATATCTCGCTTGCTAGCGCCCAGAAAGATTTTTTAGAGGACATACATGAAACGACGGTTTCGTCAGGCTTATACTGTTCGCTATGACGATGGCGATTGTTATGGATTTCTTACACCTGCAACTTTTTTGCGCTATCTGCAAGATCTTGTGGCTCTGGATGCTGAGGACGTGCGGCTTGGGGGCGAGGGCTACTGGGTCGCCCGGCGGACGGTAATAAACTTCTCCGATCCAGTTCCAGTCCACGCTCAACTCGAACTTGAAACTTCTGTTATAGGTATCACGCGCATCACCGCCCAGCGCGGTTATACCGCCCGTGTCGTCGATGCAGAGTATGATGAACCGGTTATTACAGCTCGCACATTGTGGGTATATTTGGATGTCCGTGGGCGGCCTGCTCGTATGCCTGAGCAGACTGCCCAGATCTGGCTGCCCGATGGACCTGTTCCGCCGCAGCCTGAGGCTCCATGGCCTGCTTTTCCCGAGAGGAGCCCTGAGCGTTCTAGCTATACAGTTCGTTTCTCGGATACCGATCCGATGCAGCATATGAACAACGCCGCCTATGTCGTCGCGCTGGATAACGCGGCCTGGGATGCTTATACGAAGGCTGGTCTGTTGCCCGATGTGGTGACGATGCAGGCTCTTGAGTATGATGTTGAGTACGTTGAAAGCGCGCACTTCGGCGAGCAGCTTGAGGTCTCCACCTGGCTTGATCCTCTTCCCGAAGTCGAAGTCGGCCGGGAGTTCACGCGACTGCAGCAGATCAAGCGCGGCGATGCTGTGCTTGTACGGGCACGTTCCCGCTGGATTGTCAACGAAGCAGTTGAAGGAAGGTAAGCTATTCATGATTTCTTCCACAGATCAGACGCCAGATCTTTCCCTTGCCCGCACGGCCTGGCGGACGCTGGAGCCCTATCACGCGATGATCTATTTTTCGCCCGAGGCGCGGGCAGCCTTTAAGGACGCTGGCCTCAAGGGCTACTGGATGGGCTATTTCGCTGCCCGCTCCGCTCCCCTTGGCGTCGTTCCAACCTCTGTGATTACCGCGCTATTTTATAATTTTCATCCACGCATGGTGAAGCGTGCCCTGCCTGATGCCTGGAGTTTCACTAATCCGCAGCATATGCTGCAGCTGCGCTTACAAGAGGCTGATACAACCCTGTGCCGTTTGTTAGGTGAGCTGATTACATCTGTCGAACTGGTCGAAGCGGCTGAACTAGCTCGCCAGGCGGCTACAAGTTGCCCTGTAGAGGGTCGTGCGCTCTTCGCAGCCTATGCCGATCTGCCCTGGCCGACGGAGCCACACCTGGTCCTCTGGCATGCGACGACTCTGCTGCGCGAGTTCCGTGGGGATGGTCATGTGACTGCCTTGCTCGCCGCTGGAATCGATGGCTGCGAGGCTCATCTCGTCCAGGTCGCCAACGGCAATATATCCCGGAAAGATATCCAGTCCAATCGAGGCTGGAGCGACGAAGAGTGGGAGGCCGCCCATCAACGCATGCAGCAAAGAGGCCTGCTGGACGAGGATGGAAAATTCACTACGGCCGGCAGCACGCTCTACCAGGGAGTCGAGGATCGCACCGACCAACTTGCCCTGCCACCCTGGCAACACCTTGGCACCGGGCAATCCGAGCGTCTTATCTCATTGATGCGGCCTATCAGTACCAGGATCGTAGATCAAGGCGGTATACCTATGCCCAATCCTATTGGCGCACCACGCCCTTGATTTTAGTGCTAAAAACGTATTTGATTACCATGATGTTCAACTTCTCGCCCTACGACTTATCGCGGCTTCGCCGCTCTTTAGGATTTTTTTTATTTATGGTATATTTTTACCTTATACACCTTTTACGCAAAGCGTAAAAGG
>CAXTXB010000571.1:0-4012 GCA_964247965.1 uncultured Dictyobacter sp. | reverse complement strand
GGGAAAACACAATGTCCCTCATTTTTCAAACGTTTGGGATGACCCATAAGAAACAGGGAAAAGCTTTTATCTTGTCTCAATGATGGTATTTCTTCTCTGGGATATAAATCTATCAAAATATCTACATTCAGAAATGCTTTTATTAAGTAGTGAGCATATACTTAATTTAAACGTGACCAAAACAAATGATAGGCTTCAATCTCTTCTCTTACACATGGAAAGGAATACTCGATGCATTTAAGGCAGCATTATTTACGATATCTATACATCGGTGCTTTCGTCGTTTTGTTGTTGGGTGCTGGCGTGGGTAGGTTGGCGTGGATGCGTTTTGTCTCGCATCAAGGATCTGCTGTTCATCAGATTGAAACTGTAAGTGGAACTCCAATGGCCTCTGGCCAGGCAACGGCGACTGTTACACCTCATTCTAATTCTGGCCATAGTAGCGTACTAACACCGACACCGAGACCGGGATCAAAACCGGCACCGATGCCGACATCTGCGGTTGCTATACATACGGATGCTGCTGTGCACCTGCTTATCCCTAAAATAGGTGTCGACGCCCCTATTGAGATGGTGGGCCTGGACTCTTTAGGACGTATGGAGGTACCGACAAAGAGTCAATGGAGTGATGTGGGTTGGTATCGCAATGGTACTATTCCGGGTGCGATGGGCAGCGCGGTCATTGATGGCCATCTTGATACAAATACTGGAGCCCCCGCGGTCTTCTGGAAACTAAATGCCCTTAGCGTCGGCGATATGGTGACGGTGCAGGATGGGGCTGGACGAAAAGCACAGTTTCGCGTCTTTAAGCTTCAAAACTATTCTATCAACCAGGCTCCATTAGATCAGATCTTCGCCAGGAAAGATGGAGTGTATCTAAACTTGATTACTTGTGCCGGCAGTTGGGACTATTCACAGAATCAATTTCAGCAGCGCCTGGTGGTTTTTACACAATTAGTATAAGTCTTTCCTCGCTTTGTTGTTTGATATGATTCATATCAAACAACAAAGCGATAGCCCACTCCCCATACCGTCACAATCTTCTCCCCCAGCGACCCTAGCTTCTTGCGCAGGCGTGTAATATGCGTATCTACTGTGCGATCGAAACCGTCGTAGTCATAGCCCCATAGCTGCTGCAGGAGAAACTCGCGGCTGAATGCGCGGCCGGGATTAGTGGCCAGCATGACAATCAGGTCGTACTCTTTTGGCGTGAGATCGACCTCTACGCCCTCCAGAGATACAGTACGTTCGGCCCTATTGATCTTCAGCGGACCGCGCACAATTGGAGATGGCCCCATCAGTGCCTCTCCAGGCTTGTCCGTTGGATGCAATCTTGTTGTTAGGCTTTCTTCGTTCGTTGTCCGAGCTAATTGCGGCAGTGTACCCTGTGTACCTGTTAGCCCTCGATCTAGCTCGACACGCCGCAGCATGGCGCGTACGCGGGCTGTTACCTCCCGAATGCTAAATGGCTTGCTTATATAATCATCTGCACCTACCTCCAGGCCCAGGACACGATCTACCTCCTGTGTGCGTGCAGTCAGCATGATAATCGGGACCAGGTGACCCTCACGGATGTGTCGGCAAACGGTAAGTCCGTCCAGCTTTGGTAACATCCAGTCTAATATAACCAGGTGGAGCTGATGTTCCTCAACCGCTAGTAGCGCGGCCTCTCCATCAAAAGCCTGAAATACGTTGTGCCCCTCCGCCTCCAACTCACTGCGAATCAGATTATTTATATCCACTTCATCGTCAACAACAAGGATGTTAGCCATTACTCTTCTCTTCATCTCTTTTACACTTTTATTTTTATCTGTTCCTAATCATTGTATTATAGAGTGTACACGAGTTTGCGTTCCTAATCTATAGCTTTTTTAGTTATACCTGCTCTACGCTATGTAGCAAAACCTTGAAGCAACTTCCTTCTCCTACTACGCTCTCTACCGAGACTGAGCCGCCCATGGCGAGCACAAAATCACGAACGATTGCCAGGCCCAGGCCGAATCCACCCGATGTGCGTGAGCGCGAGCTGTCGGTGCGATAGAAGCGCTCAAATATGCGTTCTTGATCCTCTTGTGGGATGCCAATACCTGTATCTGACACACTTAGTTCTACGTAATGCGTGTCGGTATGTTGTAGGGCTATGACAACGATGCCCCCATCGGGTGTGTATGTAATTGCGTTACGTACAAGGTTAAGCAGTACCTGTACAAGCCGCTGCCGGTCCGCCTGGACACATGGAAGTCCGGGCATAACTTCGCGCAGCATGCTAATCTGACGTTCGCGCCTGGCTAAGGGCATAAGTGTTTGATAGACCTCTTCGACAACCTCGCCCGCCTCGACTGCTGTTAAGTTGAGGCTGAGTTCATCACTATCGTTGCGCGCCAGTGAAAGCAGATCATCGACGAGAGTTCCCAGGCGCATGGACTCGCGATGCACGATGCGCAGATAGTTCTGCAATATTTCTGGTGTGAGCAGGCGCTGTTCATTCTCTTCACTGGCGAGTAGCAGCGCTTCAATATGGCCGCGAATACTTGCGACGGGCGTCTTCAGATCATGCGAGACGTTCATGATGAGTTCGCGCCGGCTCTGTTCTGCCCGTTCGGCCTTGCCTCGTTCTTGTTCTGCTATAGCTGTGGCCTGGGCCAGGCGTAATGCGTTGATATTCATACCCAGCATAATCTGCGCGAACATGCCCCATAGCATGGCTACTCCATTGACTACAGAGAGAGGCGATAGCGTTATGCCTCCTGCTGTCAGCATGATCAGGAGATAATGTTTGACTCCCTTCCAGCTTATCTTCCTGGAGGCTAAAGCTGCGTAAAGAAGGACAAAAGGTGCGCTAATGAGTCCGATGCTCAATGAGATGAGGCTCAGGCCGGCTATGAGCAGGATAACCATGCAGGTGATATAAAAGGCCACTATCCCAAAGGGAAGTTTGAAGAAGAGATACGCTATGCTCTTCCACGTTACTGCTCTGCGTATATGGATGATGAAGCGCTGGTACCAGTTCGTTTTAGGCGGCAGGGGCGCTGCCATAGGGGGAATATCAACATGCAGCCAGGCTATGGCCATGTTGCGTTCAAATGCTGCTAGCTTCCAGCATCCGACCATGAAAAGGATCATAAGCGGAATAATTGCTACCAGTAGACTCGCAGCACTTAAGGCAATTCCCGCTATAACTATAGCGAAGTAGACCGCGCCCAGTGGTAGCGAGAGTAGGAGGTAGAGAATATTTATATACGTCTGTCTTCTTTGTGCTAGACGGAGCAGAGCCGGGATCATTAAGTACCTCGCCAATCGGAATATAGATCGGTTTACCCGCGCTTTCTCGCCGGTATCATCACTATACAACACTCTTGTAGAGAGTATATGGCGAAAATGTTACGAATCTATGACCATTCTTTCTTGCCCAAAAAGACGTAGGGGCAGACATTGCGCCTGCCCTGCCTCGCTCGCTACCTTACTCCCTCTCACTTCCTCTTCGACTTCTCCCTTCACCCTTTTTGAACCGCCCAATATCTACCTCTACGTCTTCTGCCCTTGTCGCGTATGTGTGGAAGGGAGAGCTCAATGATCCAGGCCTGTAGGAACGTACCCTACTTTCCTTCACCCCTCTCAACGTTACCCCGCTCTCTCCCTCTGCGCACCCCCTGCACATACACTCAAGAAACTTCCTTACTACTTCCCCTTACCACCTGGCCTCCAACTCCTCTTAGATACACTGAACAGTAACAACCAGACGAGAAACCACCTTTCCTGCTATAATGATGCTCCCCTCTCATCTTTCCCTACTACTTCCCCTCGCACATTCGAAAGTCATTAGTCGCTCCTCTCTTACCCTGCCAGCCCAGGTACTCGTCCCCTTCCTGTCTACCTGGATACTATAACATACACAGATGACTATGTAATGAATTGAAGAACTTGTATGATGAATAAAAGTTAATAATGCAAAAGAGGCTATACCTGTTGTACATTACAAAGTTTTCATCTTGTATCAAGCTTACTCTAAAAT
>CAXTXB010000570.1:0-4025 GCA_964247965.1 uncultured Dictyobacter sp. | reverse complement strand
TCTGCGCTGCTTTGATCACCTGCTCCATCCCCAGGCTCGGATCATTGAGTGTAATGTTCTCACGGACTGAGCCGCTGAAGAGATCCGCCTCCTGCATCACCACTCCAAACTGAGAGCGCACCGCCTGATAATTGAGCGTCTGCAAGGGGATGTCATCATAGCGGATCTCCCCTTTTGTTGGCGTTGAGAGACCCAACAACAAGTTGCCGAAGGTACTTTTGCCTGAACCTGTGCGCCCCACGATAGCCACCTTCTGCCCCGGCTGAATCTCCACATCTATATTATGTAGAACTATAGGAGATTGCGGATCGTACTGGAACGACACATTACGCAGCGTGATGTGTCCACTTAACCGGGGGGGAGGAACCGTCTTCTGAAGGTCTTGTTCAGGTTCTGCCTCAACTACGTCTGCTAGCCGCTCCATGTGCGACTGGACCAATTGGATCTGCCGGCCGCTGACAATTAAGGAAGAGAGAGGCCCCAGGATGGAGCTACCCAGGGCATTGAGGGCAATCATCGTCCCGATCTGCATTGAGCCATGAATCACCTGCAGAGTACCTAACCATAGCAGCGTCAGCGGTGCAGCTATATTAAGCGCCGACATCACTGTATCAATGAGAGAAGTGATATAGACACGGCGCACCGAGATATTCATCTGTTCGAAGAACAGGTTGGACCAGCGTTCCAGGGCTCGATACTCTGCCCCCGCCGACTTGAGCGTCTTAATACCTGCCAGCACCTCAGTAATATATCCCTGCGACTTGCCAATTGCGGCCAGTTCACGCTGATTCAGTTCTTTAAGCGGCTTGCCAGTGCTCAGCAGCAAAACGGCTTGAATGGCACCAATCGCGACTACGACCATAGCAAACAGAGGAGACTGGGACAGCAAGAGGAAGAAGTATAGGAGCACAAAGCTGCCATCAAGCACCGTGGAAAAGAGCTGATTGCTGATCGTATCACGGATCACACTATTGCTGCCCACACGGGCAAGGATATCGCCGGTGGAGCGCTGCAAGAAGAAGCGCTGAGGCAGGCTAAATAAATGTTCCAGGAAGTTGAACATCAGCGTAATATCGACGCGGGATTGCACATAGAGTAGGATAAAGGCACGTAGCAAGCGCGTAACGAGTTGGGCGAACACAAGCATGATCATACCAATCCCGAAGAGCTGGAGGGCGTTCACCAGCTTCCCAGGGATCAACTGATCGATAGCCACAGCCGAGAGCAGAGGGAAGACCAGGCCGAGCAACTGGAGTAGCAAAGAAGCTCCCAGGACCTGAACGAGCGCACCAGGGGCCTGTTTGACATAATC
Source organism: uncultured Dictyobacter sp. (assembly GCA_964247965.1). Taxonomy (GTDB): domain Bacteria; phylum Chloroflexota; class Ktedonobacteria; order Ktedonobacterales; family Ktedonobacteraceae; genus Dictyobacter. Next base: position 2,713 of record CAXTXB010000570.1, on the reverse strand, counting down.
GCGGGCGTAGGTTCTTAGTGTGAGTTGAGAGGGATGAGTGCCACGAGCAAATTGGGGACCCGGCTCCATCGTGATCACTACGCCTGTAAAGCTCTCGTCGAAGGCAGCGGTAGCCAGGCGGCGGCGGCCGAAGGCGGGATCAACGATCTCAACCTGCCTGGGAGCCCAGCGTTCGACGACCACGAAGTGATTGAACTCCCAGTGGACGATCGCGGGTAAGGGGACGTAGCGAAAATCGTTGTCTTGCAAGGAAAGTGCGCGCACCCGCATCCCATAAGTACGGGCAGCCTTCACCATGCTCAGGGCGGTCAGGCCGTCGCGACCGACACCACAGTGTTCGCGGATCTCGGAGATCGTGGTTTGGCGGCCGTAATAACTTAGTAGCATTGCCAGGCAGGCAGCGCCACATTCTACGATGCTGATCTGCTGCAGCACTGGAACGCGCCTCTTCTGGCTAAAAGATCTTTCTTTGAACGATTTGCCCTTTTGAAATTCTCTCGCAGGCTTAGCCGCTATATTTCCATTTTCTTGCTGAGATTCAGTCGTCGCAAAAGCTTGTATCTGTCGTGTTTCTAAGTTCGCTACCTGTTCTCGATGCTCGATCAGTTGGCTTACACTTGAAGATAGCGGTATTTGCTCTTGCACCGATTGTACATCAACCAGCGGTAGCGTCCGTCTGATCATTGCAGAACGCTGGCGCTCTCCGAACGTCATCGTTGGAAGATGAGATTTTCTCGATAACCGTACCGTCTCCACGTCTGATAGATTGGCATGTTTGTCTTCTTCTGGTGGTAACGGAGGTAGAATGCTTGTGGGTACTTTATCTACATCCATCTTATACCCCTCTCCACAAGCTACCCAGCACCGGGAAAAGGGAAAGCAAGCGTCGAGACCCTACCTGGATTTGAACATGAACCGGGCTGCCAGCATAGATGTGTTTGGAGATAGCGCCGCCCAGCCTGATAGAAATGATCCGAGCAGGATCTGCCATCTCAAGACCATACCGTTGATGTATCTCGCTAGGACTAAGCAGTGCAGAACTCACAGTATCAACTGGGCGAGTAAACTCACGCCCTATTGAACCGATTTGAACTTCAGAAGAAAGTCCTCTATGTATATGTGAAACGTCATTTGCATCAAAAGGAACGACTGCAACCGCCTCATCGCTGCCCTGACCAGGAACAACATCCCTATCAAGGATCACTCCTGATCCTGTTATGTACAGCGGCACTTGTCCCATCCAGGCAACGATACCGCCCGCCGTCAAAATAACCAAAAGTATCCAGAAGAATAAGAAAACAGGCGGAGCCACAATGCGTGGAAGTACGCTCTTTTCCTGAACCTGTCTATATTTTTGCACAGCTTGATCGCGAAAGATAGAGCGCTTTGGCGCCTCAGCAGTCATCATGTTCCCCTTACAACCTCTACTTTTAGTGAAAAGGTAGCCAGTACAAGGGGAAGACTAGTAGTCACTTTGAGAAAGTCCACTGCTAGCCTTCCTTCCAACTAAAGGACGAACCCCTTCTCAAGGGAGAGGCTACTTATTGTCTGCTGATGCGCCAGAGCCGCTGGTGCTAATCACAACAACTGAAGTGCCCGTGCCCGAACTTGTATTCCCCGCAGAAGAGTTAACCTCATTCGGACCCGATGTCGAAGTAGCATAAGAGAAGGACGAAACCGTACCTGACTTTGAACTGGCACCGCCACTTGAACCCGAGCCAGTTCCAATATGGAAACCACCAGCCACCAACTCAAGTTCCTGATCATTTAATTCAAACATTTTTTAAGCCTTTCTTATAGTCGATACCCTACTATCACCTGCCTACAATATCATTGGAGGTAGTATGCCAGGGGATAGGCTAGTAGTAACTTATATGAAGCTAACTACTAGCCTACCTTTATTTAGAGAAAGAGCATCTTCCCTGTGAGAAAGATACTACTTATCGTCTGCTCCAGCGCCAGCACCAGCGCTGCTGATTACAACAACGTTGGTACCCTTACCAGTGCTGAGTGTTCCGGCCGAAGAGGTCACCTGGGTAGGTGTAGCCTTTGAGGTGGAGAGAGACAGGGACGTTACCGTGCCACTGTCCGCGCTACCACCACCATTGGTGCCCGAGCCAGTTCCAATATGGAAACCACCAGCCACAAGTTCAAGTTCCTGATCGTTTAATTCAAACATTTTTTGAACCTTTCTTTAATTCAAACATTTAATTTACTAGCGTGAGTATATTCATCCCAAGGTAATGTATAGACAGTTTTCTGGCGCTTTCACGTTAGAAACGGGAATATATATACATACCTTGCATTCAAAATATATCACTATTCTCTATAACGTTAGGATAACTACGAAGTAACATCTTGTATATTAGATAGATACTAATGCATGTATTAATGAAAAATTCATAGTAAGTAAAAACCTGGGAAAGAATGAAAATTTTGAAAGAAAAGATGCTGAAAGATGCTGGAGATAGCAACTTTCTATTTCATCTTTTTTTCATTTTCAGCGTAATAGGGCAAAGATATCTGCTATAACCTTTTCTTTTTTCCTCAAAATTCATCATTAACCAGAAAGAAAATGAATATTGACATCTGTAATTTTCTTCTATATCATTCGAATGTATTCTTCTATATTCTTCAGATATATAAAGAGGGGGCGTCTTCGTGACGAATACAACGAATCTTAACTACACGTCGTTAGATGAAGAGATAACCG
>CAXTXB010000569.1:2495-4046 GCA_964247965.1 uncultured Dictyobacter sp. | reverse complement strand
ATGTAAAACACGATTTTCATCATTTCTCTAAAGTTCGGGATAACTCCTACTCTTGACTCTCTATTCGAATGCCTGCAAGTAAGGCCGCTCGATCTCCCACATTTCGTCAAAGAGGGCGCTGATCTCGGCTGGCGAGCAGACTGCTGCGGTCAGGGGATCGAGCATCAGGGCGTAGCGGGCGGCCTCTTTGTTGTGCTCTACGATGGCGGTACGCATGAGGCTGTGGACGCTCATGTGGGCACGGTTGAGCGCGGCCAGTTGTTCGGGCAGGGCTCCGAAGTGGATAGGCTGAACTCCGTTGCGATCGACCAGGCAAGCGACCTCGACGCAGCCATCGGGCAGGTTGTCGATGAGGCCGTCGTTGCGGACGTTGCCATAGATGACGGTTGGCTGGTGTTTCGTGATGCTTTCAATGATGAACGAGCCGTATTCGTGGCTGCGCTTGAATGGCGTCTCCCGTGTGCCATCCAGCATCTCCTGGATAGCTTTTTCGTTGTTGGCGCGCCAGGTGGGCCAGTTATTGGCGTAGAAGCCGGTCTCGCCCAGGTAGCCTGCGCGGCAGTACTCCTGGATAAGCGAGGGGCGTTTACGGAAGTAGGGAACGTACTCCGAGAAGTGTCCGCTGCTCTCGGTGACAAATGCGCCGAAGTGCAGCATCATTTCGAAGCGCACGGGATCTTTCTCGTACAGCTCGGCGTTTGTGGTGACAAGCTCGCGCAGGCGGGGATACATATCTTCGCCTTTGTGACGCAGGACGGTGAACCAGGCATTGTGATTGATGCCGGCGCAGCGCCACTCCAACTCTTCATATGGAACATCCAGATAACCCGCCAGTTGCTTTGAAGAGCCCTGGACGCTGTGGCACAAGCCGACCGTTTGCATGCTTGTGGCAGTTAGCGCGACCATGGTCAAAATAGACATGGGATTGGTGTAGTTGAGCACCCAGGCGTTCGGACACAACTGCTCTGCATCGTGCAAAATAGCTAGCCACGCAGGGCCGGTGCGCAGGGCCTTAAAGATTCCTCCTGGTCCGATCGTATCACCTATGCACTGATTCACTCCATACTTCATCGGAATATCAAAGTCGTGCCGCACATTCGCCATGCCCGCGACCTCGATCGTGTTGATGATAAAGTCGCTTCCGGCCAGCACATCCTTCCGCTCAGTAGAAGACTGCACATTCCACTTCTTCCCGCTGTGCTTCACCAACTGCTCAGCAATTTCGTGTGCCAACTTCAGCCTGTCGGCATCGATATCCACCAGGGCGAACGTCCCCTCATCCAAACCTTCGACAGACAGCACATCAGTCATCAACTGTCGTGCAAAAACTGTACTTCCTGCACCCATAAACGTAATCTTCGTCATTGCTCAAAATCCTCCGTACTTCACTGTAGTTACTCAATCTCACAACACAACTTGCTAACTTTGAAAAATGAATGTTAAACCGGCGGCGAAGCCACGTAGCGACCATCCCTTGCGGTCGCGCCGCGACCAAGCGGACCGGAGTGCTCCCTCTGTGTTAGAGGTCAGCTACTACGACAACCGCAAGGG
>CAXTXB010000569.1:0-2485 GCA_964247965.1 uncultured Dictyobacter sp. | reverse complement strand
GGCCCCACACCACAACCCCCCCAGGGTTTGGCCGCTACGCGGCTTCCTGAATTCATACTCCTTGTACGGCTCCTCTCTACACTACACCAATCTCAACATGCCCACTACAGACGCGTTACTCCGGTGGACGCGCGTACAATTAACTTTGTAGGCACAATAACTGGCGAGGCCGCTGCATTCTCTTCGATCATATTAATCAAGAGCTGCACAGCACTATAACTCATCTTTTCCCGATCCTGCCGCACTGTGGTAAGCGGAGGCTCGGTATAGCGACTGAGATTGACATCATCAAAACCAATTACAGAGACATCTTCAGGTACCCTTATTCCTTGCTCATGCAAGGCACGTAAGATACCGATGGCCATCAAATCGCTTCCAGCCAGGATCGCTGTAAAGTCGCGACGCTGGGCAAGCAGGTCTGCGGTTGCCTGATAGGCTTCATTTGTATTCCACCCCGCTTGCACAACCAGGTTGGGATCAAGCGCCAGGCCCGCCTGTGCCAGCGTTCGTTGACATCCTAACAAGCGCTCCATTCCAATCGGACTCACAATGCTGCCCGCGATTACCGCGATACGCTTATGCCCTAACTTCAAGAGATGCTCGGTCGCCTGATGCGAACCATCGCTATTATCGGATGTAACATAGGTCGCACGCTTGCCCTGCGCAATGCTGTCCACAAAGACGGTTGGGAGATCCGATGCTATTAATTCTTCTATACGTGAATCGTTTGGACTCAACGAGATAGCCAGTACACCAGCCACTCGCCGCATCTGCAGACTGCGTACATAGTTCTTCTGTGAGGACGGAGAGGAAGGGAGTAAAAGGTCATAGTTCTCGGCGGAAATGGCTTGCTCGACGTCATTGAGCATGTCCAGGTAAAAATAGCGCCGCGTCTGGGCCAATGGAGCCAGCGCGATCCCCTTCTCTCCGTAGAACAAGCATAGCGCGATCGTTCGCGAGCGCTGCCGTACCAGGCTCTGCGCCACCACATCGGGCTCATATCCCAGCGACGCGATCGCCTCCTGCACCCTGCCCCTTGCCTTCTCGCTTACCTTGGAAGAGCCATTGAGCGCCCTCGATACCGTCGCCCGCGATACCCCCGCCAGACGAGCTACCTGCTCACTGGTGACCATTCATGCTACCTCCATATAAATATGTACACGTGTACATATAGCATGACACGCCGTTACCTTTTTGTCAAGGAGTAATCATAGCGCTGGATGATACTCTCCAATAAGTTCTATTTGCTGTATATGTTCCATAATGTTAGACTAGGGAAGATTTTACAAGCTGTCTATTACGGTGAGAAAGGAAAGTTCATTCCTATGGTTATCGACGAGATTTTATCCGCTAATGCACGCTTCGTTCACTGGAAATCTTTGCCGCCTGTGGATTCTATTCCCCGCAAACACATAGCCCTGGTTACCTGCATAGATTGCCGACTTGTTCAGATGTTTGAGCAAGTACTCGGTTTAGAACGTGGGGATGTCCTTGAAATCCGCACAGCTGGTGCAACGATATCTGAACCTGAGCGATCGGGAGCCTCCAACGATCTCATTCGTTCTCTTGCCACAGGTATCTACTTCTTAGGTGTGCGTGAAGTCGCGGTTATTAGTCATACCGATTGCGGTCTCTTACGTCCAGATTCTAGAACCCTCATGGCTTCTATGCAGGCATTGAAGGTCGATATGGATCGCTTAATCTGGCAAGAGCGTCTTGGTGATGTTGAGGGACTGATGCGTTGGCTGGGTGCCTTCCGCAAAATGCACGTGAATGTTCGCGAGGTTGTCGAGGTTATTCGCACAAGTTCTTATCTACCGAGAATTCCGGTTCATGGCCTGGTGATCGATATAAATACTGGCAAACTGGAGCTTATCGATAGGGGAAAATAGACAGTTAAATGCATGACTAGCGTTATTCTTCCTTCGATTCCTTGCTATTCCTCATTCCACTAGTTATAGTTACTTTGAAGATCAAAACATTTGAGTGTAGAAAGAGTTGAGAGTATGACAACGGAGCGGCTAGCGGAAGAACTTCTGACGTTCACTCATATGTTGCGCCCAGGACGGCATCCCGAGATGACGCCGGAGCAGTACTGGCTGCCGCGCCATCTGAGACGGGTGGGTCCGCTGAGTATGGGCGAGTTGGCGAACGCGCTGAGTATTACGACGGGCTCGGCCACGACGGCGTGTAAGCGCCTGGAGAAGGCTAGTCTGATCACGCGCGAACGCCAGAGCGACGACGAGCGCATCGTCCATGTTGCCCTGACTGAGCAGGGACGCGACCTGATCGACGCGTGGCGGCAGCGCAAGCGCGGAGCTCTTACCCAACTTCTCGATACGCTTGATCCGCACGATCAAGAGGAGTTGCAGCAAATTATTGGGCACTTGCTGCAAACGGCAGAGGTGCAGAGTCTTGGTGAAGGGATGTAGCATGACAGCGATTATTGAATTGCGTAATCTTGTAAAACGCTACGGCCTGGGTG
>CAXTXB010000568.1:3739-4065 GCA_964247965.1 uncultured Dictyobacter sp. | reverse complement strand
GTGCATGGGGAGGCGGTGGGAGTTTTGGAGGCGAAGCGCGAGGGGACGACGCTGACGAGTGTGGGCGAACAGAGCGCGCTCTACCAGGCCGGTCAGCCCGTTGCCCCTACCGGTGGGCCGCGCTTCCTGCGTACGCCCTTGCCGTTTAGCTACGAGGCGACCAATAACGAGATTCAATTTAAAAACGGCCTCGAACCCGCCGCGAAGAGTCGCGAGGTGCAGTTTTTTCACCGGCCTGAGACGTTTGTGAACTGGCTCTGGCTCGCTCCGCTTTCGGCCGCGCCGCAGGATTACACCAAGCTGGTGACGATGCTGAACGGCAGGGT
>CAXTXB010000568.1:0-3729 GCA_964247965.1 uncultured Dictyobacter sp. | reverse complement strand
TGCCGCCACTGCTGCGTGTCTTACTGCGCGATTGTCAGTATGATGCGATCCTGCGGCTTGAGCATTCGCTGCGCGATGATAACCTTCGCGCATTAATACAGATGGCGACCGGTAGCGGCAAAACGTACACGGCGGTGAGCGCGATCTATCGTTTGATCAAGTTCGGCAATGCGAAACGGATTCTTTTCCTGGTTGATCGCAACAACCTGGCCCTGCAGACGTTCAACGAGTTTCAGCGCTATGTAACCCCGGACGATGGGCGCAAGTTCACCGAAATCTATAGGGTCCAGCATGTGACGAGCAGCAATCTGGACCCGCACGCGGATGTGTATATTACGACGATCCAGCGCCTCTACTCTATTCTTACACGCCAGCCGGAAGAGGTACTGCCAGACGATCAGTCGCTCTTCGAGATGGAGGATCTGAGCACGGATCAGACGAAGCCGGCAAAAACCGTGACGTATAGTTCAACTCTACCAATCGAGTTCTTTGAATTGATATTCATCGATGAATGTCACCGCAGCATTTATCAGGAGTGGCGACCGGTGCTGGAATATTTTGATGCGTTTCTGGTCGGCCTGACGGCAACACCGGACGTCCGCTCTTTCGCCTTTTTCAGGCGCAATCTGATTCAGGAGTATACGCTGGCGCAGTCGGTTGCGGATGGCGTGAACGTGGATTACGAGACGTACCGGGTGCGCACACAGATTACGGAGCAGGGGAGTCGCATTGAGCGTACGAGTATAGTGAAGACGCGCAATAAGCTGACGCGTGAAAAAGGTTACGAGACGCTGTCGGATACGCTTGAGTACACGGGCTCGCAGTTGGATCGCGATGTGGTGGCGTTGGACCAGATTCGGACGGTGCTGGGCGAGTACAAGGCTGCTCTGTTCACCCGACTCTTTCCCGGCCGCCACGAGGTGCCCAAGACGCTGATCTTCGCCAAGGATGATAGCCACGCCGACGACATTGTGAAGATGGTGCGCGAGGTGTTTCCCGAGAAGGGGAATGACTTTGTGAGCAAGATTACGTACCGGGTCTCGGGGGTCAAGCCGGAAGATCTGATTCGCCGATTCCGCAATAGCTTTAATCCGCGCATCGCGGTAACGGTGGATATGATCTCGACGGGCACGGATATTCGGCCGCTGGAAGTATTGATCTTTATGCGCCAGATCAGGAGCCGCAATTTCTTCGAGCAGATGAAGGGCCGTGGCTGCCGCACGATTCAGGACGACGAGTTTCAGACAGTGACGCCGGATGCGCGCACAAAGACACATTTTATCCTGCTGGACGCCGTGGGCGTGACGGAGACGCGGCAGAGCGAGAATCCTCCCCTGGAGCGCAAGCCCTCGCTCTCATTCGAGCGTCTCTTAGAGCAAGTCGCGGCCCTGGCGAGCAGTGGCGGCTACGACGAAGATAGCCTGACCACCCTGGCAAGCCGGCTGGGCCGCCTGGCGCGCCGCCTCAAGCCCGACGAAGCTCTGCAGATTCAGCAGCAGACCGGCCACAACGTTCAGACCCTGGCAGAAAATCTGCTCAAGGCGACCGACTACGACGGGCAGGTCGCACTGGCCCAACAGTTGAGCGGCGAGCCCTATCCCGACATACGGGCGGTAGAGCAGGCCACGCTGCAGCTCACCCGAGAGGCCACACAGCCCTTCACCAGCACAGAGCTGCGCAGAGTCCTCATCCAGGCCCAGCGCCGCGACCAGCAAGTAATCGACGACCACAGCGTAGACCGCCTGCTGCAGGCCAACTTCGACGCCACGCAATCCCTGCAAGCCATCTCAAGCTTCCGAGCCGAGATCCTCAAGCGCCAGGACGAAATCACCGCCTTCGAACTCGCCTTCAGCCAGCGCCGCGAGCATCCCCTGACCTACAAACAAGTGCAAGAGCTGGCCGACGCCATCAAATGGCCCGACGGCGAGATCGACCGCGTCTGGCAAGCCTACCAGAATCTAGACGCCTCCAAAGTACGTGGGCGCGGCACCAAGAAGCTCACCACCGACATCATCGCCCTCATCCGCCACACCCTCCAGCGCGACAGCGACCCCAACAGCACCCTGGAGCCCTACGACCAGGCCATCGAACGCCGCTTCAACACCTGGCTCCTCGAACAAGAACGCCTGCGCCAGCAACCCTTCAACCCGGAACAGCTCGACTGGCTCAAAAAGATGCGCGACCGCATCGCCGCCAGCCTCTACATAGACATAGAAGATTTTGACGTCGCCCCCTTCGGCACCAACGGCCGCACCAAAGCACTCACCATCTTCGGCGGCCCACAAGAACTACAAGCAATCATAAAAGACATGAATGAGAGGCTCATAGCGTGATCGAAGAGAATAATTTACCAGTAGGATGGGTACTAAGTAGCTTGGAAGAAGTTTGTCTAATTGAAAGAGGTATTACATTTCCGGCACTAGCTAAAAGCAATGAGATGAAGGCAGAAAACATAGCCTGCTTGCGTACCACAAATGTTCAAACGCTGGTTAACTGGCAAAATTTAATCTATGTTCCAGAAAGCTATGTGAAAAATGATAGTAAACTGGTACGCCAAAATGATATCTTGATATCAATGGCAAATAGCAAAGAACTAGTGGGGAAAGTCTCGTTCGTTAAAGAGGTTGAGATAAAGAGTACGTTTGGAGGCTTTATAGCTGCCATTAGGAGTGATAGAGCAGTAGACTCCAAATATCTATTTTATTATTTACGCGCTGAAGCTACTCAAAGGCAACTGAGACAATCCTCAAGTCAAACAGTAAATATAGCTAATCTCTCATTAGATGGTGTGTATTCGATATCCATAGCACTTGCCCCCCTTGCCGAGCAGCATCGCATCGTCGAAGCCATCGAACAACAATTCTCGCGGCTCGATGCCGGCATCGCCTCACTCAAGCAAGCGCAAAAAAAGCTTAAGCACTATCGCGCTTCAATCCTCAAGGCCGCCGTCGAGGGCGAGCTAACGGCAAAGTGGCGAGCCAGCCATCCCACTATAGAACCTGCCTCACAATTGCTCGAACGCATTCTCGGAGAACGCCGGGCAAAATGGGAGAAGGAGCAGCGTGCAAAGGGCAAAGACCCGAAGAAGCTACAATATGTAGAGCCAGCTATACCCAATACCAATGAGTTATTTGAATTGCCAGAAGAATGGTGTTGGGCTATGATAGAACAGTTGGTTGCACGTAGCGAGTATGGAACTTCGACAAAATGCGATTATGAAGGAAAAAGTATACCAGTTTTACGTATACCTAACATTGCGAAAGGAGAAATTGATTTATCTGATGTAAAATATGCGATCCAGGCACTAAATTTAAACGAAGACGATATACTTCAGCCTGGCGACATATTAGTATGCAGGACTAATGGCAGTATAAACCTTATAGGGAAAGCAGCACTAGTACAAAAACCGTTGAGTTCTTGGTACACATTCGCGTCATATCTCTTACGGTTTCGCTTATTTAATACCAATATATTACCAAACTGGTTTTATCTTTACATTACAAGCCCTCAGGGCAGAGCCTTTATCGAGCGAAATGCAGCATCTTCAGCAGGGCAACACAATATTAGCTTAACATTGATGCATAGCATGATACTCCCTCTACCTTCTCTAGCAGAACAAGAGCAGATTGTTTCACTCGTCGAAGAGCAGTTATCGATTATCAGTCAGCTAGAGTCGGATGTTCAGAAGGGGTTGAAGAGGGCGGAGCGGATGCGGCAGAGTATTTTGCA
>CAXTXB010000567.1:1497-4067 GCA_964247965.1 uncultured Dictyobacter sp. | reverse complement strand
GAAATCTGTGCCATGCTTCTAATTATCACTAATTAAAACATCGCTGGATCAGAAATTATTCCTCTTCTAATTATAACGCAAGTCGTCCTTTCATTCTAGTCCCTACGGGCTGTATTTAGCATAGTTTCTATAGGAATTTGTAACCTGGGTGTAATCCATCTTTAGATCTATACGTTTGAACACCCTGGAAGGTGGCAGAATTTTTATCTCTTTACACCTGGGGTTCAAATCCGTCTTCTTGCTTACTATACTCAGCCTCTAATTGAAATTCTACCGGTTTCGTTTGCGCAACCTTCTTACTACTCTGCCTCGTTGCTTGCATACGCTGTAACATGCGTATGAACAGGGAAGCGAGATAGATGACGACGAGGAGAGCACCTATGAGAAGTGAGATCATTGTGAGCAATGCGCCAACGGCCTCCCAGCTTACTCCAAAGATGTAGCCTAAGGTAAGTGGTAGCGCGGCTCCAACAATCTCCCCAGTCATATCAAAGAGAAGGAAGCGACGATAAGCATAGCCTTAAGCACCGGCCAGTATGTTTATGGTCCCGCCAAAGGCAGGCACAACGCAGCGGCTCAGCAAGACGGCCCACGCACCGTGCCGCTGAAAATACTCTTGTGACCGTTCAAGTACTCGTGGTGAGATGAAGCGAATCCTCCTTTTCTTACTTAACCATGTAAGAAGGCTGCGACCTATCTTACGACCAAGCAGATAACCACAGCTATCGCCACAGATCGATGCAGTGCTCGTAACAGCTATGAGCAGGAAAATGTTGAAGTCTCCAAGTGCGGCAAACGCACCCATAGCCAGGAGTGCAAGGCCGATAGGCATAGGAGCTCCAATAGAGGCCAGAAAGACACAGACCCATAGCGCGGGATATCCATAGAGTTGTAGCCAGCTTATTAAAAGCGGAAGAAGTGTAGCCAATGTGTCTATTTCTCCCCTCTCTTTGTGGTAGGAGTAGGGGATGGCTTACCTGTTCGATCCACATGGGAGGGAGAAGACGAATGTAACGGATGGGACTTACGGTAAGAGATAATAGTAATCTGTACCACGTGAATGACCTTATCTACCGGCTGTTTCTGATGAGTAGCGATGATTTGCAGCGTGCTATGTCGTATAACTGTACTGCTACCTTGGACGCGTAAAGGTTGATAAAACACTTTTTCAGGGACGCGATAGACATGGGAAATATACGGGATGGTCATCCAGGGCCGGATCAAACTCAGGTCTCCCCGCGTCTTCAAAATTTCATGCTGATGAACATTTTGAATTGCGGCCAGCGTTGCATTGGCTGCAAAGATGGTCGCGCCAACTGATAGGATAAGAAGACTGGCTATAACAATTAACCTGATTCGCACACTCACAAGCAAAACTCCGCCGTTATTCTCTTGACGTGGCCTCATGTATTCTCTAGAATACACTATATGGATGCTGTTGTACAACCTTTAAACGTAAAAATTAAGCGCGTCGATACAGAACTGCCGCTGCCAGCTTATGCAACGGCGGGATCGGTGGGTTTCGACCTGCTATGCCGTGAAGATACTGAAATCTCGCCACGTACGCTTGGCCGTATCCCTGGTAATCTTATTATACAGACACCGCCAGGCTATATGCTTCTGCTCACTATGCGCAGCAGTACCGCGCGCCGCAAAGGACTGCTGATACCCAATGGGGTGGGAGTCATTGACCAGGACTACTCGGGCGTGGGTGATGAATTATTGCTTTCTGTGTATAATTTCCGTGATGCTGCTGTGACAGTCTTTCGCGGTGAGCGCATCGCTCAAGGCATCTTTGTTCCGATTATGCGTGTTACCTGGAGTGAGGTGGACGAGGTGGGAGAAGGGCGAGGCGGATTTGGAAGTACAGGTGTTTAAAATGGCTCTACCAGATTACTATGTCGTTCTTGAAGTTGCCCCTGAGGCAAGCTACGACGAGATCAAGCAAGCTTATCGTCGCCTGGCACGTTTGTATCATCCCGATCTGAATAAGCAGACCGAAGATATGCGCATCAAGCGTTTGAACGAGGCATATGCTATCCTTGGCGATCCTGTGCGCCGCACTGCTTATGACATTCAGCGCCTGGAAAGTATGAAGCGCGATGTAATCATAAATTTTATCATGCAGCAGCGGGAACAGGTTCGGCGCCAGAAGCGTATGACCTGGGCTCAAGGGGCGGCTGGCTTTGTGCAGGAGCTGAAAAAAGGTATGCGCGAGGGCTAAACTTTCTTTTTACCGTATGATAAGCATAAAAGAGAGGAGCGGTGCCTATCTTTAGGATCGCTCCTCTTTGCTATTTGTCTTCGTCGCGCTTGGTCTGAAAAAACGAAAGCAAGAGCGATCCTACCAACACTCCAACCAGAACGATCTCCATCGTGCTAAACGTTTTCTTCTTTTGCATAGTTCATTATCCTTTCTTTCTCTATTCACAACTGATTCTCTAGTAAAATCCAACGACTGGACCGGCAAGCTCCGCGTAGCGACAATCCCTTGCGGTTGTCGTAGTTAGTGAGCATTGAGGCCGGATACCACGACAACCGCAAGGGATTGTCGCTATGCGGAGCTTGCC
>CAXTXB010000567.1:0-1487 GCA_964247965.1 uncultured Dictyobacter sp. | reverse complement strand
GCGTTGTTTGTCCGCTTTGCGCCGGCACACCCCCCCACCCGAATGGTATGGGCGCTTTGGGGTGCTGGCCGGTCTAAGGGCCGTGTTGTAGATACTTTATACATTGTATCACTTTTTGACCCACAGTTCCTGTCCGGAGCTATAAATACGCAGGCGTTGAAAGTGCTGACTGACCCAGGTGTGCAGACCTTGTAAATGCTGTAAGCGCCCTGTATAAAATAGTACAGCTTCTACGCGCGGCTGTGATGCCAACTGTATCACCTGCTGCGTCGTCACGAAGCCCGTACTGATGCGTACATTAGAGGTATCAACTAGTTCGGGAGGTGTATTCCGCTGCGCCAATCCAGCGATGAACTGAGCATCCGTAATCACAAACTGTCCCGGCTGCGTCACCTCCTGTAGATCATGTGCCACCTTCAGAGAGACCTGCGTGCTACCCGCATTTCCCTGTATTCGCATAGCTGAATAATGGGCGCGGTCCCCTCGTACATCAACAAAGAGCGTAAAGAGAACGAGAAGCAGGCAGACAAGAGTCGTCGCGTAAGTTACGCGTGAAGTCCCCCTGAAACCCCTATTGAACGGTCCAAAGCCCATAATCGAGAGGCCTACTAACGCCGGCACAAGAATTACAAAGTGATGAGCAAAGAGTGGAGCCTGCTGCCAGAGCAGATACACCAGAGCAAGAAACCAGGCCAACAAAGGAACGACGCGCCAATCTCGTCGCCAGAGCGCAACGATCGTCCCATAGAGCGCAGTATAAGTGATGACATTATGGATCAAAAAGGTCTGTATCAGTTGCCTGTTTCCTATAGTCGAACTGATATTCTTCGCAGCAGTATGAAAGGTCACCACCTCTGACCAGAAGGATGGCAACGCGGTGGCGAAGGGAAGGAGAATCAGGAGCGTCGCGATGAGGAAAACTGTGCATCCCAGGAGGAGCGATCTGGCCGGGGCGAAAGATTGAACTCGCTGACGTTGGATCTGTCGTGCCTGTTGAAGAATACGCCAGCATTGCGCGAGCGCGAGCAGAGCGATCGGAACCAGGGTCGCCACCCCGAATAGTTTACTAAAGATACTCAGCGCCAACGTGAGTGTACAGAGCGCGGCATAGCAGAGACCCTGCCAGCCCGTAGGCCGGGCCCACCAGAGGTACGCAAAGGCCACCGCTAGCATTGAGAACGCAACCTGCGGCCCTTCCGCCTGGAGTGTCTGTGCCGCCGCCAGGTAGAGTGGACTCAGCATCAAGAGTACAAGTCCCAACAGCCCGGCAAGAGTATTCCGCAGCGTCCTTCCTAACAGAAACGCCCCCATCAGGCCCAGCAGCGCGATTACCACAATACCTAGCCGTGCCGACCAGACTGTTTGCCCAAAAAGCGTATATATTGGATAGATTGAAAGCAGGAAGACTGGCGGCTGCGAGTAAAACGTCTGGCCATATAAAGAGTAACCAGCATCCATCGCCCGCAACGTTTGCCAGTACACGCCCG
>CAXTXB010000566.1:3641-4082 GCA_964247965.1 uncultured Dictyobacter sp. | reverse complement strand
TCAGCATGTATGACGTCGTTACAAAAATATGTTAATATTTAATATTATTTTATTAATATTAATAAACGTCTTTTTCAGTATGTCAAAACGATGCATATCTATGTAGGGGTTGTTGCTCTGGTCGGGTTGTTGACGGCATTATGCATTGTTTTACAATCTCATTATATTGCTCATATTATTAATGAAGCTTTTCTCGCACGGCAGTCACTTGCTCAGCTGACTTCGGCGTTGTCTCTTTTGCTCTTTGTCTTGATTGGGCGTGCAGCGCTGATCTACTGGCCTTTCGGTCAGGACAATAACGGCTTTTTGCCCGATGCATCTCCAGTGTTCGCTGGTCTCCATTGACTCTTTGCACAGCGAAGGATTTCTGATGCTTTACATACTTTTTGCTAATTTGGGCAGAGCCCAAATTAGCAAAAAGTATGTAAAGCATCAGAAATA
>CAXTXB010000566.1:2891-3631 GCA_964247965.1 uncultured Dictyobacter sp. | reverse complement strand
GCGCTGATCTGGGGGAGTGAGGCGGCGACGAACTTTGTCTCCAGTACGGTTAAGAGCGATCTACGCCTACGACTCTTTCGCCACATTCTTAAGCTGGGGCCGATGTATGTGAAGGGCGAGCGCAGCGGCGAGATTGTTAATACGACGGCCGATGGTGTGGAAGCACTGGATGCTTACTTTAATCAATTCTTTCCGCAGGCATGCGCGACGATGATCATTCCGACGGTTATCCTGATAACTGTCTTCGCGACGGATACGCTCTCGGGTGTCGTGCTGCTGGTGACGTGGCCGATTCTGCCCTTCTTTATGATTCTGATCGGTAAGCAGGCCAGCGCGATGACTGAGCGCCGCTGGCACCTGCTCAGTGCTCTGAGCGCCCATTTCCTGGATGTTCTGCAGGGGATGACGACACTGAAGCTGTTCGGCCGCAATAAAGTTCAGCAGGAGACGATTCAGCGCATTAGCGAGCGCTATGGTGCGACGACGATGAAGGTGCTGCGTGTAGCCTTTCTGTCCTCGTTTGTGATGGAGATGGGCGCGACGATCAGCAATGCGATTATCGCCGTGGAGATTGGCCTGCGGCTGCTGTACGGAACGATCCCGTTCGAGCAGGCGTTCTTTGTTCTGCTATTGACACCCGAGTTTTATCAGCCGTTACGAGCACTAGGAGCCCAGTTCCACGCAAGTATGAACAGCGCGGCTGGCGCACAGCGCATCTTCGATGTGCTTGAAACTCCCGT
>CAXTXB010000566.1:0-2881 GCA_964247965.1 uncultured Dictyobacter sp. | reverse complement strand
CGATCGGCGTGGCGGCTTTCGACCCCGCTGTCCTGGGCGGCTTCCAGAATGGAGAGTCGACCCTCGGGCGCGCTGTGGCTGGCCTCGTCATGCTGGTTTGGCCGGCGCTCGGCGCGCTCGCGGTGCGCGACCGCTGGCTCTCGGCGGTGCTTCTCGTGGTCGGCGTGAGCGCCGCTGCCCTTGCGGCCTGGACCCCCCCGGCGCTGGTGGCCCCCCCCCCGGGTGGGGGGGGCAGCGCTATAGTGTCGCACCCGAGCAAGGTAGATGGCAGAGCAGCAATGCCATGCCCAGGCGGGCAGTGAACCACGCGCTGCAGCTTGATGACATATATTATGCCTATCCGACAACTGAGGGTCAAAGCTATTCTGCACTTAATGGCGTTTCGTTTACGATGCGGCCGGGCCAGAAAATTGCGCTGGTTGGGCCAAGTGGAGCCGGCAAGAGTACGCTTGCCAGCCTCCTGCTGCGCTTCATTGAACCGGATCAGGGCCGTATTCTGCTCGACGGCGTTCCCATTCAGACGTTTAGCGCGCAGGATTGGCGTACACTGGTTGCCTGGCAGCCGCAGCGCCCTTATCTGTTCAACACAACGGTTGCCGAGAACATCCGCATGGGCAACCCCACGGCTACGCCAGAGCAGGTCATACAGGCCGCGAAACCAGCATCCATCCACGACTTTATTGAGACCTTGCCCAATGGCTACGATACGATAATCGGAGAGCGCGGGGCCCGGCTGAGCGGAGGGCAGGCGCAGAGGCTAAGCCTGGCGCGGGTATTCTTGAAGGATACGCCTATCCTGGTGCTGGATGAGGCAACCTCGACCCTGGATGCGGAGAGCGAGACACAGGTGTTGCAGGCTATCGACGCCGTTGCGCAAGATCGCGTGGTCCTGGTCATCGCGCATCGTCTCAATACCATTACCAGCGCCGACCAGGTGATCGTGCTGCAGGATGGACGGGTGGAGGATAGCGGATCTCACGAGGCGCTTCTAGCCCGTTCACCGCTCTATCAGAGGCTGGTTGCGGCATATGAGGATGATAACGCTTACGCCGATGAGGAGGCCAGAATATGAAGAATAGAAATGCTACCTTCAAGCGTCTGCTTCTGCTCGCACTGCCAGTTAAAAACTGGATGCTGCTGGCCGCACTTCTTGGCAGCCTGACGGTGATGAGTGGTATTGGTCTTCTCGCCACCTCGGCGTACCTCATCTCGGGGGCGGCGCTGCATCCATCGGTGGCTGTGCTGCAGGTGGCGATCGTGGGTGTGCGCTTCTTCGGTATCGCGCGTGGAGCCTTCCGCTATCTTGAGCGCCTGGTGTCACATACGGCGACGTTTCGCCTGCTTGCTACTATGCGCGCCTGGTTCTACGGCGCGCTCGAACCACTTATGCCCGCTCGACTGCTGGCAGGCAAAGACGGTAAGAGGCGGGAACTGCGCAGCGGCGATCTGCTGCAGCGCGCGGTGGCCGATATCGATATCTTGCAAAATTTTTATATTCGCGTGATTGCTCCACCGGTGGTGGCGGTGATTATTGGGCTTGGAATGTGGATCTTGCTGGGAGCTTTCGGTGCTCGCTTCACCTTGATCTATGTTGCCTTCTTCCTCGTCTCCAGCGTCGGAGTACCACTGCTGGCCCATCTGCTAAGCAGGAAGCTGGGTAAAGAGATGGTTGAGACACACGCGGACCTGCACGTCCAGCTTGTCGATAGCGTTCAAGGCATCGCGGACCTGATGGCTTTTGGACAAGAAGAGCGCCAGGCGGCACAGATTCAGGCTCTTACTAAGAGGCTTGGCAAGATGCAGATGGCGATGGCCTATATCAGCGGCCTGCAGGGAAGTCTGACTAATCTGCTCATGAATCTGACGGCCTGGACGATCCTGCTCTTTGCGATCCCGATTGTGCATAGTGGTCAGCTCGATGGCACTTTTCTGGCCCTGCTCGTCTTGTCGGCCCTTGCCAGCTTTGAAATCGTGCTGCCTCTGCCTGGTACTTTTCAGCAACTGGGCGGCAGTATAGAAGCGGCACGCAGGCTGTTCGAGATAGTCGATGCGCCGGCGGCAGTGAAAAGTCCGGACGCGTCATCGCCTATTCCAAGGGACAATACAATCGTTGTGCAGCACCTCAATTTTCGCTATGACGATGAGGAGCCGTATGTGTTGCAGGATATAAATCTTGTCCTGCCCCAGGGAGGTTGCCTGGCGCTGGTCGGGCCGAGTGGATCGGGCAAATCTACGCTGGCGCATCTCTTGCTCCGTTTCTGGGATTATCAAGAGGGACATATCCAGCTTGGTGGACATGAACTGCACGAGTACCAGCAGGATGACCTCTATCGATATATCAGTGTAGTCGAGCAAGATACACATCTCTTCAACACGACCATCCGTGAGAACCTGATGCTGGCTCGTCCCCAGGCAACTGAGGGTGAGATGATAGAGGCCGCGCGGCAAGCACAATTGCATGATTTTGTGCAGACATTGCCCAGAGGTTATGATACACAGGTCGGCGAGCAGGGGCTGCGTTTGAGCGGGGGCGAGCGCCAACGTATCGCCATCGCACGTGTCTTCCTTAAAGATGCACCCATACTCATTCTCGATGAACCAACCGTCAACCTGGATGCCATCACCGAGCGAGCCGTGTTGCAAGCCATCAATATATTGCGCCAGGGCCGCACTACCTTGCTGATTACTCATCGCCTGACGGAGATGGAGATGGCTGATGAGATTCTGGTACTACAGGCCGGCCATGTAGTGGAGAACGGCACTCATAGTCAGCTTTTGCAAAAAGAAGGCCTGTACTGGCATATGTGGCGACAACAACAGCACAATCTGGTTACTCACTAATGCAGAGTTCTATGTTATAAGTCATCCCAAAGTTTGATAC
>CAXTXB010000565.1:3731-4085 GCA_964247965.1 uncultured Dictyobacter sp. | reverse complement strand
TAATAAATTCTTATAAAATAATGAAACACTTCTATCCCTGGTTGTTTTTTTGGTGAAGAGGAGAAGCATCTATGCCACAGAGTGAGATCGCCCAATTGCGTCAAAAAATTGTAGCAGAGTATGAAGCGATGAAACAAGGTTTGAGTGGATTGGCATTGGGAACGGCGAAACATGCTTTTATTGATGCCCGTATGAAACGCGTAGATGTTTATTGTGACGAACTCGCTCAGCACGTTGGAGAACAAGAGGCTACACAAACTATTAGTGAACTCTATGTTCAGGTCATTGGCTAGCTAAAGCATCCGGGAAAAATTTAAAAAAACGCAAAATGGTTTTTTGGGCGCCAATTTTAAT
>CAXTXB010000565.1:0-3721 GCA_964247965.1 uncultured Dictyobacter sp. | reverse complement strand
CCCCCCCTCTTTTTTACCGGCCCCCCCAAAAAAATCGCGGGGCAAAAAAACAATGTGCCTCTTTTTAAATTATTCCCGATGCTTTAGCTAGCCTCTCAGTCTGCTATAATTTTAAAGAAGGACCGTTGTCAAACAGGGAGCGAGGTATGCGATTAAGAAGATCAGAATTATCCACACCAGGCAGCAATGAACGCATGATGGAGAAAGCGGCAGCAAGTGAGGCAGATTTTGTCCTCCTCGACCTTGAAGATGCCGTTGCTCCGAATGAAAAAGTGAAGGCACGGGCGAAAGTAGTACATAGCCTGAAGACATTGGAC
Organism: uncultured Dictyobacter sp.; assembly: GCA_964247965.1. Taxonomy (GTDB): domain Bacteria; phylum Chloroflexota; class Ktedonobacteria; order Ktedonobacterales; family Ktedonobacteraceae; genus Dictyobacter. The sequence goes on along the minus strand of CAXTXB010000565.1, from coordinate 3,404 downwards.
TGGGGCAAAAAGACCCGCGCCGTCCGCATCAACGATCTGGAAAGCGAGTACGCTTATCAAGACGTTATTTCAGTCGTAGAGGAAGCAGGAGACAATCTTGATATCCTCATCGTCCCCAAAGTGAAGACAGCCAGGGATGTCTGGTGGGTTGATATATTACTCACACAGATCGAGAAACGATTGCAGTTCACACGACGTATCAAACTTGAGGTGCTCATCGAAGAAGTGGAAGCGATGCTCAACGTCGCAGAAATCGCACGGGCAAGTTCACGACTAGAGGCGATTATCTTTGGCCCAGGTGACTACAGTGCGTCACAAGGCATCGACAGCCGGGGAATTGAGGGGAGGATAGAAGGGTATCCGGGTGACATCTGGTACTACGCGCGCAACACCATCGCTATAGCGGCGCGAGCGGCAGGAATCGACGCGATTGACGGCGCTTACGCGGACTTTAAAGATCCAGATGGCTACGAGCGCGAATGTAGACACGCCAAATTACTGGGTTTCACAGGCAAGTGGGTCATCCACCCCAGCCAGATCGCCATCGCCAACCACATCTTCGCACCAACCCCTGAAGAGGTTGCCTACGCCCGGCGACTGAATGCAGAATATACAAAAGCATTAGCTAGCGGCCAGGGAGCCGTCGCGCTCGACGGCAAGATGATCGATGCAGCAATTGTCCGAAGTTTCAAAAACACACTACAAAAGGCAGATCTCATTGGAATGTAATTGGGCTCAGTTAGTGCGTATTTTAAAATGTCGATGATCTATCCAAAATAGGATTGGAATTGAAAAGCCAGAAGCTACTACAATGCAAAAAGGATCACAGCCATGGTTGATGAGATGCATGAGGAAAATTTAACGATTCAACCAGATAAAAAGTCAACGGACACACAGGTGCTCCCAGAGACGACTGTATGGTTAGCAGAGCCAATGGCGACAGGCATTCCGCCGGAGGACGCAGTAACAGTCACGATCGCGCGCCAATTTGGAAGTGGAGGATCAGATATTGCTCACCTGGTCTCACAGATTGGCGGGCTTACGTACTTAGATCAACAGATCATTGCCCAGGTTGCGCAACGATTGGGCGTTGACATAGAATATGCTACACACCAGGATGAAAAGACTGTCGGCATGTCTAAACACATCCTGGATGCGCTACAAGCATCAAATCCATTTAATATACACTATAATACACTCCGTGACCCGGTATCGGCCCATACGCAATCAAAGGAGCTAAGCTACTTTCAGATAACACAAAAGGTCATCCTGGAGCTCGCAACCGAGGGAAACGCAGTCATCGTAGGCCGGGGCTCGCAATTCCTGCTACACAACGCACCCCGTACCCTGCACATCTATATCTTTGCCCCACTCCCCTATCGCATCGAAGTAGTCATGAAACAGTTTCAAATCAATCATCAGGAAGCAGCACAACTCATAGAACAAAGAGACTACGAACAGGACGCGTACTTACGGCGCTACTACGGTACAGACGGACGGCAACCAGGGCTCTATCATCTACTCATTAATACGGGACTCTTCTCTTTTGAGAATGCAGCCAACTTTATCTGCCAGGCGCTTCCAACCGTTAAAAATTTAAAATAGCGAATAAGAGAGCAAAGGGATTTAAAAATCGTGAAGAATATTCAAGAGCGGCAGGAAGATCAATGGTGGGCAGAAGGAGATACGCCAGCGCGTACCGGCTCACCGCTCACCTATTTTGTGGATGGGCGCGCAGTTATGCTGGATATGTGTCGCCATTTCTTAAAGGCTCGTCGCTATATTTATCTCGCCAACTGGGGCATGACGCCGGGTATAGAGCTGGTACGCGGAGATGATAGGCACGCGGCACCCGATGACAGTGGAAGGACAGAGCTCATCGAGGAACTGCGTGCTGAAGGGCTACAAGAACAGGATATCGCCTTCTGGTTCAGCAACGATCTCTCGCTGCAGGCAGTCCTGGGATATGCAATCAGTAAAGGAGTCGAGGTCAAGGTACTTTTATGGAAGGCGAACGACACGTTCACACACTGCAATCCTACGGGAGCCTACGAACAGCTAACGGCGGTGGGGGTGACCTGCATCCTGGATGATAGCGCACAGGGCATTCTGCACCATCCTGTGGAATCACTGCACCAGAAGATCTCTATTGTGGATGGAGAGTACGCTTATGTCGGCGGGGTTGATCCGTTGATCGAGACGAAGGGAGACTTCGATCGCTGGGACACCTCGGATCATCCATTTGGCACGCCGCTCCGACGCACCGACCAGGGAGATAGTCCACATCCCTGGCACGACGCACATTCTCGCGTCGAGGGGATAGCAGTCGGGGATGTCGAGGCGAACTTCCGCCAGCGCTGGAACGATGTTGTCAAACGTCATCACTGGGACGATATGCCACTGGTATTTGAGCGCCCGCTTCCTCCGGCGCTTGAAAGCGAGTACCCAGTTCAAGTTGCGCGCACAGTGCCAAGGCATACGTACAGCTTCGAGCCGCTTGTCATTCAGGGCATCTATCAATTTTATACCAATGCCTTGCACAATATCCAGCGGTTTGTCTACCTGGAGAATCAGTACCTCTGGTTGCATGCCTACTATGGAATTGATGTGCCATTTATTAGTATCAACAGTACAGAGATGGAACATGTCCTGCGCGAACTAGGAGCGGCCCTGCAGCGCGGAGCGAGCATGAGCATTATCCTACCAGACCATCCCAATGTAGGACGAGCATTCAGCGACGAAGGTTTGACGCGTCTACGCAGCGAAGCGCCCCAGGCTGCAGAAGAAGGCAGAATACAGGCCTTCTGCCTCGCAACATCCACACGTGAAGATGGACAAGAGCACTATCGTCCCATCTACGTGCATGCAAAAGTGGGTATTGTCGATGATGTGTGGTTGACCATTGGCTCCGGCAATCTCAATAATCGTGGTATGCGTGACGACACGGAAATGAATATTGCTACATTTAACAGTGAACTGGCGCGCGGACTGCGCTTTACACTCCAGGCAGAGCATCTGGGGCTGGTAGAGGTCGACGACCTGCTTGTGCTCTCTCGCTTTTTGAACAAAAACAGGCAATCAGCGGCGGAATACAAGCGAGGTGAACAGTTGCTCAACTATCTTGAGGAGGTGCTCGGTGACCCGCTGGCAGCGGTGCATCTGATGAGCGAACGTGCCTGGGAAAATCTGCGTCACTACAAAGCCAACCAACCCCTGGTAGGACACCTGCTTCCCTATCTCACTGGAGATGAGGCCCTAGAGCAAGGGTTGAACTTCCGCCAGGGACATGGTTGGATTGAAGAGCCCAATTTGAGCGAAAAATGACTCATCGCGAATTTTTGAAAAATGAGCAGGCAACACATGCTGTTCCTCATTTTTCAAAAATTTGATACCGTTGGGGGGGG
>CAXTXB010000564.1:1012-4095 GCA_964247965.1 uncultured Dictyobacter sp. | reverse complement strand
AAAGAGCAGGGAAAACACGCTGTTCGTCATTTTTCAAAAGTTTGGCATGACTCGTTTTAATCCTCTTCGTTCTCATCGACATCCTGGAGTGTTAGAGGCCAGATTACCTGCTCAGCCTCCCGGGCAGCATGCTCCGTCTTCTCAGCCAGTTGGAGCGCGCGATCAGCCTCCTCCCGCATTTGCGCCAATTCGGCTTCTAAGTGGCGTGCGGTGCCAGACTGGTCGAGACGGTTCTCGGCGACCTGCGCACGCTCTATTGCCACACGCGCAGCCTCCTCGGCAACTTCGGCAACGCTGCGCGCATCCTGGGCCTGTACAATAGACTCTGCGAGGGCAGCGAGATCCACACTTTGTACTCCGCTGACATCATCGATTGTAATCTCAATAACCTGCGTCTCGTTATCCGGCTGTTCTTGAGCAATATCTATCTCTATTAACGTTGTACTGGTTGTATCTTCACTTTCGGCGTCCGGAATGTCAAGGGCGATGGCGTGGGCAGCAGTATGTATCTCCTGTAACTGCAGACGCGTCTCCCGCAGTTTTTCTTCCAGGCGCTGCACACGGGCGGATCTTTTTTGCAGACGAGCTTGCATGCGTTGCAGGCGCTCTTCGGCATTCTTCTTCGACTCGCGAGCCTTCTTCAGGCGTTCCTGTAAACGGCGTTTGCGTTTGCTCAACTTCTTTTCGCCTTGTATCAACTCTAGCTGGAGAGGAGATGCCTCCTTCTTGCCCATACACGCTTCCTCCTCCAAAGGCATAAGGGCCGCTCTTACTGGCGACCTCTCTAAGCTTGCTTCTAGGTATACAGCTCTAACCCACATCATTTGGCAGGCCCACTCCGCGGCGTGACCGCAAGGGATTGTCGCTACGCGGAGTGAGCCTGCCAAATGATGTGAGTCGGTCCAATACTCCGTTGACATCCATCTACATGCTTTAACGAACGAAAATGCAATGAGTAGACGGATTTGGAACAGCATGGACTAACTCGAATTGCAAGCAAACAGATAACAAGAAATTACTAAAAGATACATGTTAACTCTATTGATTCCTAAAATGGAGGAAAGAGCCATATAGCATGTCTTCGTAAGTAGACAACACTCATAAAATGCTGTATCATAGCCTGTGATTGATCCATTTTAAAAGTTATGTTGACAATGCCACCTATGAAAGTTAGACAAGCTAGATAGAGCAATATATTCAAGATATTAATAGACATCGGCATTTACACAGACTTGCGTAGACATCCATACTTTCGTTCATAAAGGTTCCTCATGGTTTGGAGAGCAAGAAGAGATTATGAGAAGAAATATCCTTGCACCCGTCACGTTTCGTTCAAAGTCACAGCCCCCTCTTTCATCTACCCTGGCCCATTATATTCTCACCCTCATCTATACATTCAGTTTTTTCGGTGGCGCACTCTTCATAGCCGCGGCTCCTGCCTATGCAGCGGGTGTGCCGGGTGGCAATATTGCTGACTCTGATGTGCGTGCGGTTGACCTCGTCAAGCCAGCCGTGGTACGCATCATCACTACGATTGGAGGTCGTATCTCCGTTCGCTTTCCAACAAGCAATGCGGCCGTGACGTTCCCACAAGATGGAGGTAACTACGACATAAAGCTCTCCGGCAGCGGGACCTTTATTAGCTCATCTGGTGATATTATAACCGCCGACCATGTCATCAAGCCACCACAGGATCATTCAATGGATATGGCGCTTGAGGCTGTGGCTGCACAGGATATCGCTGACTATGTGAATCTGCATTATGCTACTTCTACTGCTTATACAAAAAACGATGTTGTAGGTGCGCTGGATAGCGGCTATTTCCTTTCACAAAAACGCTACACAAACTCGACGAGCGAGGTCTATCTCAGCACAGACTATACCGGGCCGATCAACGCGCAAGATCTGCAGTTGGTTCCCAATACTATGCATGCAAAGGTAGACAAGGTTCTAAAGGAGAGCGCGGTTGACCAGAATGACATGGCAATTATCCATGTGAATATGACGAATACCCCCTCAGTTCAATTTGGCGACTCCTCTGTCGTGGCCCAACAGGATAACCTGACTATTATCGGTTTTCCGGGCAATGGCGATATTAGCGATAGGAAAGATCCAACGACCTTTTTGACCTCATCAATCAATAAAATCTTTGTCAGCGCACTCAAGAAAACCGACAGTGGAGCGAATGTCATTCAGGTCGGCGGCAACGTCGAACATGGGGATAGCGGCGGGCCGGCACTCGACTCCAATGGCAAGATTGTTGGTATTGTTAGCTTTGGAATTGAAGATTCTCCTCCATACGGCAGCACGTTTTTGCAAGCCAGCAATAATGCCAGGACCTGGGTCACAACACTAGGATTGGATACTCGACCAGGCAGCATGCAACAGGCATGGCAGCAGGCTTTTGCAGATTACACCTCAACACAGCCCGGTCACTGGCATAAAGCGCAAGGTGACTTTCTTAAGCTCGCGCAGAACTATCCGGACTTCAAGGCAACCGCTCCATTCTTGACCTACGCAAATCACGAGGCGCAGACCGAACCATTGACACAACCAGCTAGCAAATCACAACCAGGCTATATAAGCTATCTAAAGCAGAACTACATCCTGCTACTTATAATCGGCGCGCTTATCATCATATTGATCTTACTGATAGGCCTGGCCCTTACGAGGCGCGGGAGCAGGAGAAGGCACCGCTTCACGAATGCAATACAAAATAGCTCAATGTCTTACAGCAAACCGGTTCTCCCTAATGTGCCCGGCGTACAGAACGTGCCTAATGTGCCACCTCACTATCCCTATATGACAGATACACACCCGGCAGCATCTCCGATGCCAGATGTAAGATTGCAGGGACAAGGTGAACAACAAGGGGTGCAGAGGCAGTATAGTCCACAGCCAGTTACGGATCAGGTGGGTTGGTCGCAACCATCAAAAGAGCAGGATGTTGTGCCTACACAACCGCTAAGAAAGAGCACGCAGGAGCAAGAGACCACATTGCCCTATGAGCTTTAATCCTTAAGCTGTTAATGGGTCATGCCCAAAATTTATAAAGTTGGGGAAACATTTTTTTTGTGGTGGAT
>CAXTXB010000564.1:0-1002 GCA_964247965.1 uncultured Dictyobacter sp. | reverse complement strand
GCCCCCACTCCCCCCCCCCCCCACAAAAAAAAAAAAACAAAAAACACCCCCCCCCCCCCCAATGTTTATAATGTTGGCCATGACCCATTGCCTCCTTCTTTGAGAAAGAAGCTTGTCGTTTAATCATCCGGGTGTATAGCAATATGACCACTACCAGTATGAATAGTCACCCTGGCTTGTTGCCCATCACCTACACTTGTACTATGAAAATCATTATCAATCGCGGCACTGTTGTTGGAAAGAGTAGTGAGATGGAAGGATGGAGATTCGAGCACAGTAAGATCAGTTGAACCGCTTCCTGTCTCAAAATCATAGCTTCCATAAGGATCAAGGGAGCCTGCGAAGTCGATGTTACCACTAGAGGTTTTCAAAGATGACGATCCGCTTAATTGAGTGTCGCTGAGCTCAATATTACCATTGTTCGTTGTAAGCGTGACCTGCCCCACAGTGCTGTCGAGCTCAATATTGCTATCCGTTGTATCGACCTGAATACTGCCTTTGACATCCTCAACACTCACCACGCCTCCAGTCGAGTGAATAGCAAGGCTCGTCGTTTCTGGCACCATGATGTCGAGGTCAACTGGTGCATCATTCTCTTCTCCCTGCATACTAGTGGCATCAACAGCCACGGTATGGCTATCGACCAGGTGTGCCTCTGCATCTACAGGCATAGGTTGTCTACCACGATGTCGACCGCGATATCGACCATGTATTACAGCAGTGATAGAAATATGCTGATAATCACCGGTGTGGACATACACTCTGCCACCGTTATCATTGACGATAAGCTTTGCATTGCCTGCAACTTCGAATACGTTGTGGTCGTGATATCCTCTGCTCCACGACGGCCGATCATATCTAGCTGTCATAAAGCCGGAGAGGGCGAGGATGAAGATGGCAATTAGGATGAAGAATGGCCAGGAGGCAGTACGACGCCGTGTACGACGCGGCAAGATCTTCTCGCCCAGCATCTGTGCATACGAGGGGCCCTGATATGGACCC
>CAXTXB010000563.1:0-4102 GCA_964247965.1 uncultured Dictyobacter sp. | reverse complement strand
GGGATGTGCGTGAGCAAGCAGATCCACCTCGACGAGTGGCTTGTAACGTATGTCTGGATTCTACGTGTGGCCTTTTCCCCATGGGGTCCGCACGCGCACGTCTTAGAGCTTCGCGTGGCGCTTTATGCAGACGCGTGGTAAGGGTAGGACGAGCTGGCACCCCGTCCTACCCTTGCTTTTATTATGTAGGAAGGGTCAATGCGATTCACAGTACGATCACTTGGCGGCAAACTGATAATTGTGGCGACGTTGATTCTCTTGCTCTGTATGCTCCTCTTTACTTTATTGTCCTGGAGCATGTTCAAGTCCTATTCTGAATATCAGGCGAAGAGAGATGCGCAAACACACCTTTCGATTATTCATACGGCATATCAGGCTCAGATGACGGGGTTACTACATGATTTAGTTGGTGTAACCCGTGATCCGCGAGTTAGGGCTATGCTTACGCATCCTTCTGCGCTGGATAACAGTGCTTATCTACAAAAGCTGCTGGTGACTTATTCTATACGCGATCACATATCAGCCCTTAATGTGTTTTCTACAGGTAAACACGAAGTTTTGGCCCATGGAGATTTAAGTCCATCGGTCTCAAAAGAGACTCTACATTTGATAGATGAGGCAGCTAAGGGAAAGCCTGTTGTGGCCTTACAACCAATGGCTCTTCCTACCAGAGGCACTTCTCTGGACACTCAACCGATTGTGTTCGATATGGTGCTCCCTATTATGGATAACCGGCAAGCTCGATCGGGAGCCCTTGAGGCTGTACTACCGGTTGATGGCTACCTTGCTCAACTACTTACACAGCAAACAGGCGTTAATGCTACCCTTTGCCAATCTGGGCATGTTATGGGTACGACGAGTATAAGTCAGCGCACTCTCGATACTACTCAGGGTCTATCAGAGCAGCAACTTTGCATACCTGGGCAGTCGCGACTTCTTTCACTGCCTCAGTTGTCTTTGATACTTGCCACTACAATGACCCTTAATGAACAAGCTGCTGATTCGCCTCCACTGGTTATTGCGACGGTTGAGCCGGTTATCAATGCGAATAGCTTCATGCCACGCGTGCTGCTTATTGTGATAGGTGTGGGCATTTTTGTCCTGGCATTGGGCATCGTTCTCTATTCGTTTGTGACGAGCGTGCTGCTTATTCGTCCACTACGACGCTTGCAAGCTCATGCGCAAGTCCTGGTGGCTAATAATACGGGTGTGCAGATTGGTCTGCCGCTGACCAATGAGCTTCATATGCTGACTAGCTCGTTCCAATTGCTTGATGAGTCTCTTTACAGCGAGAGTCAGGCTCTTACTGACCAGATGAGCAATCTCTTGATTATGAGTGATGCGCTTATGTCTACTCTTAATCTAGAACATCTACTTGCGGAGATCGTTACCCAGACGGGCCACATTATGCAAGTCAAGCATGTGGCTCTCCTGTTGTATGGGCGCGAGATGCCTTCTCCATGGGCGGTTGCACACTGGCCTGCAATGATCGAAAGTACAGCGGAAATCCCTCCTTCATCGCTGCCGTCAACGGTCCAAGCTACGGTCTATACCGATCCTGATAGGGATATTACATTGGCTGCAACGACAAAAATGGCGGCTATTCCGGGTCCGCAGGTCCAAACAGCGAGTGCGAAGCGACGCGCTGTACGCGGTCCAAAGCTCCTCCAACCGAAGACGCTCACCAGCGATTCTTCGTCTTATGGACTACGTCGGACGCGCATTCCGCGCCAGGCTCTGCGCGATCTCGATATGATCCTGGCACGCATGGCTATTCATCGCCAAAAGATTGTGTACGGCGAGGATATCAATACAATTTATCAGGAGCGCAAGGATTCCTGGGCCCTGATGGCCCTGGAGATGGGTTATAGGTCCGCAATCTCTGTCCCTTTGCTCTTAGCGGATCAGCCAATTGGCGCATTTATACTTTATACCAGTGATCCTCATGCAATCAGTAGCCGGGATACATTCCTGCTGAGTACGACAGCGCTGCAAACGGCGATGGCTATTGAGAATGCTTTGCTCTTCGCTGAGGTGAAAGAGAAAAATGCAGCCCTTGAGCGCGCTAATCAATTGAAATCGCAGTTCCTTGCTAATGTTACTCATGAGTTGCGAACACCCTTACATAGCATTATTAGTTATGGTGCATTGATATTAGAGGGCTTCGTAGAGGGATCTTTGACGACGGAGCAAGAAGAGCATATTCAGTTCATGGTACATAGGGCCGAAGATCTCTCACACCTGGTGGATGATATGCTCGATCTCTCTAAGATTGAGGCAGATCGTATAGAGGTGAAACCAGAGCCGCTCGAATTATCTACTTACCTCACCGAGGTGGTTAATCAATTAAAGCCGATCGCAAATAATAAAGATTTATATTTACGACTTGAGATAGAGAAAGGCTTGCCGCTAGCCCTGGCTGATAGTCATCGCTTACGCCAGATAGTAATTAATCTTGCCTCTAATGCCCTCAAGTTTACTGAGAAGGGCGGCGTGACTATCCGTTGTAAACACTTGAAGCATCGTGATATGCTGCATATCTCAGTCAATGATACGGGGATTGGTATCTCACCCGCCGCGATCGGCTATATCTTTGATGCGTTCCGCCAGGCCGATGGTAGTACAACACGCCGTTTCGGAGGCACAGGCCTCGGTCTGACAATTGCAAAAAAACTTATCGAGCTGCAAGAGGGAGAGATTACGGTAGAGAGTGTTCTGGGCGAAGGTTCGACATTCGCATTTACTCTTCCAGTCGCTCTACCCTAAGATATGGTTTTCTACTCTATTTTCTTTTTCTACACTATCTGGGCTGCGTCCAGATAGTGTAGAAAAAGAAAATAGAGTAGAAAAAGAAATTTACAGGCGAAGTAATAAGGAAAACGAAAGATATGTTTTTATGAATACATCTATCCATAATGCACCGCAACCTACCATCCTGGTGGTCGAAAATGAGGCGTCTAATCGCATTCTGATCGAACGGGTTCTGTCAACGCGTGGCTATCGCTGCATCTCGGCCTCAAATGGTCGTGAAGCTCTGGAAACGCTCGACCACGAAAAGGTTGATCTTATCCTGACCGATCTCTCTATGCCGGTCCTGGACGGTTATCGCACCACCCAACTTATTCGTGCTCGACCGGGTTTAGAGCATGTGCCTATCGTCGCGGTTACTGCCTTCGCCTTGAGTGATGAAGGTGAGGCGGCCAGGCAGATTGGTTGCACAGAATATCTTACGAAGCCGTTTAAACCCCGTCAGCTATTAGAAGTGGTCGAACGCTTGCTCGCTCCTGCTGAAGGAAAGTAATTCTGTCAGTATTATGCAAAACGATTCCGCACAATGATGCGGCTGGAACCATCTTGCGCGGCTATCTGCTTGATAACAATGGCGACACGATTCTCTGCGTTGAGCATAGCCCAATAGGTATCTAGCACGTGCTCAGCGCTTCCAGCGCACGCTAGAAATAGCGGGTCACCACTAAAGCTGGGAAGAGGATTTCCATCGCCCTGGTAGGTCGTCAGGCCAACGCCGTAGCCGCGTGGTGGCTGTGCCGGATGATAGCTGAAACGATCTGTAAGTGCCGCGTTGGCCGGATTCGCCTTCAAAATGCTGAGGGTTACGCTCCCTGGATACTCTTTCAGGTCCAGCATTCCGCTAATACGCGGTGTATAGTGCGGAGCATCCGGTTCGCGCTCGCGCTTCTCTAACGCAGATGTAAAGGTGCCGCCGGCGAGGAGCGCGTCGTAAATTGTGCGCGTCTGATCTCCATTACTTACAATGTAGATGTTCGGAAGCTCTAACATTGCGTCATAAATCAGCAGCCCTGGATTGTCCATCTGACGGGTGTCGATAGGCTCAGTCCTTACTTTATTGCCGTCTGCGACAAACCTTCGATTGCGGCTCCCCACGCTCCTCCCCATAATCCAGTAAATTATTAACCACGTATCCTCAATTGAGGAACGACCAATAACCAGTCCTCTTCCAGGATAAGCATTCTTGCGCAGGCGCTCTAAATTCGCTGCGGCGACAGTACTAGCATCCATCGTAGACCGCTCTTTCTTCTCTTAAAAGTGTATTTGTTTGCTTCCCATCATAACTAGTCTCTTC
>CAXTXB010000562.1:0-4103 GCA_964247965.1 uncultured Dictyobacter sp. | reverse complement strand
AGAAAGGAAAACTCATGGCGGCCGATGATGAACAAATAATACAAAGGCGGCGCAGAATAACAGGTGGGCCAGACACCAATGCTCCAATGTATGGGCGTGGTGACTCGATGACCAACGGCGACGGCTATCAGACCGATGGTTATCAGCTGGACCAGGGAATGCTTGACACACGTCGTCCGCATAGTAGCGTTGTGCGTTTTGATACAGGCACGGGTCCACAACTACCGCGCAAGACAAATGTGCAACCAGTGACGCAGAGACGTGGAACGAGAGAGTTTCCCTCCGCCCGTCAAGGTCAGGGGCAAACAGGACAGATGGGGCAGACGGGCAGACAGCCACGAATCACCACACAGCAGCCGCCGCTAAGACCCGAAAGGAAAGAGCCTGAACATAGAAAAGTACATTGGCTTTTACCCGCCGGAGTCGGAATGGTCGCCATGCTTGTGCTATGGGTCGTAGGTAGTTCTGCGCTCGCGTGGGGTACGCAACGCTATAACGACTACCGATATGGAAATCCAAGAACATACCAGGTAGACGCGGTCGTTGGACATGGAGGAGATAGTAAGGAACATCCAAGCCACTTCATCGCAATAAACCTGAATCACCAGGCCGTGGTCTTAGAACTCATGGCTGGCGACCCCGGAAAATCTGTCAGCTATGTAGCGCCCGTCTATATAGTAGGCGATGATGGGCTGGCACCCATCACCGTTGAATTTCGCGATGTAACCGGAGACGGGAAAGCAGACATGATCGTAACCATCCACCTCACTAACCAGAATCAGGTGTATGTGTTTATAAACGATGGAACCAAATTCAGACCATCCAACGCGAACGACAAGATGCACTTGTAGATGCACCTGTAAAAGAGAGGCCTGAACTGCAAAGCTAACTAGTATATAGATTGAAATATATGGATCTATAGATCCTTATAGGTGTTGCAGTTGAGGGTGACCAAGGTATCGCGGTGTGTCATGCTGCGAGTCTAAGGTATCGTTTTGTATCCAGACTTGCAGGGAAGTTTGAAGTTCTGTCATACTTAAGATGTTCTTGAGTGCCAGACGCTAAAAATAATCCCCCAGGGGAAGGCAACCATATATAGGTACAAAAAGTGGTTGCGTGCTTCTGGGGGATAAACTATTTTTGGCAACAGTAGCGATGATGGGGGAACGGCGACAACCACGAGGGATTGTCGCTACGCGGCTTATCGCTTGTTAAAGATGCTCATATAGTGCTCTGAGACGATATCGCTTGGGAAGTAACGCAAGAGGCTCACGATTACCAGCGCAAAGGCCACCCAATCGAAGCCGGCGTCAAGAGGAACTCCCAGTACCGTTCCGACGATGGGAAGAACAGTGCTCAAAAACGCCTCACTTATTAGATCAGGGAAAAATAGAAAAACTGCCAGAGCTCCAATAGATCCTACGAAAAGCATTTTACGTACTACTGGCACACGTCCGTCTACCATAAGCGCGCCAATCAATTTAAAAGTTTTTAGTGCGTGAAAAAAAACATCAAAACGCTTAGGGCGAGCAAACTTCTCTTTTAATTGCTCATCAGTATACCTCTGATTAGCTGATTGCTGTAGCATTTTTTATTCCTCCTGCTAAAAGCCACATATGTAGTACGGGCAAGAGCAAGTTTCGGTTGTGAAGTGCAAAAAGCTATCAATGGGGGAAAAAGGTTGGGATCAGCAATGTCGCGGCATACTCAAGGTGCCAGAGGGTCAGGCCAATCGTCAGCAAGACCAGGAGGACGTGAAAGATGCGCCAGTAACGAATGAGCGCACGAAAGAACTGCTCACGCTGTAGAGCCTTCTGTGCGTGCTTTAAGTCCTCTATCTGTTCATGATAACCGGGGATAAGCGCACCCTGATCGGACAAAGGGCTTTTAGGATCGGGAACGAAGCGATACTGCTGAGCATTGCGGCTCACCTCCTGCGGAGTCTCGGCGAGCGAAATATAAGCCAGGTCCCAGGATTCCGGAAGGGCGGGTGCGCGCTCAGCACTCTTCGCCTGCGAAAGCTCGCGTCTACCGGGCTCATTCATGCGGAAGCCGCGCACATCCTCTGTATTGTACGAAACGATTGCCTGTACACTACGCGAAATAGCTTCAATGCGGTCCTCGCCCTGCTCTGTAAGAGCCCTGCTTGCCTCCTGTGCGATCAGGCGAGGCGCTAGCCGATCGATAGCGCGACCAACCGCCCCACTGATCACAATAGCGATCATCCCATAGAGGGCATAGGTGCCCGAGCGAGGATTAAAATTGGCGAACGAATGCAAGAAGAGCAGCACCAGGGCAAGTATACCAAGGCCAATATGCCAGCGCAAAGCATAATTGAGCTCCCCAATCCTACGCCCACGGGCGCGTCGGGCGCGGCTATAGAGAAACGTGGCCAGCAGCATAGCCAGCGTGCCCGAGATAGCATAGGTATAACCGGCCACACTATCTGGAGATAGATCGGTGCTGATGCGCGTATAGACGAAGAAGCTCGCGACGGCCAGAACGATAAGCAATAAAATCGCCATAGCCGGTATCAGACCTTGAGCATTTGAATAGAAAGAGAACCATGGGTAGCCCTTATCATCGCGTTCCCTCATAAAGCTACCTTTCCTCCCGCGTAGCAAGTAAGCGTACTTTGAGCCACATCATCATAGCATCGCGATGCAGGCCAACGGGGCAGGGTGACACGCACGCGCCACACTGATAGCAGGCGCGCGCGAAGCGCGCGACAGGAGCGGATATATCGCCCGAAAGCGTCTCCCGATTAAGAACATCAATAGTAACCGGCTCGCCCAGCGCCGGGCAGGCTAACAAGCACTCGTTGCAGCCAATGCAGGCTTGTATCTCCTGTCCCACCTGAGGCTTTGTTTTATGTAGAATGATAGGATTTGGCTTGAGCATTCTAAGCATTAGAGCATTCCTCTTCAGATCATGAATATCATCGACAGGCTGGATATTTGGCAGACCCGGCGGTAGGTCAATTGCGGGGTCTATTTGGATCTATAAAGGCCCAGAGTTTATAATTTGGCTCTTTCTGCTGCCTGGACGATAAACTTTTGCTGGCTTGTTCAGATCTTGCGGGCAGAGCAGGCAGCCTGCCTTGCGTCTCGGGCGCAGTTTGAGATGGAAGTAGGGGCAGGTTGCCCGTGAAAGGGTTAAAATCGTCAATAACTGGATCGGCCCAGGGTACGGCCTGGGATGAATTGGCAGCAGGTTTCGTCTCCCTTGATTGATCGTGGCCAGAACGAAGCATAGGCAAATTGCCGGTAAACGGATTAATTTCGTCCTCGTACGTCAACGTAGACTCTGGCTGTGCGCTTGCTCCAACCCTTATGGGAATCTGGGCGGGCTGCTGATACTCCTCTCGTCTCGTTGGACGCATAGGACCGGTCTGCGTGACATTTGAGGCAGGAGCCAGGGCATCGGTTGTACGACGTGGAAGTTGGCCGCTCTTCGTACTCTCGGACAGCAAAGGAGGCAGTTTTTGTGTTAACATATTGCGGGTAGCATGGGAGCGGCGGCGCGAGATATAATCGCGGGCATCGAACTGCCCCTTCAGTAGAGGCTTCACCACGTCACGAATAGAGTGGCCCTCGTCGATGATGCGCTTGATAGCTAAGCTATCGGGCTGGGTAGTACCCAGCGAGAGATAGCCGGCCAGGCGATCATCCATAATAGTAACGCGACGATATCCCCCCTGACTTGTATCAGTCAACGTAGTGAGATTGCCATCTTTACTCAGGGGCTCTCCTACTGTCAGCATATAGAGCTCACCCAGGTGAGTAGCATGCCAGTGGACGCCGAAGGGCTGACGCGCCAACTCATCGTGACCGACCATCATCGCCCCCGCAATGCGTCCCTGAGCCACCGCAGCGTACCATTGGGCGCGCGGCTCATACTTACCCGTCTGAGGATTCTTCAAGGCCGCTACATCGCCTGCTGCAAAGATATCGCGTACGCTGGTGCGCAGTTTGTCATCAACCAGAATACCCCGATCGTGCTTCATCGGCACCGTACAATAATTAGCCAGTGACTCCGCAGGCTGAGTACCAGTGCAACTCAACACAAGCTGGCAGGGAAGCATCTCCTGATGATTTGTAATC
>CAXTXB010000561.1:0-4106 GCA_964247965.1 uncultured Dictyobacter sp. | reverse complement strand
TCGACTCCTTTCTCTTCTTTATCGGCTACACGATGGGAATCCAACACTCTCTAAGAGATGAAAATGGCAGAGGCGTATGGGAGTCGAACCCACCGGGGACCGCGCCGAGCGACCCCCCAGCCGTTTTGAAGACGGTGAGACCCACCGGGGCCCCTACACCTCCATGATGTGTGTTTCCCTTGCCATGGCATTGTGACATGCATAAACGCTCTTGTCAAGCGAGGTTGCGTATTGTCTCTACGTTGACCTGGGTCAGGTCTTTCACCATCAGTTCGGCTGCCCTCAATCCGGGTAGATCGCGATTGCCGGCCACCGCTATACAGCGCATACCGCCTGCGTGAGCGGCCTCAACCCCTGCAACAGCGTCTTCGATGACGAGGCAGTAAGCTGGCTCGATGCTTAGTTCTGCGGCTGCCTTCAGAAAGACATCCGGTGCGGGTTTGCCGTGAGGAACTGTTTCTCCTGAGACGAGCGCGGATAAATATCTTTCCAGGTGCAGTTTCTCGCTAATGACTTCGATGTTCTTAATAGGGGTGGATGAGGCCAGCGCTTGCGCATAGCTTGCGTCTCGTAGCGCGGTCAGTAACTCGATGGCACCCGGCAGCGGCCCAACTTTTTCTCTGACGAACTCGCGGAAATAAGCTTCTTTGCGGTCTCCTAATGCTTTGATGCGCTCGTCTGACATTGGTCCCCAGAGCATGGGGATGATCTTGTCGTTGCGCATGCCAAAGGTGGCAAAAAATTGTTCGTCGCTGAAGGGTAAACCTTCTGCGAGGGCCATGCGATACCAGGACAGGCGGTGTTCCTCCGCGCTATCAATGATGACTCCATCCAGGTCCCAGATGATGGCGCGTATCTGATTTGTCATGTGCTCTAATTTCCTCTCGACGCTTCGTTTTGCCTCCAAATTTCTTGATAGACGAGTACAGATGGTCATGGTAGAATGGAGGCGAAGTATAAAGCATACACAGGCTATTTCCAGGCTTTCCTGGTTTCTTTAGCTTTTTTGACTTTTAAACTTTTATATACTAATTACTGACCAACTTTTACTATCGAGCGGGTAGAAGGTCTATTATTTTCTACCTGTTTTGATACTATCATATTTCACATGTTGTGATAAATATTCTGTGCACCTGAATGCTGAATAATGCGGATGATAACAGGATATGGACCGGAGGATATTTTATGGTAAGCCATCGTAAGTTTTTCAATGAGGAGATGGAGGCGCTACCCAGGCAAAAACTGCAAGCATTACAGTTGGAGCGGCTGCAGGCAATCGTTGAACGCGCCTATAATTCGAACCAGTTTTATCGTTCTCTCTATGATGAGGCAGGCGTCAAGCCTGAAGATATAAGGTATGTAGAGGACATTCATAAACTGCCGTTCCTTGAGAAGAAGACCGTACGCGCGGCGTATCCTTATGGGATGGCGATGAAGACTCCTGGCGAGGGTGGTCTACTGCAACTTCATGCCACCAGTGGTACGACGGGCAAGAGTGTGCCTGTCTTCGCGACGAAGAAGGATATTGAGAACTGGGCCGATCTGAATGCGCGGGAATTGTGGATGACGGGCGTGCGTCCCGGTGATGTCTTGATGAATTGCTATGGCTATGGTCTGCCGACTGGGGGCTTCGGCTTTCATTATGGGGCAATGGCGATGGATGTGATGGCTATTCCAATGGGTTCGGATGCGCGTCAATATGAGCGGATGTTTGATTTTATTAGCGACTTCGGCGTGACCGCTTTTTGTATGACTCCTTCGGTTGGCCTGTATGTTGGCAATAAAGCTAGAGAGCACGGCCTGGATTTTAGAGAGACGAAGCTGAAGATCGGCCTCTTTGGCGCTGAGCCGTGGCCGTGGGAGACGCGGCGGAAGCTGGAAGAACTGTTTTCCATCACAGCCTATGATGAGTTTGGTATGACCGAATTTCTTGGCCCTGGCATGACCTGCGAGTGCGAGGTGCGCGATGGTATGCACGCCTGGGCCGATGCGTTCCTGGTGGAGTGCATCAATCCTGAGACGGGGGAGCCCGTTGATGAGGGGCAGGATGGAGAACTGGTTTGGACCTGGTTGACAGGCGATGGAACGGCAATGATTCGCTATCGCAGCCGTGATCTCTCGCGTATGTGGTGGGAGGAGTGCCCATGCGGACGAACGCATCCCAAGATTGGTGCGATCAAAGGTCGCAGCGATGATGCCGTCTCTATTCGTGGCCTGATCGTCTTTCCAAGCCAGGTGGAAGCCGCGCTGGTGCAGTTCCCTGAGACCGGTTCAAATTTCCGCATCATTGTCGACAAGAGAAATGGACTGGATACCTTCGATCTCAAGGTCGAGGTGAAAGATTATGCTGTGCTCAATCAAAGTGAGCAGGTCAAGGCGCTGCAAACACAGATGGCTGCGGCAGTGAAGTCAATTACTGGTAACACCCCACATGTCGAGCTTGTCCCTGCTGATAGCTTGCCTCGTGCAAGCGGCGGAGAATCGAAAACAGCAAGCGCACGCGTCGAGGACCGGCGCAAGAAGTAGTACGCCCCCGAAATGAGATATACTATCATGGTAATGAGGGGTCTTCAACCCTCTCATTGCTACGTGGTGAAAAAAAGTGAAAAGAATGGTGACAGTTAGCGTCACTTGGTGTATAATACCGTCCATCTTCAGAAGAAGTACGAGTAGGGAACAGACATCCTAGAAGCGAACAGATAGGCTGCTCGAAGAGAGGCTCTGAAATGACCACTATAAGTAATATTCCACGTGGAAAATATCATATCTGGACAGTTGGCTGTCAAATGAATCAGGCTGACTCTCAGCGCATTCAGACCATGCTTGATGAATTAGGATGGGAAGAAACGGGCATGGAGCAGGCAAATCTGGTCGTGCTCAACACTTGTAGCGTACGCCGAGCGCCAGAAGAGAAGGCCCACAACCAATTGGCTAACCTGAAACGAGCCAAGGAGCAGCGTGGCGATCTTCTCGTCGCCCTAATGGGATGTATGATCGGGAACCAGAAAACCATTGATGAACTGGGCAAGCGTTATCCCCATGTTGATCTCTTCATGAAAATTGAGCAAGCTGATATTCTGCCTCAATTTCTTGAAGAGCGCTGGACCCCTATCTCAGGCGCTGGATGCCTGGATATCGAGTTCATGCCCGGTTCAGTTGAAGCTCCCCCAACGGATTTCGTTGAGCCTATCGTCCCGACCTTTGCCACTTCGACCTCGCGTTTCGGTAAACAAACAGTGCTACCAATGGCGATCACTCCCAGGCCTGGCGAGCGCATTGCCCATTATCCAACAAAAATCGAGAACACAACGGCCAGCCCAATGGCCTGGTTACCGATAGTGCTAGGCTGCAACAAAGTTTGTACTTACTGTATCGTGCCGTATCGCCGTGGACGTGAACGGAGCCGTCCTGTAGAAGAGTTGATGCTTGAGGCGCGTACACTGGTCGATAAGGGAGCAAAAGAGCTAACACTGCTTGGCCAGACCGTTGAATCTTATGGTCTAGACCTACCGGAAAAGCCTGATCTTGCGGACCTCATGACCAGTTTAAATGCAATCGAGGGTCTGGAGCGTATTCGCTTTATGACATCATATCCTCGTTACATGACCGATAGCATGATCGAGCGTATGGCTCATTTGCCGAAAGTATGCGAACATTTAAACATCCCCGTTCAATCAGGTGACGACGCTATGCTCAAGCGTATGAAACGTGGCTATACCCTGGATGAATATCGTGAGCGTATCGCGCGTGTCCGCGATCTATGGCCCACCGTTACCCTCTCAACTGATATCATCGTTGGCTTCTGTGGAGAAACAGAAGAGGAGTTTCAGCACACGCTGGATCTCCTGGATGAGATTCGCTTTGACGTTGTACACGTAGCGGCCTATTCGGTAAGACCTGGCACCGTTGCTGCTCGCTGGGAGGATGACGTACCGCTGGCCGAGAAGAAGCGGCGACTTCATAGAGTGGAAGAGGTGCAAGCAAACATAGCGCTCGAAATCAATCAAGAATATATCGGCAACGTAGAGGAAGTGATGGTCGAAGATACAAATGTGACACATGGCCGGCGACAATGGAAGGGACGAAACCGCAGTAATAAATGGGTT
>CAXTXB010000560.1:0-4114 GCA_964247965.1 uncultured Dictyobacter sp. | reverse complement strand
AACCCCTACTTTATGGCTTACGATGATCATCAGATCTACGACTACTTTCGTTACATTTCTGAGCGTACTGATGCAGGCATTCTGATCACTAATTCAGGGTATACAGGAATTGTTCTATCTCCCGAACTGATTAATCGCCTGGCGGACCTTGAGAATGTAGTCGCTGTGAAAAATGGCCCTAAGATGCCTCACACGCTTGAAACATTGCGGCTTGCAGGTGACCGTATCATTGTTAGTAGTCCAGATGAGCGGGTCTGGTTCTCACTTATGGCCGAACACGGATGTCGTCTCTACATGTCTTCTGCAGCTCCATTTCTCCTCCAGAAACCAGGTCATACCCCTTTAAAAGATTACACCGCACTCGCCTTAGGGGGACGACTTGAAGAAGCGGCAGTTATTGCTAAAAACTTCGAGCCTGAGCGAGAGACCTTCGAGAAATGGCTCCGTGATCCCTGGCCCTCACGTCGCTTGATGCCCATCGCGTACCTGAAAGCATGGTGCGACTTTTTGGGCATGAAGGGAGGTAACGTGCGCTCTCCTTTATTACAGGTGACTACTACCGAACGTGAAGAACTACGCCAGGATTTAGTTCGTATCGGGTTACTCTAATATTTTATCAGTCGAAGTATTCCATATCAAATCCTCTTAGCCTTAATCGTTCTTGATCTCGCCGCTGGACAACTGGCTCTGGATCAAGCGGGCGTAATACTTATTCAGCTTGACGAGCTCGTTGTGGGAGCCGTGCTCGACGAGCTTGCCTTCGTCGATGACGAGGATGCGGTCGGCGTTGCGGACAGTGCTGAGTCTGTGGGCGATGATGATCTGGGTGCAGCCAAGTTTGAGGAAGTTTTGTTCGACGATGCGTTCGGTGATGACATCCAGGGCGCTGGTGGCTTCGTCGAGGAGCATGATGGCGGGGGCGTGGGCCAGGGCGCGGGCGATGGCCAGGCGCTGGCGTTGTCCACCCGAGAGGACGGTGCCGCCCTCGGAGACGAAGGTTTCGTAGCCCATGGGCATGTCCATGATGTCGTCGTGGATGGCGGCCATCTGCGCGGCCTTGACGATGCGCTCCATGCCGATTTCGGGAACGTTAAAGGCTATATTCTCGCGGATGGAGCCGCTGAAGACGGCAGCGTTCTGCATAACGACTCCGAATTGGGCGCGTACGGCCTGGTAGTTGAGGAAGCGCAGGGGAATATTATCATAATAGATCTCGCCCTCGGTCGGCAGGCAGAGGCCGAGCGCGAGGCGGCCAAGGGTGCTCTTTCCGGAGCCGGTGCGGCCTACAATGGCGATCTTCTGGCCGGGCTCGATGTTGAGGGTGATATCTTTGAGGACCAGGGGCGAACTGGAATCGTAGCGGAAGTTGACATGCTCCAGGCGGATGCGGCCGCTGAGTCGCGGAGGCTGCTGGACGCGCTGAATGTCCTGCTCCGGCTGGGCATCGAGGACATCGGCAATGCGCTCTAGATGCGAGTTGACGATCTGCAACTGCTGCGCGCTGCTCACCAGCGAGGCCACCGGTGTCAGGAAGGCAGAGGCCAGGGCGTTGAGCGCGAGCATCTCGCCGACCTGCATCTTCCCGTTCAGAACCAGGGTGGTGCCGACCCACAGCAGGAGGAGCGGAGAGAGTGAGCGTAGGGTGCTCATAAAGGACCCAATGACTGAGCTCAGGTAGTTCTGGTTGACGGTCGTGTTGAGCTGGTCGAAGAAGAGATTGGTCCAGCGTCCAAGCGCGCGATGCTCCGCGCCGGCGGCCTTGACCGTGTCTATGCCGCCCAGGACTTCAGCGACATAGCCCTGCGTTTTGCCCGCAGACTCCAGCTGGCGGCGTGTCAGTGCGCGCATCGATCCATTGGTGCTGAGCAGCAGGACGACCTGCACGAGTCCAATCGCGATCACCAGCAGGCCGAAGGTCAGCGACTTTGACAGTAAGATCACCAGGTAGAAGATCACGAAGCTGCCATCCAGGAAGGTCGAGACAAGCTGGTTACTGATGATGTCACGCACCACAGCATTGCTCGACAGGCGCGCCATGATATCGCCGCTCGACCGTTTCTGGAAGAAGGCCGGCGGCAGCGTAAGCATATGTTCAAAGAAACTGGGCATAATATGAGTATCGATGCGCGTCTGTAGATAGACCAGCAGCGCGCCACGCAGCAGCATAGTCACTAATTGCGCAGTCAATATCACGATCAGGCCCGCACCGAGCAAGGGCAGGATATCACTTAGCTTAAAGGGAATGACCTGGTCAACCACGATCGCGGTGAGCGCAGGCACGGCGAGGCCGAAGAGCTGGAGCAGCAGCGAGGCCACGATGATCTGGACCAGCACGGCCGGGGCGCGTCTAAGATACTGCACGACATAGGTTCCCAGCGTCACCTGTGGGGATGCCGTGTGCTTCACAAACTGAGTACCGGGCTCAAGCATCATCACCACGCCCGTGAAGCCCGCATCGAACTCCTCCGCTGACAGATGTTTGCGTCCCGAGGCCGGGTCCACCACATCAACGCCACTGGGAGACCAGCGCTCGACAATCATAAAGTGGTTGAATTGCCAGTGCACGATCGCCGGCAGGCTCACGTAGCGGAAATTGTTCTCCTTGAGCGAAATAGCACGGACGCGCATACCGTAGCCGCGGGCAGTCTTGACGATCCCCAACGCCGAGAGCCCGTCGCGACCAATCCCGGCGCGCTCGCTCACCTCCGCGATACTCGTCTTGCGGCCATAGTAGCGCAGAATCATAGCCAGGGAGGCCGCCCCGCACTCCACCTCGCTCATTTGAAGTAAAACAGGCACACGCTTGCGGAAGATGGTTCGTGCCAGAATAGAGCTCTTGCCCGTCTTGCCTGCCTCACCCTGCTCGCTCGCCTTCCCCTTTGGCTGAACCTCGTCCTTCAGCCCGGTAGTCTGCTGGCGCACCCGTTCTTCGCGATGTGCTATCACGCTAGCAACCAGGGCCGATGGATTCTGTTTCTCGTCCGCGCTCAAACCTTCCAGCAGGGCTGAGCGGCGCTGCACCTGGAATTGGGGCGGCAGATACTCCGGTGCCGCTAAGACCAATGGACCCTGTCGCCGGCTGGGCGAAGGCCCTGACGGCTGATGCACCGGTACTTGTTGCTGTTGGGCCTGCTGCCTGTTTTGAGGCGCGACCGGAATAGGCTGAGGCGGCGCTGGCGGCCGACTTTGAGGCGCGACCGGAACGGGCTGCGGCGGAACCAGTGGCACGTTCTGTTGAGGCATATTGTTTGGTGGCTGGGGTGGTCTATTTTGCTGCTGACGATCCATCTATTTGCGCTCCAATTTCCACTTTGAGTATCGATAAATAAGTTCTGGATAAAGACCTTATAGAGAGAACTCCGAGATCACCGAGTGCGAACCAATCTGTACCTGTGCATTAACAGTCGTGCCGGCATATGTATGGGCGGGGAAGTTCTGGTCCAGCCCCACAACTGCGACGACGGAAGGCTGATTGATCACGTTAGCTGCGTTATTATCAAGTGAGAAGCGCTTTCGTGCATCTGTGGGACTGATGACGCCCGGCATAACGCTCGTAATCTTACTTGTGAGTGTCGGCCCATTCGTGCCAATCTGCAGCTGAATGGCCTCGCCCGCCTGCAACTTGGGCGCACCCGTAGATGGGAAGAAGACCAGGGCTTGTGTCGCATCGCGATTCTGCGGCGTTGCATTCGCCGTAATCACACCCGTCGTTGCCGCAAAAGTCGGCACATCCGCCGACCAGGCAATCATTCCCGCCGCCACCAGCAGCACAAGCACTATCCATGCATAGGTAAAGAAAGGCGGCGAGACCGTGTGCGGCAGAATATCCTGCTCCCGCCTCTGCAGATACTGCTTCATCGCGCTCTCGCGAAAAATCGGACGCCGAGACTTGGCCATATATATCCATCCATCCTTCTCATAGGATTATTTTTATATATTACTGCTTAATTCAAGATTAGTATAGCATAAGAAGTGTCTCTTTAACTCCTCCATCGAGAGTATACCCGCTTTCCCATTTTCACACCATCGTCCAGCTCACAATCCCTCTGTGAGAAAAATCACAAGATAGTAATTATGGGTCATGGCGGGGGGGTTTTTTAAATATAAAAAAACC
>CAXTXB010000559.1:0-4132 GCA_964247965.1 uncultured Dictyobacter sp. | reverse complement strand
CATCGACGTTTTGCTCTCGGCCAGTCGTGTCGGTCCAACTGGATTCGCTTACGGTCTCGATATGACCGATGCTATGCTTGCGGTGGCTGAGCATAACCGGATCGAAGCAGGCGTCGAGAACGTCCAGTTTCTCAAGGGCATCATCGAGGATGTTCCGCTTCCTGAGCGGAGCGTTGATGTCGTTATCTCCAACTGCGTTATCAATCTCTCCGCCGACAAGAGTCGGGTTCTACGAGAAGCATATCGCGTCCTGAGGCCGGGCGGACGTTTTGCTGTGTCAGATATCATCTTTCAGGGTCGCCTGCCGCCCGTCATACAGGAGGATATGGAGGCGTGGGCCGGTTGCATCGCGGGCGCTTTGGAAGAAGACACTTATCGTCGCTTATTAATAGAGTCAGGATTCACGGCCATCGAGATCGAAGTTACCCGCCGCTACAACGTTCAGGATGTTGCGGAATGTGGTGCGAGCACTTCTATAGCCGCCCTTACCCAGGCCGAGCGCGACGAACTCGACGGCAAATTTGTGAGTGCCTTTATTCGCGCCCAGAAACCAACTCCGTGTAGCGAGTATCCCTTGCAGTCACGCCGCGATCAAGCGGATCGGAGTGTTAGATGGGTATGAAGACCGGGTACCACGACAATCGCGAGGGATCAATGCTGTTGAGAGAAGACGTTGTTCAGAAGAAATCCAATCGCAACGCGCGTCTCTGCGAAGCAGAGCACGCTGATTGGATCAGCCGCAGCCACGCTTCAGCACTGCATGCCAGCCCTATGCCTATCTCAATCGGAGCACGCCCTCCGAAAGGGAAGATGTTCGCAGGTGCGCAAGTCTTCTCGGAGGGAAAGACACGCAGTGCTGAAGCGTGGATTCGGCTGATCCAATCAGCGTGCTCTGCTTCGCAGAGGCGAGGGTCTGGATTTCTTTGTCACCTGCTTTTACCTATCGTGCCTGGCAACGCAAGGCTCGCTCTCTGCTTTTCTCCGTATTTGAACGGCATTGATCGCAAGGGATTGTCGCTACGAGGAGCAAGTCATCGTCGAAAAAGCTGTGCCAGGGCAGTAGCTTACTGGCTAACGATCGCGACCTGGGTGATGCGGCGGCCTTCTAGATGGCGGACTTCGAAGCGGTAGCCGCCCCACTCCAGGACTTCGCCGACCTGGGGGATGTGGCCCAGCGTCATCAAAATCAGTCCGCCGACAGTCTCATAGCCACCCGAGTCTTCATCGGGCAGGGTTTTTAGACGAAGAAGGTCCTTTAGTTTGTCGATAGGGAACGCGCCATCCAGGATGTACGACTCGCCCTCGCGCTGCACCGTTCCTGTGTCATCGATATCGTCGGGGAAGGAGACGTCGCCTACAATTGCACGCAGGATGTCATAGAGGGTGATCAGGCCCTGGATATTCCCATCTTCCTGTGTCACCAGTGCGAGAGTGCGTCCGGTCGTCCTGAACATTTCCAGTACCTTGAGCGTGCTTGTGCGCTCTAAGACATAGATTGGCTCTTGCAGGATCGACTCGATGTCTTGCTTCTGGCCCGCAAGCTGCTGCAGGAAGAGGTCCTTGACGCGTACGATGCCCAGCAGGTTGTCCAGGTTGCCACGGCAGACGGGGAAGCGCGAATAGTTGGTACGCTTGATCACATCGTGCAGCGCCTCGTTTGGCCCGGCGACATCCAGCCAGATGATGTCGGGCCGCCGCCTCATCAGCGCGCTGACGCGGCGGTCGCGCAAGGCGAAAATGCGCTCTATTAGCTGCTGCTGCTCCAATTCGAAGATGCCGAGTTGCCGGCCCTGCTCGATCAGAATACGGATCTCATCCGAGCTAACAGGCGGATCGTTGGATGGATGCCAGCCAACCAGGCGCAACACGCCGTTTGTAGAGATACTGAGCAGCGAGACGAGCGGGCTGGCGATCATCGAGAAGATACGCATAACGCGTGCAACCATCATTGTAATGCGTTCGGGATTATTCAGGGCGAGTCGCTTCGGCACCAGCTCGCCGAGGACGAGTGTGATGTATGTGATGATGATGACGATAATGGTGAGCGAGATGCCGCCGCTGTACGCCGCCAGCCAGGGGATCAAGCGCACATATCCTGCGAGCCAGTCCGCGATCATTGCGCCCCCGAAGACACCGGTGAGGATACTGATCAGCGTCATGCCAAGTTCCAGGGTCGCAAGAAATTTATCGGGATTATTCGCCAATTCAAGGGCTTCACGCGCCCGTGCATCACCGTCTTCAACATGTTGTTGAAGACGTGCTTTCCGCACCGAAACAAACGCTGTCTCCGACATCGAAAACACGCTGTTGGCGAGGATTAACAGAAGAATGATGATAATTTCTGTAATGGGAGCCACTTCTTTTTTCTCCTAACAGCATTCTTTAGTCGTCGGATGAGCCTGAATAATGGTGATTAGATGGCGTTTCCGACTGCATTGGCATTTGAGTAGTATTGCTCTGGCACACCTTATGTAACCGGTGGCCTCCGCGTAGCGACAAACCCTTGCGGTCACGCCGCGATCTGGCGGATTGTAGTGGTCGCTGGCCTGGGTGCTACCCTAGCACGACAACCGCAAGGGTTTGTCGCTACGCGGAGGCCACCGGTTAAATGAGCTGGGTCGATCCAGTATATTGTAGCGCTAGTCAAAGTGGAAGGTCATGAATACGCTGAAAGTACGTACGTAACGATAATTCTTTTGCACATACTATAGAGTAGATATTGGTAATATAATGAGTACTATTCCTCTATTCCATATACGCATGCTAACATATACAGTTGCAAATAGGAAGGGCAAGAAATTATGTAACCAGTGATTTGTCATCTTTTACCGGAAATCTGGTGTGTGCAACATTCTTTTTCATTTGACGTAGATACAGTCGTAAGCCTCTATCTTGATTTTAGCAGATTGGTCCAGACTTTTGAGCTTTCTTTTTTGTAGAGGAGAGAATCGTGGATATCCACCCGAAATACCTACGCCGTCTGCATCGCGCAGACGGCTATAGTTATGAGAAAGGAGTGTCGGTTGCTCCTCCCCATGTGTGAAGCCAGGGGTACCCGCAACCGACGATTTTTACGATGGAAGAACAACCCCACGAGCACTCCCATCATCGTAGGCATCGTAGCCGTCATTTTGACAATCGCCCGGCCCAGAGATATGGGGAGGGAGCCCCTGTTCAGCAGCGGCCGATGGCCCGTAGCTCCCAGGTCTACCGCGCAGCCCCCCTGCCTACGCGCCCCGCTCCCTATCATCTCGCGCTCGAAGCGGTGTTGCCTCCAGAGCATATAGAACGTATCCGTGCGGCCGGCCGGCTCGTTTTTCATTGCATTGGCGATACAGGTGGAGTCAAGTCGCCTGAGCCGCAGCATATCGTGGTGATGCACATGGAGCGTGACTTCGATGATCTCGATACAACGAACCATCCAGCTTTTTTCTATAACCTGGGCGACGTAGTCTACTACTACGGTGAGGCCCAGCAGTACTACGCGCAGTTCTATGATCCGATGTCGCACTATCCCGCCCCGGTTTTCGCCATACCTGGCAACCATGATGGCGAGACCTTTAAGGAAGAGGAGCCCACGCTCGCAGCCTTCGTGGAAAATTTTCAGGCGCTGGAGCCCCATAGAACGAAGGAATCGGGCGATGCAACGCGTGACGCAATGACGCAGCCCCACGTCTACTGGACCCTGGAGGCCCCGTTCGCTACATTTGTGGGACTCTACTCCAACGTGCCAGAGGGTGGAGTGCTGGAGGACGAGCAGGTGGCCTGGTTTGAAGGGGAATTGGCTACGGCCCCGCTTGACAAGGCTTTGATCGTGTCTGTGCATCATCCGATCTATTCGGCCGATGACCACCACAGCGGTAGCCCGTATATAGCCGAGATTCTTGATCGCGCCATACAAAAAACCGGCCGCAAGCCCGATATCGTGCTGACCGCCCATGTTCATAACTATCAGCGCTTCACCCGCGTCCTCGACGACTGCGAGATTCCGTATATCGTGGCGGGCTCCGGCGGCTACTGGCATCTGCATACCGTGATTCAGCAGCATGGGCAGCCGCTTCAGACCCCCATGCTAATCCCCGACATGGGAGTGACGCTTGAAAGTTATAGCGATGATCGTCACGGGTACATG
>CAXTXB010000558.1:0-4138 GCA_964247965.1 uncultured Dictyobacter sp. | reverse complement strand
AGTAACAGGACCCCAAGGAAGATAGGGGGAAATGAAGAGAAAAGCCGATTGAAAGGACCCGTTTTGCGGTTTTGCCGCCGACTACCCGGCTCTCCACCACGAGAGGAGCCCTCTTGCACATCAAGCGTCCTGAGCACTTTCGATGAAGTGCGTTCTGAAGTTGTTACACTCATGACTATCCCTCGGTCGTAGCTATACTGACAACTCCTTGCAACACATGAAGGAATGTCAATTCAACTAACCCAGGGGGACATGTAAGGGAGATAGAGGAAACCGTGAAAAGCATGCACCCACGACAGTAGAGCAGGTACAACCTTCTCAACTATCACATCATAGTAATAGCTTCTGGTCAACCACGTTATAACCTTCTCCCATCCGGACTGTACCGTCGGCTTCGGAATCACACCGAATCTGTCTATAGATCGATCAAGAACCAATCATAAGACTCGCGGGCTCAGCACACAGCAAATACTCTGTACTTCACCGCCGGTCGGGAATTGCACCCTGCCCCGAAGGTTTCTTGCGGTATATTATGACACAACAAGACTCGCAAGTGCAAGAGCTACAAAGCTGACCGGAATTGCTAGCGCCTAGTCCCTATTCTCGGCAAGAACGAGAAGGAGTCCGCCTATCAATGATGCATTTTTAAAAAATTGTGTCTGCTGGTTCGCACGAGTACCCAGATGTTCTTCATTCCAATATGCATGACCAACATAGGTGGTTGGAATAAGAGAACCAATCAGGATTGTGGCTGCAAACTTTGGCAACAAACCTGCCGAAAGTGCAGTTCCTGCGACTACCATAATCGCTGCATTGAGAATAATGGCTTGACGAGGCTGCGGAATACCTGTAGATTCGACTTTCGTGACATGCCTACCCGGATTAGCAAATGTGTTCGCACCACCAAAAATGAATATTGACCCCAGCAATAAATGTCCAAGCGTTTTAAACATTAAAATCATTACCCCTTTCGACTCAAAAATGTAAATAGATGCAAGAGATTGAGACCACAAGGCTCCTTACGCATACTCTGCCTCTTACCTATTATATAACGTGTATGCTGCAATCCTCACGTTTCAATATAGCATGAATGGATAACGTGTCCATTTTTTACAGGTTTGGCAGTAAATCAGTGCAGGCGATATAATGACAACACGAGGAGGCCTTATGAGCAACGAACTACGCATTCTACCAATCACTAGCATTGGCGAAATTCCGGCAGGCACTGACCTGGGTGAACTCATCTATGAAGCATTGCTACAACAAAATCTTACCCTGGAACAAGGAGATATTCTTGTAGTAACACAGAAGATAATTTCAAAAGCAGAAGGGCGCATGGTCAGGCTTGATGAGATAGAGCCATCAGAGTTTGCCCAGATGGTCGCAGAGCAAGGCAAGAAAGATCCACGCCATGTTGAAGTCGTTTTACGCGAGAGCAAGCGCATTGTACGTATGGATCATGGAGTGTTGATCAGCGAAACTCAGCATGGCTTTATCTGTGCCAACGCAGGGGTAGACGAATCTAATATCGATGGATCAGCTCAGCTCGCCTTGCTCCCCGTTGATTCTGACAAATCGGCGCAGGTACTCCGTACACGGCTTCAACAGCTTACAAAAGAAGAAAATATCGCTATCATTATTTCAGATACCTGGGGCCGTCCATGGCGCAACGGGCAGGTTAATATGGCCATTGGCCTTGCTGGTATGGAAGCGCTGGCTGACTACCGCGGACAATTAGACCCTTATGGATATGAACTTCATGCAAGCGTGATTGCGGTCGCAGACGAGCTGGCTTCAGCCGCTGAGCTGGTTATGGGGAAAATAGACCGTATCCCTGTAGCACTCATTCGCGGGTACAGTTATACACCCGTCGAGGGCAATGCTCGTCCACTTATTCGCGATAGTGCAACCGATATGTTTCGTTAGTCAGGTAAAACTCTTTGATGAAAGAAATTATAGCAAACCAGGGCGAAGAGACGGGCAAGACAGATTCCACAGAACGGCAGAGCACTCTACCACAGCGGGTTGCAGACCTACCAACGCTCATGCGTAGCAGACGAAGTGTCCGCCAATATCAAGAGCGTCCCGTAACGCGTGAACAGATTGAACAGATACTAGAGGCTGCACGCTGGGCTCCTTCACCCCACGGCCGTCAACCCTGGCGCTTTGCCGTCTTAACAAAACTTGAGCTCAAGCAACTGCTAGCTGATCGCATGGGTGAGACCTGGGTACATAACCTGGCAATGGATGGGGAGCCAGCAGAGGTCGTCAATATACGCCTGGAGAAGTCACGCCAACGCATTCTACGCGCGCCTGCCCTTATTATTCCTTGCCTCTATCTCGAAGACCTGGATCACTACCCCGATGCTCAGCGGCAGGCAGACGAAACA
Organism: uncultured Dictyobacter sp.; assembly: GCA_964247965.1. Lineage (GTDB taxonomy): Bacteria > Chloroflexota > Ktedonobacteria > Ktedonobacterales > Ktedonobacteraceae > Dictyobacter. Next base: position 1,748 of record CAXTXB010000558.1, on the reverse strand, counting down.
ACTATGGCGGTGCAGAGTATCGGCGCTGCCATACAAAATATGCTCCTGATGGCTTACGACTTAGGATTAGATGGAGGATGGATGTGTGCACCCCTCTTCTGTCCAGAGGTCGTCTGTGATGCTCTTGAGTTAGATACACGACTTATTCCCCAGGCATTGATTACGCTTGGCTATGCCGCCGCTGATCCCAAGCGGCGTAAGCGCCTTCCTTTAGATCGTTTAATCGTTCGTTTTGATTGAGGTTTATTATGATCGTAGTTCTTGCTGGCGGCGTTGGGGCGGCTCGCTTCTTACAAGGTGTTGTCCAGGTGGTACCCCAGGATCAACTGGTGGTGATTGCTAACACTGGCGATGATCGCGAATTTTATGGCCTGCACGTCTCACCCGATATCGATATCGTGATGTATACGTTGGCTGGCATTGTTGATGAAAAAAACGGTTGGGGCATTCGCGATGATACTTATCATACGATGAAACAGTTGACCAGCTATAGTAACGAAGACTGGTTTGCGCTCGGCGACCGCGATCTTGCAACCCATATTCATCGCACAAACCTGCTACGACAGGGAAAGACATTTAGCGAGATTACAGAAGAGCTACGCCAGCACCTTAAGCTGCAACTGCGTATCCTGCCAATGAGCGACCAGCCCATTGCTACACATATTCAAACACCTATTGGATTGATACATTTTGAGGAATATCTGGTCAAGCGGCGTTGTTCTGATGAGGTACAGGATGTTGTTTTCGTTGGAGCGAAAGAGGCGAAACCAGCACCCGGCGTGCTTGATGCTTTAAAACAAGCGGATGCTATTTTGATTGCTCCGAGCAACCCGATCGTTAGTATTGGCAGCATCCTAGCGGTTCCCGGAGTCCACGATGTTCTACACGAGGCCAGTGGCATGATAGTCGCTGTAAGTCCTATTGTAGGAGGAGCTCCAATTAAGGGACCGGCGGACAAGTTGATGCGCGGAATGCATATAGATGTTTCTGCGGTTGGCGTTGCCCGTTGCTATCGTGATTTCTTAGATGTCATGGTGATCGACGAGCAAGACGCGCAACTGGCGGAAGAAATAGAAAATCTCGGTATTCCAACTGTTGTCACTAATACTATTATGAGGGATGACAAGGCGAAAGCAGAACTGGCACGCGCTGTCTTACAGGCAGCAGGATTAGACTTTTAATTAAGTAAGTAGGACATCTCATTGAAATATACAGCACTTGTTCCCGTGAAGTCTCTAAATGAAGCGAAGAGTCGCCTCGCCTTGCACCTGACACCAGGACAACGAGCGGAACTTATGCTCGATATGCTTCATCACGTCTTAAGAACGTTGCAAGAGAGCAAGGTTTTCTCGCATGTGGCCGTTGTCAGTGCCGACACATACGTCTTAGAGCGAGCCCAGGCCTGGGGGGCGAAAGGTCTCATCGAAGAGCAAGCAGGGCATAATCCCGCGCTCACCGCAGCCGCGAATCGGGAAAGAGCAGACGGCTCAGATGTGCTTCTTACTATTTCAGCGGATCTGCCTCTGCTTCAAACATATGATATCCATGGCATGATTGAACAATCTAAACGGCACGATATTGTGCTAGCCTCGTCACTAGACGATACAGGTACAAATGCGTTTCTCGCTCGTCCGCCATTAGCAATCCCATACCTCTTTGGTGTCAATAGTTCTCCCCACTACCAGGCTGAGGCGAAACGTCAAGGCCTGGACTACACGGTATACAAAAGCACCGGGCTGGCGTTAGAT
>CAXTXB010000557.1:2312-4138 GCA_964247965.1 uncultured Dictyobacter sp. | reverse complement strand
CCCTTGCAGTTATCGTAGTGGCTAGCCTCTGGAGCCAGACGAGCACTCCGATCCGCTTGATCGTGGTGTGACCGCAAAGGTTTGTCGCGACGCGGAGTGGGCCTCTCACCCTTACCCGCAAAATGAGCTGTGCCAGAGCTGTAACATTATGCTTGTTTGTGTTGCCGGGCAAGTAAGCTTCATTCAAACAGGCTCTTGCATATATGTTACAATGATGGACGCGAAAGCAGTATCGCCGAATGAATAATAGTAAAGCTTTTTAGATATAGAAGGAGTCTCTCTTCCATGGAGGCATTAGAATTTCTTGTTCTTGTTGCGCCTTTTCTTATTATGATCTATTTTGCATGCCTTCTATTTATACGTCCACCCAGGAAAGTCTTTTGGACATCGCTGCTGGCCGGTCTTCTTGTGGGCATCGTCAACTTCGTCGTCGATTTCATAGCTTACCAGGCGCACTGGTGGCAGTATACATTTGCGGCAGTAGCTTTGCAGCGCGGTGCCTTGCCGGTACAAGCGCTGATCGCAGATCTCTTTACACAGTCAATGAGGACGCTGCATGTGCCCCTGCCGTTTTATCTCACGCCCATTCTGATCTTTGGGAGCCTGGCCTTCCTCCTTATCTGGCGCTTCTGGTACGGACGAAACCGCTGGCTCTCGCTGCTATTGCTCGTCGGTACACCGATTTTTTCATGTGGCTTGTCGCGTTCTACCTTGGCTTCTGGATCTTCTGGCGCACTGCTGCACACATCAAATTTGTGCCGCCGACGAACGCAGTATCGGCAGCGCATCAAGCGACTGAGCAGGAGGCAACAGAATCTACTAGATAGATTATAGCAAGGATATCTCTCCAGGTCTTGCCCCGGTTCAACTTCTATGAGGCGGCGATCTCCTGCATAACTGCAGCGAGATCCGCGTAAGTGTACTCCGGCTGCACAGATGATTTTGCCAGACTTTCAGGAGTATCTTTGCCTGAAAAGACAAGCAGGGTATGCGTCCTGGCCGCAATACCAGCTTTGATATCGACGCCCAGATTGTCGCCAATCATCACAGTTTCCGCAGCAGAGCTTTCTAAGCGCAGCATAGCCTCCTGTAGCAACGCCGGTTCAGGCTTGCCAATCACCTCAGGAGTCACCTCGCTGCTCGCCTCAAGTGCCGCCACCATAGCGCCGCAGCCCGCGACCAGACTTCCAGCGATTGGCAAGAGGGGATCGCGGTTAATAGCGATAAACGCCGCCCCTTTTTTCAGTGCCTGTACCGCATCGTTCAATTTCTTATAGTCGAACGTGCGGTCGAGGCCAACGAGGACAGCGTTAGCTCCTTGCCAATCCGGGTTAGCGATCTTTAAATTGTAGCTGCGCACCATGTCAAAGAGGGGTGGCTCGCCAACGATATAGACGGCGGCGTCGGGTTGGCGGTGCGATATGTTTTGTACTGCCGCCTGGGCGGCTCCTAAAACGTGGGTAGGATCGGTGACAATGCCCAGACGTCCAAGTTTATCTACGACCTGTTGTTCGCTGGCGAACGAGTTATTGGTGAGGAAGAGGTACTTTTTATGGTTGGTATCGAGCCAGTGTATAAATTCTTTTGCGCCCGGAATAAGCGTTTCTCCGCGATAAACCACGCCGTCCAGGTCAATCAGATACGTTGTGAGCTGTTTTAGTGGTGGTAACATACATCTCCCATTTTATAGACAGACAGGACAGTCGCCTGCGTATTGTAGTAGTCTCTGCATGCCAGTATATCACAGGAGATCGCGCCATCACCCCGTGTTTTGATTTTTTTTTTTTTTTGGGGGGGGGGGGGGGGGGGGGGCGCGGGGGCGGGGG
>CAXTXB010000557.1:1885-2302 GCA_964247965.1 uncultured Dictyobacter sp. | reverse complement strand
GTTAACATTGACCGTACGATCAATTTTCTCACACGCGTGCAGAACAGTGCTGTGATCGCGGCCGCCGAAGAGCTGCCCGATCTCTAGCAAGGATGTCTGTGTCTCCTGACGGATCAGGTACATTGCTATCTGCCGTGGCGTCACAATATACTTGTCACGCTGCTTGCCGCACATGGCCTCTAGCGAAATGTGATAGTAGTCTGCCACCACCTGCGCAATCTGCTGCCCACTGAGATGCGATTCGCGATTATCGCTTACGAGGGAAGACATGGCGGCGCGCGCCACATCGAGGGTAAGGTCTGTGCGATGGAGCTGCTGAAAGGCCATGAGCCGGTTGAGGCAGCCTTCGAGCTCGCGGATGTTTGTCTGCACCCGACCCGCGATATAAGCAATAATTTCGTCGGGCACGCGATAACG
>CAXTXB010000557.1:0-1875 GCA_964247965.1 uncultured Dictyobacter sp. | reverse complement strand
CCAGACTCACAATCGCCTTAGGTGGACGATCGCTGCAGATCACAATTTGTTTACTCATCTCATAGAGGCTGTTAAACGTATGGAAGAACTCTTCTTCGGTTGATTCTTTTCCCGCAATAAACTGGATATCGTCGACCAGCAAGATATCGACGGAGCGATACTTGGCACGGAACTCCTCGGTTGTACGATAGCGGATAGCATTAATGATTTCATTTGTAAATTGTTCCGAAGAGACATAGAGCACCGCCAGGCCAGTCTGAACGCCCTGGTGTCCAATCGCATGCAGCAAGTGTGTCTTGCCCAACCCCACCCCTCCATAGAGGAAAAGCGGGTTATATGACTCGCCAGGAGCCTCAGCCACCGCCAGCGAAGCCGCGTGCGCCAGGCGATTACTATTGCCTACAATAAAGGCCTCGAATGTATAGCGCGGGTTGAGACGATTGTGAGCCAGCATATTGGCGCGTTGCTCGTTCTCCCACTCTTCCAGGGTATCAGGCGAAGCATAGGCGAACTCGCTCTGGGTAGCGGGCTTCGGAGATATATCATAGTAACTGTGCTGTGCTGCTTGAGCCTGCTGCTGCGCTATCGCCGAATTTGAGCGCCCCAATTGCTCACGGCTATTACTATGACCAGCATGTTCTGACACTGGTGCCTTATTCTGTATATTGACCACCGTTAGCGTCACAAGTTGACCCGTCACCTCTTTCAAGATGTCTTCTAACAGACGTCGCCAACGAGTGGTAATCACATCGCAAGCCAGGTCGTTGGGGACCTGCAGCTTAAACTGGAGGTCCTGAACACTTTCATCGAGATCGTCAACGCCCGCAATAGCTATCTCTTCTATATGTGCTTGCTGCAACCATGTCTTAGTAAGCGCATCGATAGGCGTATTCTCTAATTGTTCAATAGTAGTGCGCCAAATAGTCGCGGTATTCACCCGTGTTCCCCCGTGCTTACTCTTCGACAAGTGCCACACACTCAATCTCAACCAGTGCTTGCCGTGGAAGTTCAGCCACAGCCACCGTTGAACGAGCGGGGGCTACACTTCCAAAATAGCTGGCGTAGATCTCATTCATTGCCTGAAAATCACTCATATGGATGAGGAAGACAGTCGTCTTCACCACACTTTTCAGTGAAGCCCCTCCACCCTGTAGCACCGCTTGAAGATTCTGCAGGACACGATGCGTCTGCGACTGAATATCTGTCCCAACAATCTCACCGCTGACCGGGTCAAGCGGAATCTGGCCAGAAGTATAAATAAACTGACCAGAGCGAATAGCCTGGCTGTATGGTCCAATAGCTGCTGGAGCATGAGGTGTACTAATTTGTGTATATTCCATATAATATATTCCCACTGTTGGGCAAGGAGACGGAGTTGCCGTCTGTGCCATATATAAGAAGGACAAATCTTAAAGAAAACCTGGAAAAGTGATGGGTTGCTTACTTAGTACTGTCCCTGCCCCGACGGCGGGTAATGTCCGGAGCCATCATTGCTAATAGAGAAACGCGCCGAGTAAGCCTGGGCGGAGGCCGTCGGCTGTTTGCCGCGTGCAATCTCCTTAGCACAAGCTCGCAGCGCCTGCTGCATCTCTAGCGCAGAATTAAAGCGATCTTCCGGTTCTTTTTGCAGAGTTCGATTCACCAGTTGTTCGAGCACAGGAGGAACAAGAGGGCTAAACTGGCGTAGGGGAGGAGGATTTGCCGAAGCGTGCTGCATCGCGATCGAAACTGCCGTTGGGCCCGCGAAGGGGGGACGACCAGCCAGCATTTCGAACATCACAACCCCTAGAGAATAGAGGTCGGAAGAAGCGGTCAGAGTCTCGCCTCGTGCCTGCTCAGGGGAAAGATAGTCAGCGGTACCGAGCACGATACCAC
>CAXTXB010000556.1:0-4144 GCA_964247965.1 uncultured Dictyobacter sp. | reverse complement strand
CGTGGTGGGTGAGCTTTAAGACCAGGAAGCCCGACAACTGCGAGGGATGGTCGCGACGCGGAGCCAGAGAGCCGCTCAGATGAAGTAGGTCGGTCCAATAGTTTGATGGAGGGGTGCAATGAAAAATACGAAGCGAGGTGCGGAGCAGATGCTTCCGCTCACTCCAACTGTCTTTCATATCCTGCTAGCCCTGGTCGATAGTGAACGGCACGGCTACGGCATCATGCAAGAGGTTGCGTTACGTACCGATGGCCAGCTCCGCATGGGACCTGGTACGCTCTACGGCTCGATTAAACGCATGCTGGCCGATGGCCTGATTATGGAGTCGGGCGAGCGTCCCGATCCGGCGCTTGATGATGAACGCCGTCGCTACTATCGCCTGACCGAATTTGGGCAGCGCGTAGCCCAGGCAGAGGCGCAACGACTTGCACAATTAGTTCGTGTTGCCCAGAGCAAGCATCTTTTGCCAGGACTAGACCTGGCCGGAGGTGCATCATGAACATGCCATCAAATCAGCATGCAACTTCTCGCGCTGAACGCCTGTATCGCCTCCTGTTGTTCGCTTATCCAGGAAAGTTCAGACGTCTCTACGGTCAGCAGATGAGACAGACCTTCCGTGATTGTTACCGTGACGCGCTACAGCAAGAGCGTCCATTCAATCTCGCGCAGTTATGGGGATTTGTCCTTTACGACCTCGCCACTACCGCCTTCTCTGAGCACGTGAAGGCTTCTATCGCCCATCTTAAACGTCTTACTCATTTAGAAAAGGAGTACCTCATGTCCAGTCTACTTAATCTCGACGTCGCATCCTCCACTGATATTGGTCGTACTCGTGCCGTTAACGAGGATAATCTAGCCTCCGTTGTACCACAAGACATACAGATCATGGCAAAGAAAGGTGCCCTGTTTGTCGTAGCGGACGGAATGGGAGGCCATACGCGAGGCGACGTAGCAAGCGAAATGGCAGTCAACATAGTGCGTGATACATATTATAAGGACGAGAATAATGATATTCCAACATCGCTGCGGCACGCCCTGGAGCAGGCAAACACTCTCATCTGTCAGAGTAACGATGAGCAATCCAAAGGTGATGATAAAATGAACATGGGCACAATCTGTGTCGCCGCAGTACTTAAAGACGCCATGGTATACATCGCGAACGCAGGAGACAGCCTTGCTTACATCGTTCGAAACGGCCAGGTCAGACAGATAACACAGGACCATTCGTGGGTCGCAGAGCAGGTGCGTACCGGTGCGATGAGCGAAGCAGAGGCAAAGGCTCAGGGCAAGGACAATGTAATTACTCGCTGCCTGGGCTCTACGCCAGATACAGAGGTATACGTCGGATCAGAGCAGGTACAGAACCATGACACGCTCGTGTTATGTACTGATGGACTGCATACTCTGGTAAGCGAAGATGAAATACGGACAACTATTGAGCAATATGGAGCTGAGGAGAGTGCATCAAGACTCATCGCGCTCGCCAACGAAAATGGTGGACGCGATAATATTACGGTAGTAGTGGTACGCATATCCCTTACAGAGAGCGATTAAAAGTACGGGATGAACACATCGTTTACAGGTAATAACTGTTAGTAATTCAAATATAGACGTCGTGTAACAAAGGGCAGAATAAATATAGCCCAATACGCATCAACTTAAGAGCGATGAGGCCGGACCACTTCATTCGACCGGCTCACTGCACGTCGCGACCATCCCTTGCGGCCACCCTTCCCGGCGAAAAGAATTGAACCATTGCACCCTTATGTTGATGTGTATTGGACTATATTCACGCTGTCCGTTTTCTCCGTTTCCTAAGGAATTAAGAGTACATACACCTTAAAAAGAATTTATTGTTGCATTTTAGCAAGCTGGCGGCAAGACTCGGCACAAGCCTGACAGGCGTTAGCGGATTCTCCTTCGCCCATAGAGGCGCAAAGCTCTTTGCAGCGGGTGCAGACATCAGCGCACACCTGGCAGATAGCAGTATAGAAGAGCGAGTTGCTGAGAAGGAAATGGGCGGTGGTCAGACACAGCTCCGCACAGTTCAGCATACTGCTAATGTGCTCCGCACGCCGCCGCTCTCCGCCCTGGATGATACGCATAGCGGCATCGTAGCAGACGGTGTGGCAATTAAGGCAATCTTGCGTACAATCATCAATCTGATTCTGTAGAATTTCCGCATCAGGGTTCTGCTGTGTCATATACCTTTCTTCTCCTCTACAAGAAGTACCTACCGTTTTTGATACTCTGTTATATGTCGTGATTATATGTCGAGCGTGGACTACATGGCAAATGCTCTATCCTTAGACACATACGTCCGAGCACTGACTGGCGATTCAGAGCAAAATCGCGCTGAAAGCATTTCATTGGAACATCCTGATCTAAGGCAAATCAACATTGTTTGACTAATTTGAATTTTGTTCTCTGTACGTTATAACGTTGATGTTATAACAAAAATATGTTATTATTCTTAGAGATACGTGAACGTTATAACATTCAACTACAAAAGGACTTGATCGTGGTACGGCTGCAGATCAAAGACATAGCGCAAAAGCAGAACATGAACCGCTCTCAGCTTCAGATGAAAGCTGGGATTACTATGCCTCTACTGAACCGATATTGGAACAACAAAACGAGCTCGGTCAACCTTGAAGCATTGGGCAAGCTTGCCCGTGCACTTGGTGTAAGCGTACGTGATTTATTGACGGATCACGAGGAGGAACAATGAAAATCAGAATGAATATCAGCAAGTACATGCGCTTTCTTCGCCGCGACAAACAGCTTCACTGGCACATAGGCCACCTCTTGCATCGCGATCCCGATCAGCGCGATAGTGAAAAAATTATCGAATATCAGGACCGCTGGACCCTATCCCCTTCCAGGCCACGCATCTGGCTCAACGGTGGAAATAGCCATACATCGTATACTCATACTCGTTCACCCTGGTAAGACCTCTCGTCAACAGTATAAATAAGTACGTCACTTTATATGAGGTCGTTTCTTTCATTCTCATACTATTTACGAGAATGACACTCATGCGCTATACTCAACAAGCTATACAAATCAGCATAAAAGTCTGTCTTTTCAATGACTAGCAAGGAGCGGAATGGGTGAATAGAGAGGATATCGGAAAATACCTGCGGATGCTTGGACAGGAATTGCAGAAGAAGCAGGTAATTGGTGAAATTCTCCTTGTTGGCGGAGCCGTCATGCTGCTTGAAGTAGGGAATCGCGAGGTAACGAAGGATATTGATGCTTACTTCGACCCGAAATATTCTTCTGCAATTCGTGAAGCAACAATGACTATCGCCAGCCGCGAAGGATTGCCAGGCGATTGGTTAAATGACGGTGTGAAGGGTTTCTTCTACTCGCAACCACCCCATAAGCGATGGGCTGAATATCCAGGCTTACGTGTTTATGTTGCGACGCTGGATTATATACTTGTTATGAAAGTTGTTGCAGGTCGTCCTCAGGACATTGAAGATGCTAAAGCGTTGATACAAATATTGCAAATCTCTGATGCTCAAGAGGTGTTTGATCTTATCGCCAAGTATACGAGGCAGCAAAAATTAGAGGCCCGAGTACAATATATTGTTGAAGAGTTGTTTGATTTATAATCAACAGAAAGAATTGATAGATGGCTCAACCTACTTACTGGTGGCATAGACAGACAATTGTAGAGACGTTTGAGCGTATTCTGAATGGGACTACGCCGTGGGTCGCTATTGGTGATTTTCTAGATGATTGGCGGCGCTCGGCCGTTGAGGATAGGTATGAGTTAGTGGAAGTGCCGATAGCTGCGGCCCCTACACCTGAAATGTTGCGTTGGGCAGCGTTCTGTGCGTCGATGGTTGAGTGGCTTTGTTGGCAGGACGATCTACCATTTCCTTCGTGGACAGAGCAAGAATGTTATGTTTTGACAGAGCCATGGTTTATCTATGATGGGTGGCGTTTGCGAGCATGGCAGCTCGTGATGACACCTGCCGCTTTTAAGACGCGAAACATCTATGGTGGGAATCGCATGCTCGAACGTGCGTGAGTTTTATAAAGCAAGTTTTCTAGCAAGTATTTATTCGTGTTCTACCCATTTTGCATTTTCTCTAAAATAATGTTGAAAGCACCTTATTTTAGAGAAAATGAA
>CAXTXB010000555.1:0-4165 GCA_964247965.1 uncultured Dictyobacter sp. | reverse complement strand
ATATAAGTAATATTAGACTTTTTACATTTTACCGTTTTTTTGCATTTAATGCAAAAAAACGGTTAAATGTTAAAAGTCTAATATTACTAGCGTAGATCTTCCCATAGCTTTCTTTCGGCTGCATGTGGGTCGTTGATCACCTCCGATGTCGTATCAAAGCGCATTGTTGCCCTGTTCTCAAGGTCATATTTTGCCCAGCCAGGATTGCCTGTACTGATAAAGGACACCCAGGCTTTATGCATGGTTTCGGCGAGATGTTGTGGTGGATTAGCGCCCAGCAGCGGTTCATTGCCTTCTTTATCAAGATTATCAAAGGCGAAGGCAATTTCGACGGCGTGACAGGCACCAAGTGTTCCGTTGTATTGGGGAGAACGCCACGCAAACTCATACATGTATGCGTTAGAGTTGTTTTTGACCTGGGCCTCCGCCAGGCGAATAGCGGGGATGCGATAGAACCAGTCAGTAACAAGCGCACCCAGGAGATCGCCAGGGCTGGCCTCTGGACGATCCGCTTTATAGGCCGCTAGCGTCGCTTCAACCGGCAGCCCGTAGGCGGCTATCGCACCGGCCAGGGCTTCTTCAGTAATATGGTTGATGACACCATTCGGGACCAGGAAGAGGCGTTGTTCTTCTGCGTTGGTGCCAACTAACACATCAACACCGGCACTGTTCCCGGCCACTATATTCTTGATTGGAGTAGTGGGAATAACCTCCCCGTCAACAATCGGCTCGAAAGGCATCTGATTCGCGGCTATCTCACCCCACAATGCCGGGTTGGGCTTATTGAAAACATCGGCGCTTAACTCTATTTGCGCTTGCAGTAAGCGATCAACCGGTACGGCTGCGAGTGCTTCGGCTGTTGGCGCGACGCCTAGCTTTTCCGCAAAATAGTGACTGACGCGCTGTGCCGTTGTGGCAGAGATGACATGCTGTCCAGCCCCGCTCTCGTTAATAGCACGACGAAATAAGCCTTTTGCGCGTGGCATTGAGAGTAGTGTACCGACACTCATCGCGCCAGCCGATTCACCGGCGATAGTGACGTTGTTGGGGTCACCACCAAACTCTGCGATATTCTCCTGCACCCATTTGAGCGCAGCGACTTGATCAAGTATGCCGAGGTTGACATTTTTTTCGTCCAGGAAGAGAAATCCGTCTATGCCCAGACGATAATTAATCGTGACGCAAACGACACCATCACGCGCGAAATGACTTCCATCATAGGTGGGGACTGCACCGGAGCCGTTAGCAAAGGCCCCACCATGAATCCAGACTAACACAGGTAGCTCGGTCTGCCCTCTATCGGGTGACCAGATATTCAAGTTGAGGCTCTCTTCGCCAGGAATCGCTGGCTCTGGCAACAAGACATCGTATGGAGGGAAATAAGGTGGTTTGAGAACGGTCGGGCCGTAATCCAAGGCGTCGCGTACACCATTCCACGATTCAACTGGCTGTGGGGGTTGAAAACGATTCTTCCCAAAAGGGGGAGCAGCATAGGGAATACCTTTAAAAGCTTGAATGCCTTCGCTAACGCTGCCACGCACTGCACCATGCGAGGTTTTGACGACTACGTCCATCGGGAACTCCTTCGAAGATGCCTATAGAAGGCTCTACTTATCACAAAGAGGAAACACTACAAAACTATATCATATTTTCCGCTTACCCTGGTCGCGCTAGTAATAGATAGGATATACTAAGAGGAGTTCCTACGCGATGGTTTATACACAAGGGGAATATGCTTATGCTCTATTGCTTGACTTGTGGAGCGGCCAATTCTATAGATGATACTGTCTGCTTTGCCTGTACCAATCCACTCAACCAGACCTCAGATGAGCGGACCGACGAATTTCTCCTGCAGGGGCGTTATCAGGTTTTGAGCCAGGTTGGGACGGGCGGCTTTGGGGCGGTCTACAAGGTACGGGACACGGCGAATGGCAACCAGGTGGTGGCGGTTAAGCAGATTAACCTGCGTGGATTGACTGCACAGGAGACGATTGAGGCTACGGATGGGTTTAATCGCGAGGTGCAGTTGCTTTCGGCGCTTTCGCATGAGCATCTGCCGCGCATTCACGATCATTTTACGGACTCAGAGCATTGGTACCTGGTGATGGATTTTATAGCGGGTGAGACGTTGGAGCGCTATTTAACGGACGAGGCGGTGTCGCGGCAGGCGATTCGGATGCTCTCATTTGATGAGATTCTGAATATCGGGCTGCAGTTGTGCGATGTGCTCTCCTATCTGCATACGCGCCACCCGGTCATCATCTTTCGCGACCTCAAGCCATCGAACGTTATGCGCACACCCGATGGAAAGCTGTATTTGATTGACTTCGGCATCGCTCGCCGCTTCACACCGGGCAAGCTAAAAGACACCATTCCCCTTGGTTCGCCGGGCTATGCAGCTCCTGAACAGTATGGCAAGGCGCAGACAACTCCCCGCGCCGATATCTATAGCCTCGGCGCGCTCCTGCATCACCTGCTTTCGGGCAGCGATCCGGCTGACACTCCCTTCAGCTTTCTCCCGCTGCGCCTCTATGGCTCAACCGGGCTGAGCGAGCTTGAAGCGATGATTAATCGTATGGTCGCGATGGATGCCAGCAAACGACCAGGCAGCATCGCGGAAGTGAAAGAGGAATTGCAACGGATCATCGCGGTGCGCTCGAAGATAGAGCCCTGGCACACTTTAACGAATCAGGGTATATCAGGAGGAAACCAAACCAATAATTACTATTGGCAATCTACTTCGCCTGGCATTCAAGGGCCGCAGGGACAGCAGCAAACGATCCACGTTCTCAAGGCACCGCCCTCATCGCGCCGCAAGCTTATCGTCAACGGGCTCGCCATAGGAGCCGGACTGCTCATTGGAGGCGGTCCGGTACTCTCAATTTTGCAGACACAAAGGCATAGTAGGGGCACGCACGATCTGTATAGAGAAGGGGTTGAAAAGTATGTCTATAAATATTCTTCGCCTATAAATACAATGGCGTGGTCTCCCAATGGCGATTACCTGGCGCTCACCGCTAGCGACTCAACTATACACGTCTGGAACACGAAAAACTGGATGGTACGCTCTTTTAGGGGCATGTATAGTAACGCGGACAGCATAACTTCGCTTAGCTGGTCCCCTGATAGCACTATGTTTGCAAGCACAGCAGGCAAAACGCTTCAGATATGGGAGATGAAACAAAAAACAGTATTGCACCAACAGGAGAATATCGCGGGCGGCCAGCATAACGTAGTCGTTTGGGCACCAAAAGGGAACCGCATAGCGCTGGCCGGCGAAGATGGATCATTGAACATACTTGATGCAAGCGATCCTCGGGATGTGAAACTGCTCAATAGTTACAAAAACATACCGCCGAGTACGAATAAAGTCTTGCTTGCCTGGTCACCGGATGGCTCTCTTATTGCTACAAACCCCAATAAAATGATCCAGGTCCGTACTGCCATCAGTGGAAAAATTGGAAATCTACTTGGCCCACCAGGATACGATCCTATCACGCTGAGCTGGTTGCCCAATAGTTCGGGCATCGCAACCGCAAACGGTGATAACAGAGTGCAGCTCTGGGATCAAAAAACAGGCACGAACTTCGACGATTACGACACAGGCGACGATAGCAGCTCTTTTGTAACGAATCTCACCTGGTCGCCTGAAGGACGCTATCTGGGTGCCGCCACAATGAGTGGAAAATTATATTTCTGGGACACACAACAGCGCCAGTTCCAACCGTTCACCAGCTACACAGTAGAACCGGCCGCAGCGTCCATGATCGCCTGGTCACCTCAAGAACCACGAATCGCAGTCAGCTATGATGATGGTAGATGCATGATCTGGAAAGCTCCATCCGTGCTGTAAAAATTCCTCTCTAACTCGATGTGTACACTTAATAATGACTCATCGCGAAATTTTTAAACATTGGGAAAATTTTTTTGCACGAGCGCCAGGGCCTGAGCAGGATCGATTGTCGCTCCCTGCAGCTCGCCCGGGCCGATACGTATACCCTCAATTTTGCAGCCGCGCAGATCCGCTCCAGCCAGCTTCGCACCCGAAAAATCGGCCCGACTCAAATCACAGTTTACAAATAGTACACCAGTTAGATTGGCCTGGTAGAAATTTGCCTCGCTTAGATCACAGTCTTCAAAACGCACAGCATCAAAGACCGTTAGC
>CAXTXB010000554.1:0-4167 GCA_964247965.1 uncultured Dictyobacter sp. | reverse complement strand
CGCCGACGCTCCTGCACCAGTTGTGCCTCCACCTGCCAACGCCGTCGCCGTCGCCGACGCTCCTGCACCAGTTGTGCCTCCACCTGCCAACGCCGTCGCCGTCGCCGACGCTCCTGCACCAGTTGTGCCTCCACCTGCCAACGCCGTCGCCGTCGCCCCTGGATCAAGGTTCAAGAAAGGCGCAAGAATATTTCCTGATGTTGCGCCAGTACTTCCCGATGAAGTACCGCCAGCCGCCCCTCCTGCTGCACCCGTTGAAGTCCCGGTTGTCTGACAACTCAGCAGACTTTGCCGTCTTGTCGCTGCGGCCTGATTTATCTGGGCATTCGCACTTCGTCTTACGGCATCCAGGTTTGTTTGTGCGTTCCCAAGGGTTGTTTGTGCGGAAGCAACGCTAGAGTTGCTCACCCCACCAGCTGCTCCCTGGCCGTTCTGCGCGACCCCGACGGCGGTCTGGGCAGCATTGATATTCGCGTTAACCTGGTTAGCCGATGCACCAGCGTTGGCCAGGGCGCTGTTTAAAGCCAGTTTAGAGGAATCAAGGTTTGCCTGGGCCGAGTTGACAGCATCCTGCAGCGCGACCGGGTCCAGCTTGGCAAGTACCTGGCCTTTCGTTACCTTCTGTCCCTGCTTTACATCAAGTTCTGTAATCCTGCCACCCGTGCCCTGAAATACTACATTATAGATTGAGCTCTGGATTGGGCCAGTGGCATTGATAGTAAGAGATAAATCGCCCTGTGTTACTTGCTGAGTTTGATACGTAGCTGGTGGCCTGCGGTTGAGAATCGAGAGAAGAAGACCACCGATAATAAGAACCAATAGAGCAATAGCTATACCTATTATAACTCTAGGCCGCCTCCACCAGGGAAGTGGTGCAGCAGATACATCATTGGCATCACCACTAAGACCTGGAAGAGTTAGCAGTTGATTTGGCGGCTGTTGTGACATACAAAGACGCTCTCCTATTCTGTGGTAGAGTAAATAGGCATTCAGAAATGCAACTCTCGTCGCTGGTGCAGCCTATGCATGCATCATATTTGCATATATAAACGCTCATCCGAATGCAAGGGATTATTAGGATAGTGAATAGTTGAACTATATAAATATATTCAAAAAAACTCTTAGCGTCGTTACACAGTACTATAGGTACTGGCCTATAGAAGTTTGCCAGAGTTTGTAAAGAAAATAGAAGCCTTCTCCTGAGACATAGCATGGCGATTTGTCAACACTCTATAGAGGAAAGTATAGCATAGAAATATGAAATAAAACACGCACTCACCAATATAGATATTACCTTTTTTAACGGAAATTATTCAATTTGTTTCACGATGTATCTCCCTATTTCACAAGAGAAGTCAGTCTATGACTGGTGAGCCTAGAATATATGGTACTCTTAGGTAAAAGGAATAGGAAAAATTTCTGTTAGCGGGGAGCAGAAGTATGCCACATCAAGAATCGCTCTTTGGGCCGGAGCAAACGGTCGAGAAAAATAAAGCGGCATCTGATACAAGCAAGGAGCCGTTGGCGGCGCGTATGCGTCCACAGATGCTGGACGAGATTATTGGGCAGAAACAAATCTTAGGGCCTGAGAAGATTCTGCGCCGCAGCATTGAAGGCGACAAAGTAACCTCTATGATTTTGTGGGGGCCACCCGGAAGTGGCAAGACGACGCTGGCGGAGGTCATAGCCTTGCACACGCACGCACACTTTGTCAGGCTCAATGCGACCTCAGCGGGGGTGGCTGATCTGCGCAAAGTCGTGGAGGAGGCCAGAAAAGGCCGTGCCACTGGACAGCGTACAATCTTGTTTATCGATGAGATCCACCGCTTCAACAAAGCTCAGCAGGATGCTATTCTTCCGCACGTCGAACGTGGAGTGGTCACGCTGATCGGCGCAACCACCGAGAATCCGAGCTTCGAGGTCAATTCTGCGCTGCTATCGCGCTCACGTGTCTTTGTGTTAAAGGCGCTGAACGAAGCAGAGATCCTGCAGATCCTGCAGCGAGCCCTGCAAGATAAAGAGCGTGGCCTGGGACACTACAATATCAGCATAGACGAGAACGTTCTGCAGCAGATCGCGATCTTTGCCAGCGGCGATGCACGCACCGCCCTGAATGTGCTTGAATTGGCCGTACAGGGTAATAGTGAGCCATCCGGGAGCGAGGTGATACCAATTACACTACAGATGGTTGAGGACGCCATGCAGCATCGTGCGCTGCAATATGACAAGGCCGGGGAGCAGCATTACGATATGATCTCGGCCCTGCACAAATCGGTGCGCGGCTCAGATCCTGACGGGAGTCTCTACTGGCTCGTGCGCATGCTTGAGGGCGGCGAAGATCCACTCTACTTGATACGGCGCATGATACGCATGGCCTCCGAAGACATAGGCATGGCTGATCCGCAGGCTCTGGTCATCTGTACGGCCGCGCAGCAAGCGGTGCATTTTGTGGGCATGCCCGAAGCCGGTGTTATTCTGGCCCAGGCCGCAGTCTATCTAGCGACGGCTCCCAAGAGCGCAGCAGTCTACGCGGCCTATAACCGCATCCAGGCCGAACTGAAAAGTGGGCCGAATGATCCCGTCCCCCTGTGGATTCGCAATGCGCCAACGCGACTGATGAAGGGGATGGGCTATGGCGAGGACTATAAATATTCTCATGACTACTATAAAGACATGGAGAGTGAAGACCCCGAGCGGCCACCTGCGGTTAAACTGCAGGAATATCTGCCGGAACGCATGGTGGGGCAGCGCTTCTATGAGCCGGGCACACAGGGCAAGGAGAAAAGCATTCGACAATGGCTGGAGAAGAGGCATGGGAATTCTTGACCTTAAATATTGACCAGGGCAATGCCAACAAAGATAACGCCTATACCAAACCACTGACTGCGCTGCAGCCGCTCACGCAGGAAAATCCAGGCGAGCAGGACCGTCACCGCACTATAGAGCGAAGAGAGGATAGTGATAAGCGAGATCTGTCCCTGCGCTAACCCCAGGGTGTAAGTAATATAGGCCACAGTATCAAAGATGCTTACACCCACAATAAACCACCAGATGGACCCGCGCGGCAACGTCAATCTCTGCTGCACAAAGGGCGCGCAGACTACGAGCACACACGGCGTCAAGGTCCGAATGAGCCAGACCGGGATGATACTTCCCAACATAGGTGTAACGTGGAAACCCAATATCCAGAAAGTCGTGCCGTAACCAATCGACGCAACCATGGCCCACCAAATGCCTTGTAGCGTGTCCCTTTTAAGTACTAAAAGCAGTCTATGAGCCACTGGCCCAAATGCGTGGGAAGAACTTTCTACAACTTCTACCTCTTCAGAGGTTGTAGAAAGTGTTTGATCCTCATCACACTGGGCCTCCCTCTTCACTCTTGCATCTCCACGCCTTCGGCGTGCATCGCTTCTTAGGAGATGTTTTACGTTTTTTACATTTCTACAATCTTTTGCACTCCGCGCAAAAGATTGTAGAAATGTAAAAAACGTAAAACATCTCCTAAGAAGCGAAAAGAGCAGCGCGAATTCGCCGAGTGCAGGCAGGTGGAGGCGCTGAGGATCGAACACGCTCTTAGAGGCTGAAGGTTTAGGAGTCTCAGAAGCTCCAGAAAACTTAAAGGTTGTGGAAGCAACAATAATACCGAAGAGGACCAGGCCGATACCGATATCGCGGGACTGTGTGAGCGCCTCGCCACTTAGAAAGGCCAGGACGATCGTCACTGCCGCATAGCTGGCTGCAATTGGCGAGACTAGCGTTAAAGAGCCAACCTCAAAAGCCCGGTAGAGCGCAAAGGAGCTACCTATGTTCAGTAGTGAGGCCAGCAGCGCCCACAGCCAGGGTTGCCAAGAGGTCATCGCCACCACCCGCAGCAGTTCACCAGTGGCGAGCAGATAGATTCCCAGGCACACCAGCCCAATAAATTGAATAAAGAAGAGCGTGCGATAGGTCCCAAGAGAGTGTGTAACGTAGCGCGCCAGAAAGTCGCCCGCGCCCCACAAGAGAGCGGTGGTCAAGCCAAATAGAATACCCATAGCCCCTATTCTATCATCTCTACATTCATAGTTGCACGCCTTCGGCGTGCATTTTTCCTTAATTGGTATATATTTCTAGCTTTTGTATATTTTTACATTTCCACCCATTTTTGCTTTTCACGCAAAAATGGGT
>CAXTXB010000553.1:0-4171 GCA_964247965.1 uncultured Dictyobacter sp. | reverse complement strand
CTTTTGTGCTTCGCACAAAAGAATATGAAATCTAGAAAATGCAAAAATTCTCTGAAAGATAGGAGCATGCCGAAGGCGTGCACTCGATTCTTAGGAAATGCTTTATGTTTTTTATATTCTTACAATCTTTTGCGCGAAGCGCAAAAGATTGTAAGAATATAAAAAACATAAAGCATTTCCTAAGAATCGTAAAAAGCAGCGCGAACTCGCGGAGCTCAGGGAGGAGAAGATAAAGGGATTTAAATGCTATTAGCGGGAAGCATAGGTAAAGCCTCACGAAGTGATATAAATGTTTAGTTTGTGCATATCTAGTTAGAGGAGGAAGTTCGGTATGAGCAATGTAGAGCACATCTTACCCTGCCGCAACAAACTGGGTGAGGGAGCTGTTTGGAGCACTGATGAGCAGAAGCTTTATTGGGTCGATATTCGGAATAATAGTTTCAGTCGCTTCGATCCAGCATCAGACAAGCAAGAGGTTTTTCAGGTTGGCGTGGCCATCGGTGTGCTGGCTCAACGCGCCTCAGGTGGTTTGGTTATGGCCACGAAGAACGGCTTTGCGCTGTGGGATGAGCAGCAGAAAGTGCTAAAATACATTGCGCAACCTTATGGCGATGATCCAACGATGCGCTTTAATGACGGTGCCGTCGATGCCAGGGGCCGCTTCTGGGCTGGTGCAATGCCTGACGACGAGCAGCCTGAAAAAGGTACTCTTTATCGCCTGGACCCCGATGGCTCTCTACACGAGATGATCTCTAAAGTGGGTGTTCCCAATGGAATTGGCTGGAGTCCGGATAATACAACTATGTATTTCGCTGACTCCCACCCCTCGCAACGCACTATCTTTGCCTATGACTATGATATCGAAACCGGTTCCATCGCCAATCGGCGCATCTTTTCCGCGCGTGCCCTCGAAAAAGGCGCTCCCGATGGTCTGACCGTCGATAGCCAGGGCTTTGTATGGAGCGCCTTCTGGGATGGTGCGAAGATCGTCCGCTTTGATCCTGCAGGGCAGATCGAGCGCACAATTGATATGCCCGTCCTGCGCCCCACGAGCTGCGTCTTCGGCGGCTCCGGCCTCACAGAGCTCTATATCACCTCCGCCGCCGTAGATGAGCCCTATCGCGCGCAGTATCCGCTCTCTGGCGATCTATTTCGTGTTAAAACGGATATTAAAGGGCAACCAAAGTACAAATTTGGAGGCTAATAGTATGATGGCCATGTCACATCTTTCGAGAATGAGCGTTGAAGACTATTTCCAGTTGCTGCGCGCCAATCCTGATACACGTTATGAATATATAGACGGTTGGGTGTATGCGCTGGCTGGCGGTACGCTCGATCATGCTAGAATCGCCTTCAACGTTACAAGAGCCCTTGATGATTTGTTGCAAAGTGGTTGCCAGGCTTTTACCTCCGATGCGAGCCTACGTCTCTCTCACAATCGCTACGTATTTCCAGATGTGACAGTAAGCTGCGATGAAAGAGATAGAGGAAAAGCTACTGAAATACTGTACCCACAGGTTGTTGTTGAGGTACTATCGCCGGGTACAATGAACTATGATCGAGGTAAGAAGTTTCTTTATTATAGAGATTGTCCTACACTCCAAGAATATGTCATTATCTATACCGAGTATCAGGCTGTAGAGGTTTTCAAGCGGGAGAAACAAAATCTCTGGACTCTGAGGGCATTTGGACCAGGTGATACTATTGAATTGCTTAGCGTAGGCGTCCGCTTCCCCTTTTCTGCTATTTACCAGAAAACGACGGTTCCCGCAGACGACTTGTTGGTAGAAGACCCATCAGAGTAGAGAGGATTGCCTCTCTACACAAGCTTAATCTAATTAATAGCCTGGCTTGTATAGGAGGCAAAAATGGAAGTAGACAAAGTAGCTCGCTAATAAGCTACTTTTGCTCATCTTGCTTGTTCTTCTCTTCAGCCTCCGCCTGCTCCTCGTGGAACTCCGAAATGTTCTCGTAGATGCCCGAGGGGAAGCGCAATTCGCTGTAGACATTGCAGGTGCCCGGCTCGTCTGGTGTGGGGCAGATGGGGAAATCCTGCTGCGACTGCCAGGCGAGAATGCGCTCACGCTTGGGCGGATTGTAGTCGCGCTGTTGCACCTGGTGCAGGAGCGCTCGTGCCTCAGTCGCGTTGTGGTCTGGTTGGTGGCTGAGCAGATCGACGATCTCTTCTTCTGGTAAGAAGTGGCGCGCAATCATTACAAAGGTCAGACGTCCATAGTGCCCGATATCTGTCCCTTTTTCCAGCGCGTCTAACAGGTGAGCCATCATCGGCGAGTCGCGCAGATTCTCGCTCTGACCTGTATCGGCTGCATTCGTATTTGTATCTTGTGCATGATGTGATTGACTCATTGTTATCGTCCTTTCACGGGAAATGCGAAATTTTTATGATGTCGAACCAGTCTTTATTTTAGAACAAACGTACTTCCTATGCAAGCTGAACAGTTAGTACGAAACCCTTTGGTGTCACGCTTACAGCTTTTTCTTTATCAGTTGCCTCTTATAACAAGAAGTGTGTTTTTCATCGGTCAGCGTGACAATCGAGAGGGATTGTCGCTACGCGGGCGTATAGTTTTCCCGCTTAAAAATGTGTCACGACCTGGGCGGGCTATTCGATTCAATTTTAGCTGCTATATTGTGTTAGATGTGAGAATGCGGGAGATTATAAGAGGTTATGTGAGAGTATGGGAGTGTAGAACTTGAAATTTTGTTGTTTGCCACCTATACTCAGAGTAACAAAACGTAGTGCGGCAAAGTCAAACGCGTATTTTTTCCGAAGACGAGGAAGCTCACATGCAAGTAAAGATACCTTATGGCAGTACACAGCGTAGCGTGCAGGTGCCAGAGCATGCCACCATCTTACAGTCGCACCCGGCACCTCTCCTCGCGGATGAGCGAAACGATTTTGTGAAGGCGCTGCGCGAGCCTATCGGAGCATCTCCTCTTGCCGCCCTTGTGCGACCGGACGATCGTATCGCGATCATTATTTCTGACATCACGCGGCCCACACCCAACGAGCGTATCGTCCCCTGGCTACTCAAAGAGCTGGCGCATGTGCCGCGCTCGCAGTTTGTGATTATCAATGGTACAGGCTCGCATCGCGCGAACACGCGTGCAGAACTGATACAGATGCTCGGCGAGGACGTGGTCAATAGCGTCGAGATTGTGAATCACGATGCCTTCGATCCTGAATCGCTGGTCTACCTGGGCTTGAGCACGTCGGGCGTGCCGGTCTGGGTCAATCGGCGCTATGTGGAGGTCGATTTCCGCATTGTGACGGGCTTTATAGAGCCGCATTTCTTCGCCGGCTTCTCTGGTGGAGCCAAAGGCATCATTCCCGGCCTCGCAGGTATCCAGACGATCCAGGCTCTACACAATGCGCGTTTGATCGGCGATGAATCTGCAACCTGGGCTATGCTCAAGAGCAATCCTATTCATCAAGGTATTCAGAACGCTGTGCGCCTGACACCGCCCGAGTTTATGGTCAATGTCACGCTCGACCAGGAGCGGCATATCACGGCTGTCTTCGCCGGCGACTACATTCAGGCTCACTACGTCGGCTGTGCCTGGATTGCGCGTATGGCCACTCAGGCCGTTGATGAGCCGTTCGATATTGTTATTACCAGCAATAACGGCTATCCGCTGGACCAGAATCTCTATCAGAGCGTAAAGGGCATGACCGCGGCCGCGCGGATTGTACGTTCCGGCGGCGCGATAGTAACCGTTGCGGAATGTCGCGATGGCCTGCCAGAGCACGGAAACTATAAAGCCCTGTTGCAGATGCGTGAGAGTCCGACCGCACTGCTAGACCTGATCAATAGTCCAGACTTTCAGATGCACGACCAGTGGCAGGTGCAGAAGCAGGCCCTGGTCCAGCTTCAGGCCGATGTCTACCTGCACTCCAGCCTGCCTGATGACGTAGTACGCGCCGCGCAGCTGCTCCCCGCCCCCGATCTACAGGAAACTATAGACCAGCTGCTGCAACGCTTCGGCCCTCGTGCTCGTATCGCCGTCTTGCCTGAGGGACCCGTGATGGTCCCATACGTAGCAGCTCCCAGCCCGGTACGCTGATCTGAGCTCGTTAGCAATCCCTATCAGGACCACGCAACTTCTCCGTTAATTCTTTTTCTTGTGCATTTTGTGCATAGTTTGAGCA
>CAXTXB010000552.1:3974-4183 GCA_964247965.1 uncultured Dictyobacter sp. | reverse complement strand
TTATCATATAAATGTACTTACTAATCCGAGTTGCATTGCTTCCTCCTCTAGATGTTAACTATGGAGTACCCGAAAGCTCGGCTTCGTTTAAGAGTGTGTTTGATCCTCATCATTTTTACCTTCTTGCTCTCTGACTTATCGCGGCTTCGCCGCTCTTTACAAATACTATTAACCTTTTTACATTTTTTTCAATTTTTTTATTTTTTTGT
>CAXTXB010000552.1:0-3877 GCA_964247965.1 uncultured Dictyobacter sp. | reverse complement strand
AAAAAATTATAAAAATGAAAAAAATGTAAAAAGGTTAATAAGAAGGGGGTACGCCTTCCTGTAGTTCTCAGCAATATCCTCTCCATAGGATACAAGCGAGCGGATTCACCGAACGAGCGGAAGACCCGGTACACTTTATAGGTCTGCGTCCCCAATAGGACAAATGACACTCCTTGCTGTATAGAGGATGGAATATACTTCTACCAGGTGAGCTTTATATACTGCTCTGGCAAACTTCACTGTGTCACAACAGCAGCGGCGGCGATTTTCGGGTTACCAGAAAGGTTGCTAGAGCAATACCACCCCCACTACTTTGATGGCTGGAGTATTTATTATGCGTGGTGAAGTACAACTAAATCTTACGTCTCCGATCCCTATGCGAACTGTCAGCGTCAGGTCGAACAAAAGACGTACACGTATACGTGTTATCAATATGCGCGTTTTGCTGATCTTATTGTTTGCATTGAGCTTTTTTCTTACAGTATTTCCGGCTGGACGGGCGTTTACGCGCTCTGCTTTGCTGCTACCGGCCCTTCTTGCTGGATCGCAGTCAGGTGCGTCGAGTTGGAGTAGCGAGCCGATCAAGCATTCGCAGTTGACGGCAAAGTCGCTGGGTGGGACGATTAATCTGGATGTGTATGCACCCGCGACTCCTGCCCCTGCAATCACACGGGTGCGCAGCGGCATTCTGGTTATCGCGGGCGTGGGAGATAATCGCCAGGAGCCTCAGCTTGTCAATTTGATGCAGTCTCTGGCACAGACGGGTATTGTTGCGATGAGCCTGACAACGCCTGCCCTTTCGGCTTATACGCTGTCAAGCAGTGATGTTGATTCTACGGTGCAGGCGTTTAAGATCCTGGGGCATTTGCCAGGAATGGATGGGAAGCAGATTGGGATCATTTCGATTAGCGGAGGTGTTGCACTGGCTTGCCTGGCGGCTGCAGATCCTCGTATTCGCGCTGCCGTTTCGTATGTTGTGGCTTTTGGCGGCTATTTCAACGTAAAAAGTCTGTTGCGCACCTTTGGACGGCGTGCTCAGGATATTGATGGGAAGCTCGTTCGTTTCCAGCCTATTGATATTCCTGTCCAGGTCCTGGCCAATACAACCGGACAGTACCTCGCTGCCGACGAGCGTTCGACCTTAGTAAACGCCTTTGCAGACGGCGCAGCACCACTTACACCAGATCAAATCAGCCATCTCTCGCCCGGCGCTCAAGCTCTCTATCAACTTCTGGCTGGCACGGCCCCCAATGATGTCGATGCGAACATCGCTAAGCTTCCCGCAGCCATGCAAGCTCAACTCGACGAGCTCTCTCCCAGCAGGGTTGTAGGACAGATACAAGCTCCTCTTTTCTTGATGCACGATCTGGATGACCCATCTCTTCCCGTCACTGAAACACGGACGTTTGCAGCCACGCTCGCTCGTCTCCATCATCCTTATAAATATGTAGAGCTGCACATCTTTGATCATGTCCGCGTGCGCTCAGACCTGAGTGCCCCACAAATGCTTGGCGATGGCTGGCATCTCTTCGATCTACTCAACACGATATTATCTTTCAACTCTTAGAATGATGGAGGTCCCTCTATGTTAGCTTTGCTTGCCCTTCTCTGGCTCTGGCTCGGCGCTGTTGTCGGACTCATCGCCCATGCCGCCAGGCTACAACCAGCCTCCAAGCAGATGTTTGGTTGGATGCCCATGCTCGCTCTGGGAGCGCTCGCGGCCTTTTGCGGGGGCTGGCTGGGAATACTCTTACTTGGCCGCCCATTTGCAACTGTGCTAGCGCTCTTGATAGCGGTGATTGGCGTCGTATGCATTCCGTGGCTTCTTCCCAGGATCAACTCCCTGAAAGCATTTCCTAAAATACATTAAAATGGGTCATCTCAAATTTTTGAAAAATGATGACATTATGTTTTTCCCCGCTCCTTTTTCTGTCGAAGGCAGAAAAAGGAGCAGGGAAAAACATAATGTCATCATTTTTCAAAAATTTGAGATGACCCATTCGTGCAGTGCAGCTGCGCGAGGGCTCGCGTTTGAATGAAAGGAGGAAGGGGACGACTTGCTTTGTGAAAAGGTTGCGCATCCGCCTTTTGAGAACTGGTAGAGTTGAAGCTGTACTTGTTTTTTGCTGCATTTGTATACTCTTAGCCTTGTAAAAGTTCAAATCCTCTTGTGGCATAAATTGTTCAGGGTGGGTCGGAGTCCATATTTCGGAGCCAATACTTGTGCCAGGGCGATATTTCCAGATGTTTCTGCCATGTCTGACGTAGATGTGCTGAGATGCGCAGGGCAACGTTTGGACGATGGCACCCGAGTTTATCAATCTACGTACAAAGCCTGAGCCGTCATCGCCTTCCACGCTATCTTGAAAACGCGCCCGGTTGGCCCACAGGTGCTTGCGATAGATGGCCGTTCCGTAGTGCATCCCCTCAACACCCGCAAGGGTTGAGGGAGCATCCGCGCAAGTCCAGCCTTGCATATGCTTTATATCAAGGACGGACTGCAGGTGCAGACCTGTGACGTCCGCTTCTCCTGCCAGCAGCGGCGCAACCTGATAGGAAAGACGGGAGGGAGCGTACCAGTCGTCATCGTCCCAATGACAGATAATCTCTCCTTGAGCAGCCTCGCAGGCAATGTTGCGCTTGACGCCTACTGTGTGGGCATATTGCGGAGCCAGGTAGCGCACATACGGATGCGACGAGACAAGATCAACAACGAGGTCGTCGCCGTCGTCAACCACCACAAGTTCTTTATTGGGATAGTCCTGTTTTTCAAAATAGTGTAGTGCCTGCGCTACAAATTCTCGTCGATTCTTTGTGGGCATTATACATGATATTAATGGTTTTTCCATCACTTCTTCCACCTTCCTTTTTCATTTAAAATGATATCTATTTGTTGCGTTGATGGCTGCGAATAATCCTCTCGTTTGCAATCATAACCTTCTTTGCTTCCTCCTGCTCCGCCGCAATCTGGTAGCCGCTGAAGAGAAAGGGCTGGACGAAGAAGTCTTGCGCAAGGATATGGTGGATACCGTAGTGGGGGTGGCGATGATGTATGTCGCAGAGCACCATCATATTCTCTTCTGAATCAATAAAGGCCTCCAGGCTCTCGCGGTCCTTGACTTGCGGAAAGATGACCTTCAGCTTGCGCGGATCGCAGGCGTTCAGCAGGCTGCGTTCGATGGGATAGTGGTGCGTCTCAACGGCCAATGCATGAAAGAGATTTTCTTTAGGGTTGGAGAGCGTTGAGTGACGCACGCCACAGATGGCACACGGTGTGTCGAGGGTAAAGACGAGCCGATGATGTGTGCGTGCATAGATCGGAGTCTCTTCGCGCGGAGGATGTGGTGGCGTCATCTCAACTTCTGCCACGCCAAAGACAGTTGCATGCACGTGCTGCAGCGTCGTTGTCGTCGTCGTATCATCATGCCCTGCCACCTTCTTGATATCAATATCTTTCGTAATCTGCTCATGGATCTCGGTTACTTTCTGTCCCTTCTTACGCTCGATCGTGATATCTTCTTTGATTTTCTCGTGAGTATGCGTCTCCTTGCTTCCATGATTTGAACCACGATTGCTATCCACTTCGATCTGCTCCCGCACATGGACGTAGGTTTGCGTCTTCGCATGCTCGGCCGCATGTGGCGTAAGCTGTAAATGAGCCATACCCGGCACTGCCTTTAGCAGTTCATTAAATCGCAGTGGCTTAAACATACATTTTTCCCTTCATGAAGTATATATATAAACAATAGAGTATAGCCAGATAAGTTTTATATATCCCAGTAAGCGTTCCTACTTAATTAAATACATTTGAAAATTTTTTCATCCATAAGACATTCGTCAAGCTATTTTCATGATAGTTTTCTACATGCTTTTTGTC
>CAXTXB010000551.1:0-4184 GCA_964247965.1 uncultured Dictyobacter sp. | reverse complement strand
GAATCTAGCGGTTGGTGAGCTCAAACAGGTCTACAACTTTGGAGTTGACGTACACCCTCTAGATCTTGTACCTGTTGAGCAGAGGCGCACGTTTATGGGCTACAGACGGCCAGACGGCAAGGCCGGCACGCGCAACTATATCGCGCTCATCAGCTCCGTCAACTGTTCCGCCAGCACCGTGCGTTTCATCCAGCGCCGCTTTGGGCCCGAGGTCATGAAGGACTATCCAAATATAGATGGCGTAATCGGCTTCACCCATAAAAGCGGCTGCGGCATGCAGAGCGGAGGCGAGGCCGTCGAGCAGCTCCAGCGCGTCCTGGCAGGCATGGCCGTCCACCCTAATATTGGCGCGTACGTCCTCGTCGGGCTTGGCTGCGAGAGCAACCAACTACAAGAGCTGATCAGCAAGATGGAACTGGACGCCGGGCGACAGTGGAAAAAGCCGATATTCCTCACCATCCAGGAGAATCACGGCGTGGCGCACACTGTCAACGAGGCAACTCAGATAATCACCAGGCTCCTGCCAGAGGTGAATGCTGTGCAGCGCGAGGAGATCCCCATATCTGAATTGACGGTGGCACTGCAGTGCGGCGGTAGCGACGGCTGGAGCGGCGTCACTGCGAATCCTAGCCTTGGATATTGCGTAGACGAACTGGTGCGCCAGGGCGGTACCGCAGTACTGAGCGAGACACCCGAGATCTATGGAGCCGAACATGTCTTGCTGCGACGTGCCAGCAGCCGGGAAGTAGGCGAACAGTTCATCGAGCGCATCCGATGGTGGGAGCACTACGCCGCCATCAACAACATGGAAATGGACAACAACCCCTCCCCAGGCAACAAACTGGGCGGGCTGACCACCATCTACGAGAAATCGCTAGGAGCAGTCGCCAAGGGCGGATCAACGCCGCTCAACGCAGTCTACAAGTATGCCGAGCCAATCACAGAGCGAGGACTCGTCGTCATGGACACCCCTGGATATGATCCAGTCTCAGTCACCGGACAGGTCGCCGGCGGCAGCAACATCATCGTCTTCACCACCGGCCGTGGCTCCTGCTTCGGCTACAAGCCCGCGCCATCGATCAAAGTCGCAACCAACAGCTCTTTGTACGAGAATCTGACCGATGACATGGATATTAACGCCGGCGTCGTGCTCGACGGCGTGACCGCACAAACAGTCGGTATGCAGATCCTTGATGAGATCATCGCTGTGGCCAGCGGCAAACAAAGCAAAAGCGAGGCGCAAGGCATCGGCGACGAAGAGTTCGCTCCCTGGATACTGGGAGCGACCATGTAAACGTAAAGAAGTATCAAGAAAAGACACGTTGTCAGCTAACCTGGTTAGTGGCTCAGATTTTTATGTTTGGCGGTGCGCTGCGAGTGCAAGGCTGGAGGAACATTAGAAATTTCCGCTAGCGAAGCCACTATTGCCGCCGCCACTATCACTGCTGCTTGATGATGAGCTACTACTGTAAGATGAGTGAGAGGAACTGGAGGAACTACTTTTGCCACCACTCTTTCCTTTGGGCAACAGGCCCAAACGACGCAGAACAAAATACACGCTCAAACAAATGGCAGATAGGATACTGAAGAAGACAATCGTGCTTATGGCGTTGAAAACTGTCTCGTCCTGTAGAGTGTGAAGCGCTGCGAGTGTCGCCGATGTGTAGTCATTATCATGAACATTCTTGTGAAAGGCATCAACTGCATCATGATAGTTACTATCATGCAGCGAAACTTTTGAGCCACCAACAATCGTCAGATGTCTATGAAATACATCAATTGCTATATAAATTGTATTTGGATCAGAGACTTTACGCAGCACTTGAGCATCAAACTCGGCCTGTGAACCCTCAAAGTTGCTTGTCGTGATATCGACTGCATTGAATTCTCTTCTCCCCTCCTGTTGAAGTTTCCTCATGTTGAGCACTCCAGCAGCATCGTGCGTTGTCACTTTCGCACTTGTCCATAGGAGCGGAAGTGCCTCAAATATACTAACCAATAAACAAACAATCGAAAGGAGTGTAATGAGAGAGCCAACGGATAGAAGAAGGTGTCCTACTGTGTTTAGAAACTTTGCGATGCCCGATTTTTCGTGCATTACTGTGTTGGACATTGCTAACATCCTTTTATCTGTCCTTAGCTTCTCTCGCCTCACGCCACTTTGTACATTTGAGTCTCTCACGACTTTCGTGACCTTATAAATATTTTACATGAGAATTAGAGAGAAAAGCAACGTTTCACAAGAGATGTAGGAATTTTATGCCTCGCGAGCTAACTGGCCTGACCTTGACAAGATAAACTTTATCCTGTTATAGTTTGGATACCAATCATTTGGTAGGGAGGTAGAAATGGCAGACGGGGAATCCAATCACGAGGCGCGCGACCGTGTATTAGAAGCGGCGGAACAGCTTTTTTCCAGGAGAGGCTATAATGCAGTAACTTTGCGTGATATTGCGGCAGAGGTAGGTATTCGTCATACCTCTCTCTATCATCACTTTCCGGGTGGCAAAGAAGAATTGTTCATCGAAGTGACTGAACGTACTCTCAGGCATCATCGTGCCGGGCTGTCAGAGGCCATTGCGCACGCCGAGCTTGATGTACGTGCACAACTTCATGCCGCCTCCGATTGGCTTCTATCTCAGCCTCCCATGGACCTGGTGCGCCTAGTGTATTCAGACATGCCATCTATCGATCCTGTGCAGGCTCAGCGCCTGTCCAAAATGGCGCTTGAGTCTATGATTATACCGATTGCTCTCTTACTTGAGGATGCGCAAAGCCGGGGTCAGATCCAGCATTCCAATCTCGGCCTGATTGCCGGCGGGCTACTCGGTATGATCGAGAGCATGTATTCTGTCCCTGAGCAAGGCATTGTACAGAGTCGCCAGGCCATGGCGCGTGATTTGATAGATACCATGCTCAATGGCTTGCGTCCAAGGTAGTAGAGAATCATAAGAACAAGCAAGCAAATTTTTTTTGTGCTCTCAGTCTACCAACTTGTTGGCAGTTTAGAAACTGAAAGGGAAATATTATGTCCAGTGCAACCATTGTTAATCCGCAACGTGATCAACTGCGGCAGACCTTAAATGTCGTGTTCGCCTTTGCGCAGATAGCGGTGACCGTGCTTGGCTATCTGACAGGAGCGAACAACAGCTTTAACTCCAGCAACGCTTCGACCCCCCAGATTGTGCCAGCGGACTATGCGTTCATCATCTGGTCGCTTATCTACGCCGGGGCCATCGCTTATGCCATCTACCAGGCACTGCCGCAGCAGCGTGAGAACCCTCTGCTGCGTTCCATAGGATATTACACCGCATCAGCGTTTCTCGCCACCACAGCCTGGTTGATCGTCGCCCAGCTTGAGTTAGAGTGGCTTACCGTCGTCTGTCTCTTCTGGATACTCTTCTCGCTCTTCGGCGCCTTTATCCAGTTCATGGATGTACCATTGTCGACCACTGAGCGCTACCTTGTCGGCTTCCCTATCAGCATCTTCGCAGGGTGGGCGACCATCGCAGCCATTGCCAATATGGCAGGGGCTCTGCAGGATTCAGGCTTCAGCAACGTCATCTTTTCCAATCAGACCTGGACTATCATCATGCTCATCACCGGCACCGCTATCGCATCATTTGTCGTGCTAAGAAGCCATGGCAACATCGGTTATGCTCTCACCTTCATCTGGGCACTGATTGGTGTCGTCGTCGCCAATATCGTACGCACTCCCAGCACTCCGGTTGTGCTGGTGGCGAGTAGCATGGCTGTCATTGTTGCTATTGCACTTGTGCTCGGTAGAACGGTGGCACGCTCGTGGCAGTGGGCACATTAAAGTTCCTTGTATGGGCCTTATAGGTTATCGCGAACTTTTGCAAAATGATGGAAATCGTGTTTTATCTGCCCTTTTTACTGCCTCCAGCAGTAAAAAGGGCAAAAAAAAAAACGATTTCCATCATTTTGAAAAAGTTCGCGATAATAAAGGTTCAGAGAGCAGCGAAGCTGCGACAAGTCATCTGAGCATAAAACCTCTTGCCTTGAACGTATAAATATGTTACGTTTGTAAAGATATATTGATGAATTTATAGCTGTGTCTCTCTAGAAATGTTTTACGCTTTTTACATTTTCACACTCTTTTGCGCCTCGCCTAAGTTTGGGCCAAATTAGTGTCACGTTCCTCAAACAGCTTGAGAGCACAC